>JAKOQS010000245.1 GCA_029778235.1 Chloroflexota bacterium | reverse complement strand
CCGCGTCTCTGCGAGGACCCGGCCGAAGGTCGAGAGCGCCTGGTTGACCTCCTCACCGGTCACGTCGATCGGCGGGATCCACCGGATGACGTTGTGCTCGATGCCGCAGGAGATGAGCAGGAGGCCTTCGTCGGCACACGCCTGGATGACGGCCTCGCAGGTCTCCCCGTCGGGCTCGCGCGTGGCGCGATCCTTGACGAACTCGACCCCGATCATGAGCCCCAGCCCGCGGACGTCGCCGATCCGCTCGTCCGCATCGGCGATCGCCCGGAGCCCTGCCATCAGCTCCGCTCCCCGCGCCGCGGAGTTCGCGACGAGGTCCTCGCCGACGATCGTGTCGATCACGGCGACGCCCGCCGCGCACGCGACCGGGTTGCCGCCGTACGTGGTGCCGTGCGCGCTCTTGCCCCAGCGCTCCTGGAGCTCGCGCCGGGACATCAGCGCGGAGAGGGGGAGGCCGTTCGCGATCGCCTTCGCCGTGCACACCACGTCCGGCACGATCCCGGCGTGCTCGAAGCTCCACATCCGCCCGGTCCGCCCGAAGCCGGCCTGGACCTCGTCCGTCACCAGCAGGATCCCGTGGCGGTCGCAGATGGCGCGCAGCGCCCGGAGGAAGGCCGGCGGCGCGGGGATGTACCCGCCCTCGCCCTGCACCGGCTCGATGATGACCGCGGCGACACTCTCGCCGGGCACCGTCGTGGCGAAGAGGGCCTCGAGGTGGCCGATCGTCACCCGGACCGCCCGCTCCTCGTCGCCGCCGAAGTCCCGGTAGACCCGCGGGTACTGCGTCAGGTAGACGGACGGCAGGAGCGGCTCGTAGCCGGTCCGGTAGTTGACGTTCGAGCTGGTGATCGACGTGGCGCCGATCGTCCGGCCGTGGAAGGCGCCCGTGAAGGCGACGATCGCCGGCCGGCCCGTCACGCGCCGGGCCAGCTTGATCGCGGCCTCGATCGCCTCCGAGCCGGAGTTGAGGAAGAAGACGGTGTCGATCGGGTCGGGGAGCGTCGCGACGAGCCGGTCGGCGAGGCGGACGGTGGACTCCGCGTAGCCCATCGCGGCCATCGGGGCGATCATCCGGTCCACCTGCGCGTGGATCGCGGCCGTGACCGCCGGATGATGGTGGCCGAGCACCGACACCGCGATGCTGTTCGCGAAGTCCAGGTACCCGCGGCCCGCGGTGTCGTACAGCAGGTGGCCTTCGCCACGCTCCCAGCTGCGCTCGAAGTACCGGCCCAGGACCGGCGTCAGGTGCGCCTCGGCGAGGGCGGCGAGATCCTGGCCGGTCGTCTCCCGGGCGTCGGTGGTCGTCATGGCGTGCCTCGGCGTGCGTGCGCCCGCTCGGGAGGACGGATCTGGGAGGGGACCGGGCCGACCCTCGACCGTCACGAGGATACCGTGCCGGCCGGCTCCCGGACACCCCCCGTCGGCGCGCCCGGCCGATCGCGAAGGACGGGTCGCCACCGGGTCGGGCGTAGCCGGGAGGGCAGGATCCACGTGGCGGGGGACCAGATGAGGAACGGTATCGTCGCGACGAGGATCGAGAGCGCCGGCCACCACACGGCCGGGAGCGACAGCATCACCGCGACCGGGACCGTCCAGGCTCGATCAGTCCGTCCGCCCCACGCGGCGATCGCACCGCCCAGCACCATCCGCAGCCAGAGCGGACCCGTCACGGGCGTCCAGCCCGGGTCCGCCCGCGTCGCCCCTGTGAGCGCCAGTGCCCAGTCGGCCCACTGGCCCGGTGCGAGGATGAACGAGGCGCCAGCGATCAGGGCGGTGGCTCCGAGCGCGATCGCCAGCGACCGCCACTCCCGCCGTGCCGCGAACCACGCCAGGCCGACGCCCGGGGTGACCTTCGTGAGCAGGATGAAGGCCCAGGCGGCCGGCCATCGGAACCCGAGGACCACGGCCATCGCCACGAACAGGTGCACGTTGAGGGCGTTGATCTCCGAGGCGACGCTCGAGGCGAGGAATGCGAGCGGCGACAGCGGGCCGGCGAGCACGACGACGGATCCGGCCGCCGCCGCCCGGCCCACCAGCATGAAGGTTGACCACCCGGTGGCCACGAGCGGGGCCAGCGCCTGGGCGAATGCCGGCGCGTACGTGTAGCCGTCCGTCCCCGGCCACGCGACGACGTACAGGTGGTCGAGCCGTGCCTGGAAGTACGTGTGACCATCGACGGGGCGGCCGCCGTCTCCGAGCAGGGCGACGTACCAGGCGCCGATCACGACCCCCACGACCGTGAGGCCGAGCCACGCGACCGCGGCCGGCCTGACCTTGCGAAGCCCCTCGATCGTGGGCAGGAATGTGCCGTCCACCAAACCCCCCGGCCGTCGTCCGCCGGCAGGATCGATCCCGCCATCCCCCGGCACCGGCCCACCATACCGCGCCTGGTCGCCGTCGCTCAATGCTCGCGCCACTCGCGCACGCCCACCCGTAGAATCGGCCCGTCCCCGCGCCATCGGCCGCCGCCACCGCCACCCTCCCGCCCGCCACCCGGAGAGCCGCCGTGATCGACTTCACGCTCACCGAGGAGCACCGCCTCGTCCAGCAGAGCGTCCGCGAGTTCGCCGCGGCGGAGATCGAGCCGCACATCCGCGAATGGGACGCGAACCACGAGGTGCACCTCGAGGTGTTCCGGGCGATGGGGGAGCTCGGCTACCTCGGCGCGCCCATCCCCGAGCGCTACGGCGGCGCCGGGATGGACTACATCAGCCTGGCCATCCTCTGCGAGGAGCTCGAGCGCGCGGACACCGCGTTCCGCGTGATCATGTCGGTCCACGTGGGGCTCAACAGCCTTGCGCTCCTCCAGTGGGCGAACGAGGACCAGAAGCAGCGGTTCCTGGTCCCGCAGGCGCAGGGCAGGAAGCTGGCGACCTTCGCCCTCACGGAACCCGGCTCCGGGACCGACGCCGCCGCCCTCCGGACGACCGCCCGCCGCGACGGCGACGACTACGTCCTCAACGGCTCCAAGATCTGGATCAGCCTGGCGGACGTCGCCGACCACTTCCTCGTGTTCGCCACCGTGGACCGCGAGCGGCGCCACCGCGGGATCACGGCGTTCCTCCTGGAGCGGGGGATGCCCGGGCTGGAGACGGGGACGCTCCAGGGCAAGCTGGGCATCCACGCGGGCAACACCGGCACGCTCACCTTCACGGACCTGCGCGTGCCCGCCGCGAACCGCGTCGGCGAGGAGGGCGAGGGCTTCCTCGTCGCCATGAGCGCCATCGACCAGGGCCGCTACACCGTCGCCGCCGGCGCCGTCGGCCTCGCCCAGGCGTGCCTGGACGCGAGCGTGAGGTACGCCCACGAGCGCGAGACGTTCGGCCAGGAGATCGGGCGACACCAGCTGGTCGCCCAGATGCTCGCGAAGATGGATGCCGGGATCCAGGCGGGCCGGCTCCTCGTGTGGAAGGCGGGCTGGCTCAAGAACCGCGGGGCGCGCACCACCCGGGAGACCAGCCTGGCGAAGTGGTTCGCCACCGAGCATTCCGTGCAGAGCGCACTGGACGCGATCCAGGTCCACGGCGCGAACGGCTACAGCAACGAGTTCCCGGTCGAGCGCTACCTGCGCAACAGCAAGGCGGCCGTGATCTACGAGGGGACGAGCCAGCTCCACCAGCTCATCCAGGCCGACTACCTCATGGGCTACCGGGAGGACCGACCGATCCGCTGCGAGCCGCTGCCGGCCGAGGGATTCGACCGCCTGCCCCCCTCAGCCCGCGCGTGACCGTCGTGCCGGAGACCGGGCCGGAGGAGGCCGGGCGGTCCGGCGGCGGGCCGCCGGACGCCGGGGGCGACGGGGTCGCCCAGGGCCCGCCGGCGCCGGCCGGGCCGCGACCGCGCGGCCGCACCACGCCCGGCATCGAGCTTCCCGGGCCGCGCGCCGTCCGCGCCGCCTGG
>JAKOQS010000244.1 GCA_029778235.1 Chloroflexota bacterium | reverse complement strand
GCGTCGGGGTGGGCGGCTCCCGCGACCAGCCAGAACGCCGCGGCGGACGGGTCGGACGGCACCGACTCATCCGCGGTCGCCACGCGGGCCGGGCCGTCGACGCTCGCGCGGGCACCCGCGGGGCCGCCGATCGTGGCGGACCCGGGAGCGCCGGCGGCCACGTCGCCTTCTGCCGCCCAGGGCTCCGTCCGCACCTCCACGCCGCGGGCTCGGAGCATCCGCTCCGTGTGATCGCGCGTGGCGACCGTCTCGCGCACCGTCGTCGTCCCCTCGGCCCCCAGGCCCGCGAGGAGGATCGCCGATTTCACCTGCGCGCTCGGGACGGCGGTGGCGTGATCGATGGGGCGCAGCGGGGAGGCCCCCGTCACCGCGACCGGCGGGAGCGTCCCGCCGCCGCGCGCCGCGACCGTGGCACCCATCTCGGTGAGCGGCCGCGCCACCCGCGCCACCGGGCGGCGACGCAGCGATGCGTCGCCGTCGAGGACGGCGAAGACCGGCCGTGAGGCGACGATCCCGGCCGTGAGCCGGAGCGTCGTCCCGGAGTTGCGGCAGTCGAGGACGCCGTCCGGCTCGGCGAGCCGCTCCCGGCCCGGCGAGGCCACGCGGTAGTCGACCCGGCCATCCCGCTCCGCGAGGCGCTCCACGGACGCGCCCAGCCGCGCGATCACCGCCGCGGTCGTGCGCACGTCCTCGCCATCGCCCGCCGCGCGGACCGTGCTCTCGCCCTCCGCGAGCAGCGCCAGCAGCAGCGCCCGGTGCGAGATCGACTTGTCGCCGGGCAGGCGCGGCTCGCCGCGCAGGCGCGCGGCTCGTCGGACGAGCGCGGCGCCATCCCGGACGGATGCGCCGCCGGCCGCGGTCAATGCTTCGCGCCGCCGATCTTGAGGGCCGAGGCGGAGAGGACCGGGTCGCCGTGGAGCGACTTGACCGCGTCGTGCACCGGCCCGACAAGGTCCATGATCTCGCCGAAGAGCGGCAGGGTGAGCGACTGCTCGCCGTCGGAGAGCGCCTCCTCCGGCCGCGGATGGACCTCGAGAAGGGTGCCGTCGGCCCCCACCGCCACGCTGCCGAGGACGAGCGGCTTCACCAGGACCCGCTTGCCCGTCGCGTGCGACGGGTCGGTGACCACCGGCAGGTGCGTGAGGTGGTGGAGGAGCGGGACCGCGCCCAGGTCGAGCGTGTTGCGCATGTACGTCTCGAACGTCCGGATCCCACGCTCGCAGAGGATCACGTTGGGGTTGCCGCTGCTCATGACGTACTCGGCGGCCATGAGCCATTCCTCGATCGTGCCGGCGAACCCGCGCTTGAGCAGGACCGGCTTGGCGACCCGGCCCACGGCCATCAGCAGCGAGTAGTTCTGCATGTTCCGCGCGCCGATCTGGAGGATGTCCGCGTACTCGGCGACGAGATCCACCTGCGCCGGCTCCATCACCTCGGTGACCACTGGCAGGCCGGTCCGCTCCCGCGCCTCGGCCAGCAGCCGGAGGCCCTCGAGGCCGAGACCCTGGAAGGAGTACGGGCTCGTCCGCGGCTTGAACGCACCGCCGCGCAGCACGCTGGCGCCGGCGGCTGCCACGGCCTCCGCGGTCTCGAAGAGCTGGTCGCGCGACTCGACCGAGCAGGGTCCGGCCATCACCGTGAACGATCCGTCGCCGATCGCGACGTCGCGCACGCGGACGACCGTGTCCTCCGGGTGGAACTCCCGGGACGTGAGCTTGAACGGTCGACTGATCGGCGTCACGGACTCGACTCCCGGCAGGGCGGCGAACCGGCTCTGCAGCACGTCCTTGCGCGGGCCCACCTCGCCCAGGGCGGCGACCACAACGCGCTCGGTCCCCCGATTCTCGTGTGCCGCCAGCCCCTCCGCGAGGATGTGGCTCTTCACGTTGTTGACCTGGTCTTCGGTGGCGTCCGGCGCCATCACGACGAACATCGACATCGTCCCTTCCGGAGCGGGTCGCGGGACAAAAGAAAAAGCAGAGGCTCCGCACCTCTGCTCACCCGGCACGGCCCGAGGTCCGGGCTAGGGCCAGGACTCGGTCATGCCGGGCGACGAAAGTAGAACGCGCGTGTCCCCATCAGGCCTGTGAGCGTAGGGGTCCGGCCCGGCGCTGTCAACGCGAAGGCCGGCTCCGGGTGAAGGCCGGCTCCGGGTGAAGGCCGGCTCCGGCCCCGTGCTATCATCCCGTCCGCCACGCGACGGAGAGGTCGCATAGAGGCCTAGTGCAGCGGTTTGCTAAACCGCCAAGTGGCGTAAGCTGCTTCGAGGGTTCGAATCCCTCCCTCTCCGCCAGCGAACCTCGCGTCGGCACGCGCGCCCGTAGCTCAGTGGATAGAGCGTCAGGTTGCGGACCTGAAGGCCGTGAGTTCGAGTCTCGCCGGGCGCGCCAAAACCACAGTCTCCGGCATGACCAGAGCTAGCCCGAGGCGCTTGGCCTCCTCGGTCAGCTCGACCGAGGCGAAGTCGCCGCCGGCGACGGTGATCCGGCGATAGATCCTGGCCACGAGGGCTGCCCGGGCCTCGTCCGTCGCCCTCGCCCACGTCGTCCGCAGCTCCCGCAGCCGGGCGATCACCTCGTCGGCATCATCGATCGGCGCCGCCACCGGCACGGCGACCAGGCCGTCGATCTCGCCCGTGATCCGGGCGTGCTCAGCGAGGTAGGCCTCGGTCGTGATCCGCCGGGCGGCATGGTCGGTCGCCTTCGCCCGAAGCTCGCGCTCGAGCTGCGCACGCCGCAGGTCCGTCGTGACCGGAGCTGGTCGGCCGGCGATGCGGCGGATCCGCTCGAGCGCCGACTCGTCGAGACGGATGGCGGCCACCTGGGCGGCGATCGGCTCTTCGTAGTGCTCAGCCTTCCAGGTGACCTTGCCCCCAAGCGGGCAGTCCTCGTGCCGGTAGCGGCGGAGCTGGGAGCCGTTGCGCTGTTGTGCGGTGTCGGCGGCGATCGCGTGGCCGCAGGCGCACCAGAGGCGCTTGGCGAGCAGGTACGTCCGCCTCGCCCGTGACCGCCCCGCGTTCAGCGTCCGCATCCGGCGGACCTCGACGACGCGAGACCAGAGCTCGTCGGGGACCGGCGGCGCGCTGCGCCAGGGAGCCGCGATGCGCACCTCGTCCGGCCGTCGGCGATGACGGACCGCCCAGCCGTTGTAGAGCGGGTTGGAGAGGATCGCCCGGACGCCGCCCTCTGCGATCCCGAACTCGCGCTCGAGGTCCCGGTAGCTGACGTCGCCAGTGGCGTACCGCTCGAACATCGCGACGACGCGGGGCATGGTCGCCGGGTCGATCGCGAGGCGGGCCTCCGGCTGCGGCGTCCGGCGGAACCCGAGGCCGGGAGAGCCTGCCTGGTCGCCGTAGCGCTCGTACTTCGCCGCGAGGGTCCGCGAGATCGTGCGCGAGAGGCGGTGGCTGAACTTCTCCGCGCCGACCGCCTCGTCGAGGAACCGCTCGTGGGCATCGCGGTCCGAGGAGAGGAAGCCCTCGTCGCCGAACCAGAGGACGACGCCGGCGTCGTGGAGCTGTCTCCGCATCCGGAGCGCGACCTCCGTGTCGCGCGACCAGCGGCTGAAGTACGCGACGACGAGGACGTCGAACGATCCTGCGGCCGCCTCGGCAAGGATCCGCGCGAGCTCCGGCCGCTCGTCCGACCGCGCCCAGGCGGAGTGCTCGTCAACGAACGGCGGCCCGACTTCCTTGAGCCCGAGCTCAGCGATCGCCTCGTCGATGCGCTCGTGCTGGCCGTCGGGTCCGTACTTGCGGCCCTGTTCCTCCGACGAGACGCGGACATACCGCCTGACGCGCAGGCCGGCGAGGTCCCCGCGGTGCGTGGGCAGGGGCCGGTTGCTCATGTGGCCACCGGGCCCCGGCGGAGCCAGTCGATGACGAACGCTCGCATCGCCTCATGGTCGCCCCGGGTCTCGTCCGGCGGCAACGGCTTGTCGCGGTGGCATGGCGTGCACAGTCGGACGAGGTTCGTCGGGTCGTCGAGGCCGCCGTACACGAGCTCGACCATGTGGTCCAACTCCCACGGCTCGTCTTCGTCGCCGGTCCAGCGGTTGCAGCGCTGGCAGTTGTCCTTGGGCTGGGTGAGCGGGTACTGGCGAAGAATGCCGTCGGCGAAGCGCCTGCGGTGCCCGCTCCACGGCGCGACCTGGGCGAGCCAGGCTCGCTCGATCCGCTCCTCCATGTCCTGCTCGTCGCCGAGGACCGCGAGCGAGACCCAGACGGGGTTCACCCACCCCCGGTCATCCGGATGCAGCCACCCGATCCACGTCACGCCACTCGCCCCTCCCGCTTCCGCCGTCCGACCACGGCCATCTTGCCACGCCGCTCGGCGGCCTCGCGATCGCCCCGGATGGCCGAGCGCGCGAGCTCGACGAACGCCTCGAGCAGAGGGTCGACGACGGGATCGGCTGCGCGGACCGGTTGCGGGCGCTCGGTCATCCGGCGAGACCCGTGGCGTGGACCCGGGCCCAGCCGGCGGGGAGGTCCCACGGCTGGGCGCCGTCCTCTGGCTCCGCGTAGCGGGTCATCGGGAGCTCGCGCCGGCCGTGCGACACGATCCAGGCGACGGTCGCCGCGGCGACGAGCGCGGAGGCGAGCGCGGCCAGGGCGAGGAGCGGCTTCACTGGACGACTCCCGTGCAGTCCACGATCGACGCCAGCGAGCCAGAGGTGAGCGGCTGGACGTTGCCGCGGATGTCGAGCCCGTCGATGTGCCGGAGGTCGAGGAGCGGACCAGGCTGCGCCACGGTGCCGGTGTTGTAGCGGATGG
>JAKOQS010000243.1 GCA_029778235.1 Chloroflexota bacterium | reverse complement strand
GACCGCGAGGTCGATCGATCCGCCCGCGTCGGCCAGGAGGTCGCGCGTACCGAGGTGGCGCACGCGGCCGGTGGCCGCCTCGTCGAAGTCCTTGTCGGCCGTGACGACGACGCGGTGGCCCGCGAGCGCGATGCGCACCTCGGGCGCGGGCTCCTCGCGGAACGAGAACGTGGCGGGGGAGCCGGCGGCGGACGCGGCGGCCGCCTCGCGCAGGACGTCGCGGACGGGGGCGTCCTCGACGCGCACCGTCACGGGGACGGGGCGGTAGCGCAGGACGTTGATCTCGGCGGCGAGGCCCGTGACGTCGTGGTTCGCGAAGTGGGTACGCATCGCAGCCTTGTCCGAGGCGCGGGCGGCGGCCAGCCAGGCGTCGTCGGTGGGGGACGGCGAGGCGTCGTCGGGCGGTGTGGGCTCGGCGTCGGGCGTCGACTCCCAGCGCCCGAAGCCCGCCAGGTAGTCGGGCCCGCCCGCCTTCGCGCCCGGGCCGACGGCGGAGCGCTTCCACCCGCCGAACGGCTGCCGGCGCACGATGGCGCCGGTGATCGAGCGGTTCACGTAGAGGTTGCCAGCCTCGACGCGGTCGAGCCACGCCTGGACCTCTGCCGGGTCCAGCGAGTGCAGGCCCGCGGTCAGGCCGAACGCGGTGCCGTTCTGCCACGCGAGGGCCTCGTCCAGCGTCGCCGCCGACATCATCCCCAGCACCGGCCCGAAGTACTCCACCTGGTGGAACTCGCTTCCCGGCAGCACGCCCTCGCGGACGCCGGGACGCCACAGCCGCTCGCCGACGCGTTCCGGCCTCAGCAGCCAGCGCTGCCCCGGCTCGAGCGCGGTGAGCCCGCGGAGGAGCTTCTCGCCCGGCGGCTCGGTGAGGGGGCCCATCGCGGCCAGCGGGTCGGAGGGCCAGGCCACCACCAGCGAGCGGGCCGCATCGCACACTTGATCGCGGAACCGGCGCGAGCGCGCCACGGACCCGACGAGGATGCCGAGCGACGCCGCGGAACACTTCTGCCCGGCGTGGCCGAACGCGGAGGCGACGAGGTCCGCGGCGGCCAGGTCGAGGTCGGCCGACGGCGTGACGACCAGCGCGTTCTTGCCGGAGGTCTCCGCCAGCAGCGGGAGGCCGGGGCGCCAGGACCGGAACAGCTCCGCCGTCTCCGCGGCGCCGGTGAGGACGACGAGCCCGACGCGCGGGTCCTCGATCAGCGCCCGGCCGAGCGGCCCGTCGTCGACGTCGGCGAGCTGGACGACGTCGGCGGGCAGCCCGGCGCGCAGGCAGGCCTCGGCCAGGAGGGCGGCGACCCGGCGTGCGGGCGGAGCGGGCTTGAGGACGACGGCGGACCCGGCGGCCAGCGCCGCGGCCACGCCCCCGAGGGGAATGGCGAGGGGGAAGTTCCACGGCGAGGCCACGAGCACGAGGCGCGGCGGCACCCGGCGCGCGCCGTCGACCCGCTCCTCCGCGAGGCCCGCGTAGTAGCGGGCGAAGTCGCAGGCCTCCGAGACCTCCACGTCGGCCTGGTCGATCAGCTTGCCCACCTCGTCCGCCGACACGCGGATGAGGTCGGCCCGGGCGTCCTCCAGCTCGTCCCCGAGCCGGCGCAGCAGGCGGGCGCGCTCGGCGGGGGAGACGTCGCCCCACCGCGCGCCGGCCGCGACCCCGGCCTCGAGCACGCGGTCGACGGCGGCGCCGTCCTCGAGGCGCGCGGCGGTCAGGGTCTCCAGGCCGAGATCAGGGGCGGGCAGCCCCGCCCGGATCGACGCCGCCCACGCCTGGTTCGAGGCCAGCGCGGGGTCGGTGTCCGCCGCGTTGACGAACCCGGCAGGCCGGAGACGCGCCTGAGCGGCCCACCCCGCCGGCGTCGGGTCGTCGACGTGCGAAAGCGCGGCGCGGAACCGCGCCTCCTCGCGGTCGAGGAACGCCGCGTCGGCTCCCAGCGACGCGGCGCCGGACATGAAGTTCTCGGGCGCGGCGTTCTCCTCGAGCCGCCGCACCAGGTAGGAGATGGCGGAGTCGTACTCGGCGCGGGGGACCACGGGTACGTAGAGCCGCAGCTGGCCGACCTCGCCCTGAAGCACCCGTTGCAGCGGCACGCCCATGCCCGACAGCATCTCGACGTCGACGGCGTCGGCCACCCCGCGCGCCCTGGCCAGCTCCCAGGCGGCGGCCAGTGTGTAGACGTTGTGGCTGGCGACGCCGATCCGCACCCGGGCGGCGCGCTCCGGCGTCAGGCACTCGTCGAGCGCGCGCAGATACGAGGCGTCCGTCTCCTCCTTCGTCGCGTGCACCGGAAGCTCCCAGCCGCGCAGCTCCGCCTGCACGCGCTCCATGGCGAGGTTCGCGCCCTTGACGAGCCGGGCCTTCAGCGGCACG
>JAKOQS010000242.1 GCA_029778235.1 Chloroflexota bacterium | reverse complement strand
GAGAGCCGCTCCACGTCCCGTCGCACGCACTGGTCATCCACTTCCCGGCGGCGCTCCTGCCGACGAGCCTGCTGATCGACCTGGTCGCCCGACTGGCGCCGACCGCGGACGGCCTGGCGCCGGCTGCCTCGCTCATCCTGGGGCTCGGGCTCCTGGGCGGGCTGGCCGCGGCGGCGACCGGGCTGCTCGACTGGGCAGCCATGATCCCGGGGCCGCGGCGGGCCCGGGTCACCCGCCACCTGCTGGTCCAGGCCGCGGCCCTCACCGCGTTCGGGGTCTCGCTGGTGCTGCGGGCGGGCGATCTGGCCTCACCTGCGCCGTTGGTGAGCCTCGCCGCGTCGGTCGTGGGCCTGGGGCTGCTCCTGGTGGGCGACCACCTGGGCGGGCTCCTGGTCTACCGCGACGGGATGCGCGTCAGGAGCGGCGGCCGCTGACGCGCCGGTGCGTGACGTGGCACGGGCCTGGCAGACGGGTCCGTCAGCGCCGGGGCAGGTGCGGCCGAAGCGAGGCCGCCGGGCGTCGTGCGTCGGTCGGCGTGGGATCCGGCCCGTCCCAGATCAGGGTCTCGGGCGCGATGTCCACGTCGCCGGGCCACACCAGGGTCCCGTCCACCGCGCGGACACGACGGAACTCCACGTCATCGACCGCGATGGACGCGAAGACAGGTCCGTCGAGGAGATCGGTGAGGTCACGGTCAACCACGGATCCGTCGGTCAGGGTCAGCCGCACAGATCGGCCCGAGAGAGCTTCGACGGCCCGGATGCGGAGCATGGTCGGGCGATTCTACCGAAGGGGTTCGATCCGGTTCAGCGGCCGCCGGTCCGAAGCCAGCTCCCAGTCGACCCGCAACTCGTCGGCGTGCAGTGCCGCCCACTCCATCGCCAACCCGAGCGCACGAGGCGGGAGCTGGCCACCGAGGACCCTTGGGCCTTCTATCGCGATCTCGACCTCGTCACCGCCGTACAGCGCGTGGAAGTGCGGAGGCTGGTGGTCCGCGAAATGCATCCGAACGACGATCCCGAAGAACCGGGAGATTCTCAGGCACGGCAGGACCGTACGGGCAGGCGATCGTCGCGGGGTCACCACTCGATACGATCACCGTCATCCGAGGAGTGGCCGCCGCGCTCCACGTCCGCGCCTCCCGGGCCCGGCGCCGATTGACAGCGGGCCCGCCATGCCCTACGAACCGCCCATGGCCGAGCATCGGGTCGTCATCGTCGGTGGCGGGTTCGGCGGTCTGAACGTCGCGCGGGAGCTCGGGCGCGAGCCGCGGGTCTCCGCCACGCTCGTGGACCGCCGCAACTTCCACCTGTTCCAGCCGCTCCTCTACCAGGTGGCGACGGGTGCGCTCTCGCCGGGCGACATCGCCCAGCCGCTCCGCAGCATCCTCCGGCGGAACGCGAACACGACCGTCCTGCTCGGGGAGGCCGTCGGCCTCGACGCCGAGGGGCGGCGCGTCATCCTCTCGGACGGTGGGCCGATCCCGTACGACACGCTCGTCGTCGCGACCGGCGCGCGTCACTCCTACTTCGGGCACGACGACTGGGCGTCGAACGCCCCGGGACTCAAGTCGATCGACGACGCGGTCGCGATCCGGCGGCGGATCCTCATCGCGTACGAGGCCGCCGAGCGGGAGGCGGACCTCGAGCGACGGCGCGAGTGGATGACGTTCGTCATCGTCGGCGGAGGACCGACCGGCGTGGAGCTCGCGGGCGCGCTCGGCGAGATCGCGAACGACACGCTCCGCCGGGACTTCCGATCCATCCACCCGCCCGATTCGCGGATCATCCTCGTCGAGGCGCTCGATCGCGTCCTGCCCCCCTACCCGCCCGACCGGTCGGCGTCTGCGCGACGGCAGCTCGAGCGGCTCGGGGTGGAGGTCCGGACGGGGACGCGGGTGATCGGCATGGACGATCGCTCGGTCCGCGTCCTGATCGGCGACCGGGAGGAGACGATCCCGTGCCGGACGGTCCTGTGGGCGGCCGGCGTCCAGGCGTCGAGCTTCGCGCACGCCGTCGCGGTGGCCGCGGGCGTCGAGACGGATCGCGCGGGACGGATCG
Source organism: Chloroflexota bacterium (assembly GCA_029778235.1). GTDB lineage: Bacteria > Chloroflexota > Limnocylindria > Limnocylindrales > CSP1-4 > CAIYQJ01. The sequence continues at coordinate 9,163 of JAKOQS010000242.1, read as the reverse complement.
TCGTCGGCCGCGACCTCACCGTCCCGGGACACCCCGAGATCTTCGTCATCGGGGACGCGGCGGTGCAGCCGTGGCGGGGCGACCGGCCGGTCCCGGGCGTCGCGCAGGGGGCCATCCAGCCCGGCCACTACGTCGGCAAGGTGATCCGCGCGCGGCTCGCCGGGAGGCCCGTCGGCCCCTTCCGGTACCGCGACAAGGGCGACGTCGCGGTGATCGGCCGGCTGTCGGGCGTGACGAACATCGGGTGGCTCGGTCCGTTCGGCCGCCAGGGCGGGTTCGTCGCCTGGCTCCTGTGGCTCGTCATCCACATCTTCTACCTCATCGGGTTCGCGAACCGGATCGTCGTCGTCGTCCGATGGGCGTGGAGCTTCGTCACGAGCGGCCGCGGGACGCGCCTCATCACCGGGACGCCGCTCCTGCCGCCGATCGCGGAGCCGGCGCCGCCGGCGTGGGAGCCGGGCGACGACGTGAGCGGCGGGGAGCCCGGCTGAGCCGACCGGCGAGGGGCGGACCGGGGGCGACGGGCGGGCGGCCTGCGTTGTGGCTCGTGGGGCGTCGGCCCGGCCGGGGCGATCGGCCGGGGGGGCCCGACCGGGGGCGCGAGGGCGACGCAGGGGCTCCTGCCCGGAGGCGTGCACTGGGGGACCCCCGGCTGTCCCCACCCTTCGATCGGCGGCTGGCCGGGTGGCGCACGTCACCGCCGCAGCGCAGGATGGACGCATCGCGAGCCGGAGCGCGGCCGTGCGCGAGCCGGGATCCCGGCGCGGCCGGGGCGGCCATCCGCCCCGGCGCGGAGCGGCTCGCGGGAGGGAGACCGTCGTGACGGAGATCGAGGTTGGCGCTGTCGTCGACCAGGAGCCGGTGAGCGCTCAAGTGGAAGCAGGGAAGAGGCGCAGAGGCCCGAGGCGGCCGGAGCGGAGCTCGGGCCCGGCGGGCGGCGGGGCGGTGTACGGGCTGGGGATGATCGGCGCCCTCGTCTACTTCCTGCGGACGGCCGAGACGCGGGAGGACTACCTCCTTGCCGTGGGCAAGGCCGTCGTCTGGCCGGCGATCCTCGTGTACCTCGCGTTCAAGCGCCTCGGGGGCTGAGAAGACGACCGGGGAGCCGGGTGCCGAGCCCGCCGAGATCGCCCCGGGCGTCTTCTGCCTGGGGCCCTGGGGCCGGACCCAGACCGATGTCTACCTCGTCCGCGCCGGTCCGTCCTGGTTCGCCGTGGACGCTGGCTGGCGGACCGACGCCGCACGTATCGAGGCGGCCGCCCGAGCCCTCCTCGGGCCCGCCGCGACGCCCTCGGCGATCCTTCTGACGCATGTCCATCCGGACCACTCCGGGTCCGCCGGCGCGCTCGCGGCGGCCTGGGGCTGCCCGATCCTCATCCACCCCGCGGAGGCGCCATTCGCGCAGGGGGACTTCCCGGCCATGCAGCGCGACGTGGGCCCGCTCGACCGGTGGGTCATCCTGCCGGCGATGCGGGCGATCGGCGAGCGACGTCGGGCCGCGATCCTCGCGCGCGACAGCCTCGCCGGCCTCACGCGAGAGCTCGCGACCGACGGGACCCTCCCGGGCATGGACGGGTGGACCTGGCTCCCGACGCCGGGTCACACGCTCGGCCACGTCTCGTTCGTCCGGACGACGGACCGGGTGGTGCTCACGGGCGACGCCCTCGTGACACTGAAGGTCAACACCGCGGCCGGCATCCTCGCCGGGCGCAATGGGCTCTCCGGGCCGCCGTGGTACACGACATGGGATCGGCGGGCGGCGGGGGACTCGATCCGGGCGATCGCCGCCCTCGAGCCGGCGGTGGTGGGTCCGGGCCACGGCCGGCCGATCGCGGGACGGGACGTCGCCGCCGCGCTCCGCGCATTCGCGGCCCGAGCGAGGGTCGGCCGGGCCTGAAGCGCCGCGCGCCACCGCCCGCCGGGGATCAGCGCGCCGGACCGCTCCCGGGTGAGGCGGATGAGGTCGGCATCGGCATCGGCTCCGGGCGCAGGCTGATCCCGAGCCTGTCGAGGACGATGCCCAGCGGGCCGGCCAGGTGACGGGAGAACGTGTTCGTCAGGTGGTGCTCGTCCTTCATGACGATGATCCCATCCACGATCGGCGAGCACGGCGTACGCGGGCAGATCGCCGGCGACATGTCCACGAGCGTCGCCTTGCCGACCTTCACCGCGACGCGTTCGCGCTCCATCCAGTAGCCGTGGATCCACGACGCGTCGGCGACGCACACGTCGATGTTCCTGCGGTTGGCGGCGAGGCACCCGGGGACGTTCGTGCGGTAGAAGGGCGTCGCCGAGATGAGCAGGACCGGGTGCGGGAGGGCCTTGAGCAGCCGGCCGATCGCCTGGCCCTGGCCCTTCATCGTCGTCGGCGCGCCAGGTGCCGGCAGGACCCAGCTGTTCATCGAGACGACGACGAGGTCCGGCTTCAGCTCGGGGACGACCTTCATGACGGCGTCGATCCAGGCGGCGCACGCGGTGTACACGGTGCCCGCGTTCGGATCGACGACCGGCGCGTCGATGAACGTGCACGCGTTCTTCGTCATCGGGATGAGCCGCCAGTCGCGCTGCTCGGCGAGCACGCGCAGCGCGCCGAACCACATCGACGCGTGCGAGTCGCCGATCAGGACGACCGTGTGCGGGGCGTCCTCCCTCCCGTAGATGCACAGCTTCGGCTCGCGCTCCGCGCGGTCCACGGCGCAGCCGTCCTTCATGAGCGGGTCCCCGTCCTGCCGGGCCGCGGCGATCGACGGTCGGACCTTCGTGGGCATGGCGCCGCGGGCGAAGGAGGCAGCCTTGGGGGCAGCGATCTCCGCGACGTACGACGGCGTCGGCGAGGGGAGCGGGGCCGCTGAGGCCATCGAGTCGGGTCGGGTGGAGGACGAGCCGGACGCCGAGGGAGCCACCGATGGGCTCGTGGACGAAGGTGCCGCCGGCGTGGGCGACCGATCCGACCCGACCGCGGGCGACTTCGCCGGCTCCTGCGCGCCCGCCAGCAGCGCCGCGACCGCGGAGAGGTCGGCCCCGTCGGGTGCGCGGATCGGCGGCGCGTCCAGCCCGGCGAGGTCCTCGGGCCCGGGCGATCCCGCCGGCCCGGGCGATCCCACCGGCCCGGCTGCCTGCGAGGACGCGTCGAGCCCGCTCGCGGTGGTGACGTACGTGGCGGTGCCGACGGACAGCAGCGCGACTGCGACGATCGTCGCGAGAGCCGGCCGGAACGCGGCGGTCACCGGCACGCCGCGTCCGGGTCGCCGGTACGGCTGCTCCACGTAGCGGTAGCTCCAGGCCGATAGCGCGTACGCCCCGGCGAGGAGGGCGACGGCCAGCGGGACGGGGAGGGCCTCGCCGAGCGCGAGTGCGGTGAGGATGAGGACCGGCCAGTGCCACAGGTACAGGGAGTAGCTGATCCGGCCCGTGAAGCGCAGGGGCGCGACCTGAAGGACGCGACCCGGCGAGCGCGCGAGCTCGCCGGACGCGATGAGCGCGAGGGTCGCGAGCGTCGGGACGAGCGCATACCAGCCCGGGTAGGGCTGGAGCTCGCCGAACGTCAACGCTGCGAGCGCGAGGAGCGCTGCCCCGACCCACCCGGCGGCGATGACGAGCGCGGACGGGACCCGCGGCAGCAGCGGAAGTGCGATCGCCAGGAGGCCGCCCGCCGCGAGCTGCCAGGCCCGCGTCGGGAGCGAGTAGAAGGCCCACGGCACGGCGATCCCGCTGACGACGACGCACGCGGCGAGCGACGCGGCGAAGAGCCCCGCGACCGCGATCCCCGCGCCGAGGCGGGGGCGCCTCCCCCACGTGGCGGCGACCAGGAGCGCGGGCCAGACGAAGTAGAACTGCTCCTCGACGGCGAGCGACCAGAACTGGCGGAACGGGGACGGCGTGCCGTGATCCGCGAAGTAGTCGAGGTCCGTCGCCGCGAAACGGATGTTCGAGAAGGCGAGGATCGAGGAGACGGCGTCGCCGGCCATCCGCGGCATGTCGAGCGGCGACACGACGAAGGGCACGACGAGGATCGTCGCGGCGACGACCACGGCGGCGGCCGGGAGGATGCGCCGGACACGGCGGCCGTAGAAGGCCACGAGGTCGATGCGACCCGCGCGCTCCCGCTCCCGCACGAGCAGACCGGTGATGAGGAAGCCAGAGAGGACGAAGAAGACGTCGACGCCGATGAACCCGCCATCGACCGGGAGGCCCGCGTGATAGGCGAGGACCAGCAGGACGGCGACCCCACGGAGCGCCTCGAGGTCCGGCCGGAACTCCGCGCCGCCGGCGTGGGGCGGTGCCGGCCTGGCCTCCCCGGCGCGTGCCCGAGCGATCCTTCGCAGGTTCACGCCGTGTCTGCCGATCCCGGCGCTCGATCCACTCGACGGCCCCCGAGTAGGGTCTCCGGACGGCGGCGCTGCGGAACGATGCGTCGCCGCTAGGCCATCCTTCGTCCGTGCGGCTCGCTCTGTCAAGGGGCCTCGCCCAGGGACGACGGGCCGGTGGCCGCCTGATCACGCGCCGCCTGCGCCGGGGTGGCCGCGGGGACGGCGACGGTCACGATCGCGGCGAACGTCGCCACCAGGTTCGCCCCGGTCGCGCCGAACCGGCCGTCGCCGTACGCGAACACGACGCGGCGGCCGTCGGCGGCGACCGCCGCCCGATCGCGGAGCCCCACCCCGTTGATGCCGCCGGACACGCGCGCAGGACTCCAGCGGGGGCCCGCCACGGCCTTCGGGCGGGTGAACGTGCGGCCGCCGTCGGTCGAGACGGACCAGGCATGGCCCGACGTGGCCCCGTTGCGATCGAACATGCGCATCGCCACGAAGACGAAGCCGTCACCGACGACGAGGTCGGGCTTCGCGATGTACTGAGCACGACCCTTCACCGTCGGAGGGTCCGGCAACGTCGCGTACGTCCAGCCCCGCGCGCCGTCCGCGCTGCGGTAGACCCGGATGCGGCCGTCCACGGACACGGCGACCAGGACCGCGCCCGACGCCCGGTCGACCTTGATGGATGCAGTCCACTGCGGGCCGGTCGCCAGGCCGTCGGGCCATGCGATCCCCACGTTCCAGCGCGTCCGCGGCAGCTCCGCGACGGCGAGCGACGGCCCGCGGCGCCACGCCCCCGCGCCCCGGTCGTAGAGGAGGCGGGCGACGCCGATGCGGATCCGCCCGACGTTGTCGAGCGAGCCGACCTCGAGCGGGGCGGCGCTCGACCAGCGGCGCAGGTCGGCCTGGTACCAGTCGACCAGGAGCGCGCCGTCCCCCGCGGCGGCGAGCCGGTAGCCGATCCGGGCGGCCGCCGGGAACCCGGGGGTCCTCGTCAGTGCCGGGACCTCGACCCCGTGCCACGTGTTCCCGTGGTCGGACGAGGCGATGACGCGGAGCCCGGGGCCCGCCGTCCGCGAGCGCGGCCAGTTCCACGCGGCGTATACGACGCCGTGGTTGGGCGAGGCGGGGTCGTCGTCGGTGATGATGTCGGGCGTGCCGCCGACCCAGCCGGGCACGTCCGCCTGGACCTTCATCGGGCTCCAGTGGGCCCCCTCGTCGTCCGACCACGTGATGCCCAGCCGCAGGTTCCCGCTCGTGCCGGTCATGTTCGCCACGTAGAGGCGCGCCCGACCCTTCGGGCCCGGGCCCCAGGCCACGACGATGTGGATCCCGCCGCCACCGGGGCGTGACGCGGTGCTCCGCCATGTCAGACCGCCGTCGCGGCTGATGCGGATCATCGGGAGGATCGGGCCGGCGCCCTGCACGCACGCGACGGCGATGCGTCTCGGGTCCGTCGGGTGGGCGGCCACCGATGGCTCCGAGCACCGTCGCGCCAGGGACGACGGGACCGGGGAGACCCGGACCTCGCGCACGGCCGCCCTGACGGTCGCGGCCGCGGCAGCGGCGCCCAGGGCCGAACCGGCGACTGCGCCCACGGCCGGGCCCGCGGCGGCCGCCGGGATCGCGTCACCGACGGCGAGGAGCAGCGCGATGAGTGTCGGCACGAGCGAGCGAAGCATCGACCAGGTACCTTCCGCGCCTCTGCGCCACCGCGCGTCCGCCCCTCCGCCCCCGTCTCAGCCGCCGATCCGCTCCCGGATGAACGCGGCGATCTCCCGGTTCGCGCGGCCGGCCTCCGGGAGGAACGGTGCGAACGTCTGGAAGACGTGGAACATGCCCGGCCACACGGTCAGCCGCACGTCCACGCCCGCCTCACGCGCCCGCTCGGCGAACCGGATGGAGTCGTCGAGGAGGACCTCGTGGTCGCCGACGTGGACCAGCAGCGGTGGCAGGCCGCGCAGGTCGCCGTACAGGGGCGAGAGGTACGGGTCGCGAGCGTCGTGGCCCTCGGCGTAGGCGTCGAAGAAGGGGGCGGTGTCGATGCCGAAGAAGAACGGATCGACAGCCTTCCGGCTGACGAACGACGCGCCGGTCCCGGCGAGGTCGGTCGCCGGCGACAGGAGCACCGCGCCGGCCGGGAGCGGCAGCCCCTCGTCGCGCAACCGCAGGAGGAGGGCGGCCGTGAGGTTCCCGCCGGCCGAGTCGCCGGCCACGACGATCCGCGATGGGTCCACGCGCCGGCCGAGGAGCCAGCGATACGCGCCGACGCAGTCGTCGAGCGCCGCCGGGTACGGGTGCTCGGGGGCGAGCCGGTAGTCCACCGAAACCGCCCGGACGCCGGCACGAGACGCGAGGTCGGCCACGAGGCGCCGGTGGGTCCGGGGTGAGCCCATGCACCAGGCGCCGCCGTGGAGGTAGAGGACGCATCGGTCGCGCGGCGCCCCACGCGGGATCACGCGCTCGGCGGGGACGCCGCCGGCGTCGAGCGGACGGACGGCGACGCCGCGCGGGGTGGGCGCCGCCCCCGAGAACCGGTCGATGCGGCGACGGAGGGTCGGGATGTCGGCGCCGTCCGCCCCGAAGAGGTCGGCCCGCCGGATGATCCGGTCCGCGAGGACCGCCCGGATGCTCGTCATGGAGCGAGGATGACCCGGCGGGTGGCTCCCGTCAGGTGCCGTCGGTCGCGCAGTCCGGCACTTCGCGCCCTCGTCGCGACATGGGGCCACATGGGCCTTGACGGACGTGCAGCCCGCCAGCCGACCCTAGGGCGCTGGCGTCGGTGGCGGGAGGGAGGCCGTGGAGCCGCCCGGGCCGACCCTGGTGCACTGAGGTCCTGCATGGAGGGAGGCCGTGGACTCGCAGGAGCGGATCGATCGAGCGGTGGCGCTCAAGCCGGTGCCGCCCGGCGAGACACCGGTCGCCCCGCTGCTCATCCACTACGTCGCGAAGATCGCGGGCATGACCCAGGCTGAGATCTTCCGCGACGTGGGGGCGTGGCGCGACGCGGTGGATCGCGCGGCCGATCGGATCGGCCCGTTCGACATGGGCTTCGCCCTCTGGCCGACCGACGTCCCCTTCTCCGAAGGCCTCAAACACGAGCTGCCCGGGCGCGAGCTGGGCGACGAGGAGATGTTCCAGGTCATCGAAGAAGAGGTGATGACCCGCGACGACTACGCGGAGATCCTGCGGGTGGGCTACCCGCGTTGGTCGATGGACTACTACCTCCGCCTCCAGCCGAACCTGCGGCCCGGACGCCTCTCCCGTGGCAGGATGACCCTCCGCTTCATCCAGCTGGCGTGGCGGATCCGCGGGAACGCGAAGCGCCTCCAGAAGCGGGGCATCCTGCCGGCCTTCTCGGGCGCCGGCTATCCACCGTTCGACTTCTTCTCGCTCGCCCGGTCGTTCGAGGCCTTCTCGGAGGACCTGTACGACGTCCCCGACCTCCTGGCGCGCGCCTGCGACGCGAGCGTGGAGCCGATCATCGCGACGATCCTCCAGCCCCTCCGCATCAACGGCGGGAAGCGCGTCTGCATCTACCCCATGCGCAGCAGCGCCACCTTCATCAGTCCGAAGATGTTCGAGGAGCGGGCGCTCGGGCATCTCGTGCGGATGGTGGAGACGTTCGTGGGCAAGGGGATCACTCCCCTCCTCCATTGCGACGCGAACTGGACCCCTCTCCTCCCCTACTTCCGCGAGATGCCGCGCGCCAGCTGCATCCTGGAGCTCGACAACGACACCGACATCTACCGGGCGAAGGAGGCCCTGGGCGACTGGATGTGCATCCGGGGGAACCTCGCGCCGACCCTCCTCGCGTTCGGCGAGGTCGGCGAGGTCGAGGCCGAGTGCGAGCGCCTGATCCGCGAGGTGGGCCGCGACGGGGGCTTCATCCTGGGATCGGGCTGCGAGGTCCCGCTCAACGCGAAGATGGAGAACGTGGCGGCGATCCGGCGGGTCGCGCGAGGCGAGGGTCGGTCGGCGGCGGCCGGCTGACGAACGGTGGTGCGGGGCGCGTCGGGCCGGCCACCCAGCCGGTGACCGAGCGCGGCCATCCCGTCGTATCCTCCGCGGCACCAAGGAGGGACGATGGGACGGATCGCGGTCATCACGGACTCCACCGCCGACCTCACGCCCGCGCAGGCCGCGGGCGCGGGGGTGCGGGTCGTGCCCCTCTACGTGCGCTTCGGCGACGAGGAGTTCCAGGCCGGCGTGGACCTCTCGACGGAGGCGTTCTGGGAGCGCCTGCTGGCGCACGGCGCGCCGATCCCGACGACGGCGGCGCCCTCGCCCGGGACGTTCGTCGAGACGTTCGAGGCGTGCTTCGCCGAGGGTGCGGAAGCGATCGTCTGCCCGGTGATCGGCTCGAAGATCTCGGGGACGTTCGGGTCCGCCACGGTCGCCGCCGACTCGCTGACGGGCCGCGAGATCCACGTCATCGACACGGGGTCCACGTCCATGTCCACGGGGATCCCGGCGCTGCTCGCGGCCGAGCTCGCCGCGACCGGCATGGCGGCGGCCGAGGTCGCCTCGACCGTGCGCGCGAGGCTCCAAGACGTGGACCTGTACGTCGCCGTGGACACGCTGGACTACCTGCGACGCGGCGGCCGCCTGTCGGCGACCCGGGCCGCCCTTGGGACCGTGCTCTCCGTGAAGCCGATCATCACCGTGCGCGACGGGAACGTCGTGATGGCCGAGAGCCCGCGGACGCGCAACAAGGCCCGCGAGCGGGTGGTGGAGCTGGTCACCGCGGCCCCGATCGAGTGGCTGGCCGTGCTCCACACGCCGACGAGCACGCCGGAAGAGGTGTCCGCCTTCCGCGACGCGATCCTCTCGCGCGTGCCGGGCGGCGT
>JAKOQS010000241.1 GCA_029778235.1 Chloroflexota bacterium | reverse complement strand
CGAGGATCGCCTCCATGGGGATCGCATCGCCCGCCGCGTAGCAGCGCTGGAGACCCACGAACGACCGCGCCATGTCGTGCGGAGCCTCGGCCTGGGCCGCCTCGAGGGCCTCCACCGGCACGTGGGTGACCGTGAACGGCCGCCCCAGCCGTCGCTCGAAGATCCGCACGACCCCGTTCGGTGAGATCGCGTCCGGCCCGCCCAGCTCGAGCGTCGCGTTCCGCGCCGCCGGGGCGTCGAGCGCGCGGACGGAGAACTCCGCGACGTCGGCGATCGCGATCCAGCTGATGGGCTTCTCGCCGTCGCCGAAGATCGTCGCCGTGGCGTTCGCGACGTCGAAGCCGACCGCCGGGCTCAGCCAGACCTCCATGAAGTAGCTGGGGCGCAGCACCGTCCACTCGAGGCCGCTCGCCTGGACGTGGGCCTCCACCGCGCGCTTGGCACGGCGCGACGGGAAGTCGAGGTCCATGTTGCCGGAGAACGACATGTAGACGAAGCCGCGCGCGCCCGCCCGGACGGCCGCATCGCAGAGCGCGATGGTGCCGTCGCGGTCGGTCGGACCGATGTCGTTGACGCCGGGCTCGTAGGCGAACGGCATGGCCGAAAGCGTGGAGATCACGCGGTCCACGCCAGCGCACGCGGCGTCCAGCGACGCGACGTCGCGCACGTCGCCGACCGCGATCTCGGCGCCGAGATCGCGCAGCGCCGCCACCTTCGCTGGGTCCGACGACGCCCGCACCAGGGCGCGGACCGGGACGTCGCGAGCCGCCAGCCTGCGGCAGATGTCGCTGCCGACGAGGCCGGTCGCGCCGGCCACGAGCACACGGGGCATGCCATCCCTCCCTCGTCGTCCGGGCGGTCGGGGCACCCGTCTCGGACGTGCGCCTCTCCCCGCTCGGGGGATCCCGCGCGTGCGGGTCCACGTGGGCGCGAGCATGCGCAGCGTGACGGCCCATGGACAGGGCCGTCCGTCGCGAACCTCATCATGGTCCACCCCTGGCGCCCGCAAGCCCGAGCCACCGGCGCCGGGTGCGGCGGGTGCCGGCCGGACAAGTCCGGCCCCGGTCTCAGGAGCGGCGCTCGATGGGGATCGGCTGGATCGCCGGGCGCCAGTCCGGCCCGCCGGCGGTCGTCCCGACCCGCTCCAGCCGCTCCAGCCGGTCGAGCCGGTCGTCGATCGAGGCGAGCAGCGCGGCGAGGTCCAGGCCGTGGTCGTCCGCGCCCGACGCGACGGCGGTCACGATCCGCTCGCGTGCGCCGACGAGATTCTTGCGCATCCCGCGGGCGTTGCCCCGCTGACGGTGGACGTGCGCGGCCGCCAGCTTGATGAGGCCCTGGACGAGCTCCCGCTCGGGCAGGTCGTCCGTCCCCATCCAGGCGGGCTCGAGGAGCTCGTGGGCCTCGAACCACTCACCGTGGTCGTACGCGGCGAGGCCGGCCGCGAAAGCCCGCAGCCGGTCGGGCTCGGCAAGCGGCCGGAACGCCTTGCGACGCCCTCCCTGCAGGACCGTCCCGTCCCGGGCGACGGGCGCCGAGCCCCCGTCCGCCTCCGGCCTCCGGGTCACTTGGGACAGACGGCCGCCATCTTCGCCTCGAGGTCCTTCCATGCCGCGTCCACGGCGGCCAGCGCGGCCGCGACCGCATCGGAGCCGCCCTGCGACTGGCCGACCGCCTTGCGGACCCCCTCGACGGCGTCCCGGAGCCCCTGGGCCGTGGCCCTGAGCTCGCCGGGGGCGGCCGAGACGAAGGTCGCCGCCTGGGCGATCACGTTGTTGGCCGCCAGGCGGATCGACGTCGTGCTGTCCGTGCCCGCCTTCAGCGCGGTCAGCTGGCCCACGGTCTTGCCGAGCGAGCTGAGGTTCACGCAGGCGACCGGGGCCGCGGTGGCCGCCCCACCGCCCGAGCCGCCGGGTGCGGCTGGGGTCGCCGCGGTCCCGCCCCCGCACGCGGCACAGGCCACCGCGACGGCGACCAGCGCCAGAGCCCCGATCCGTTCTCGCATCGCGTCCCCTCTGCCAGTGGATCCGTGGCGCGCAGCGTAGCCGTTCGCGACGCAAGATGCGACACCGTTCTGACGGCTCGTCGCGAAGGCCGGACCCGGGGTCGCGGGGTTCGGGCAGTCGCTCCCGGCAAGGAAGAAGCCGCCGGGGATGAGGCCGAGGAGCGCCCCGGAATCCGACGGCCCCCGGGAGATGACTCCAAGGGGCCTCATTCAGGCTCGGGAGAGTGGTCGGGGCGGAGCGATTCGAACGCTCGACCTCTTGAACCCCATTCAAGTGCGCTACCAGGCTGCGCCACGCCCCGACAGCCGGGGATTCTAGCAGGACGGACGACCGAGCCCCCGGTCCGCGTCGATCATGCCCCCGGGCGCTTGCCTCCGCGCCCGTCCGCGCCGCCCCGTCCGCCCCCGCGCGCCCCCCCGGAGCCCTTCCTGCCACTTCCGCCGGGGCGCGGCTTCTTCGGCGCCGACGCGCCGCTGCGCCCTGTGCCCGGGCCACCGGATCCGCGACCCGCAGCGCCGGGAGTCGACCCGGGCCGGCCGGCTCCTGCGCCCCGACCGGCGCCCGCGCCTGCGCGCCCAGTACCGGCGGCACGGGCCGCCCCCGCAGCCCGCGGCTGGCGGTTCTTCGCCTCGTCACGCCGGCGCTCGCGGAACGCGAGGCGCAGGGGTGTCCCGATGAAGCCGTACGCGTCCCGCAGCTGGTTCTCGAGGTACCGCCGGTAGCTGAAGTGGACGTCGTCGGCGTCCTTCGCGAAGAAGACGAAGGTGGGCGGCGCCACGGCCGCCTGGGTCGCGTAGAGGATCTTGGGGCGGTGGTTGCGCACGGTCGGCGGGGCCTGCCGCGCCACCGCCTCCGCCACCAAGCGGTTCAGCTCGCCGGTGGCGACCCGCCGGCGGCGCTCGCCCCACACGTCCACCGCCAGCTCGAGCACCCGGTCGGCACGCTGACCCGTCTTCGCCGAGATGGAGACGACCGGCGCGAAGTCGAGGAAGGGCGCCTCGCGGCGGATCCAGTCGACGTAGCGGTCGAACGTGCGGTCCGTCTTCGATTCGACGAGGTCCCACTTGTTCACGGCGAGGACGAGGCCCTTCCCCTCCTCCACCACGT
>JAKOQS010000240.1 GCA_029778235.1 Chloroflexota bacterium | reverse complement strand
GTCGACACGTGCGCCGCGGAGTTCGCCGCGCGGACGCCGTACCACTACTCGGCGTACGACGAGGAGACCGAGGTCAGCCCCAGCGACCGCGACAAGGTGATCATCCTGGGCTCCGGGCCGAACCGGATCGGCCAGGGCATCGAGTTCGACTACTCCTGCGTGCACGCCGCGCTCACCCTCCGCGAGGCGGGGTCCGAGACCATCATGGTCAACTGCAATCCGGAGACGGTGTCGACCGACTACGACACGTCCGACCGGCTGTACTTCGAGCCCCTCACCTTCGAGGACGTCCTGGAGGTCGTGCACGCCGAGTCCGGGGCGGGCCGGCTGGTCGGCGTGATCGTCCAGCTCGGCGGCCAGACTCCGCTGGGCCTCGCGAAGCGGCTGAAGGACGCGGGTGTCCCGATCGTCGGCACCAGCCCCGAGGCGATCCACCTCGCGGAGGAGCGGGGCGCCTTCGGCCGGGTGCTCGCCGAGGCGGGCCTGGCGGCCCCCCGGCATGGCACCGCCCGGACGTTCGTCGAGGCGCAGGCGATCGCCGCCGACGTCGGGTACCCCGTGCTGGTGCGGCCGAGCTACGTCCTCGGCGGTCGCGGGATGGAGATCGTCTACGACGACGCGATGCTCGCGGGCTACCTCGAGCGCGCGACGATGATCGCCCCGGAGCACCCCGTCCTGGTCGACCGCTTCCTCGACGACGCGGTCGAGATCGACGTCGACGCGATCTACGACGGCGACGACCTCTACCTCGCCGGGGTCATGGAGCACATCGAGGAGGCCGGCATCCACTCCGGCGACTCGGCCTGCGCGCTGCCCCCGATCACACTGGGCGTCGAGGACATCGACCGGATCCGCGACGCGACGCTGCGTATCGCCCGCGGGGTCGGCGTACGCGGGCTCATCAACGTCCAGTACGCGATCGCCGGTGACGTGCTCTACGTGCTCGAGGCGAACCCACGGGCGTCCCGGACGGTCCCGTTCGTCTCGAAGGCCACCGCGGTGCCCATCGCGAAGGCCGCCGCGCGGGTCATGGTGGGAGAGTCGATCGCTGACCTGCGGCGGACCGGCGTCCTGCCGGCCGCGGGCGCCGGCGGGACGCTCCCGCAAGGGCCGGCGATCGCCGTCCAGGAGGCCGGCATCCACTCCGGCGACTCGGCCTGCGCGCTGCCCCCGATCACACTGGGCGTCGAGGACATCGACCG
>JAKOQS010000239.1 GCA_029778235.1 Chloroflexota bacterium | reverse complement strand
GCGCGGGGCACGGCGCGATCGGCGGTCCGCGGCGCGCCGCCGACGACGGCGTTCCCGACGAGCCTCCTCTTCCCGGGCCGGCGGTCCCGCTTCCCGAGCCGTCCGAGCCGCCGCGGGGCGCGGCACCGGCTCGATGGCGCCTGCCGCGGGGCATCACGCTCCGGCATCTCGCCGTCGTGGCGCTGTTGCTCCTCAGCGGGGTGGGGATCGCGGTGGCGGCGCTCGGGCGCAGCTCCGCGACGGAGGTTCCCCTCGCGCCGATCGTCAGCACCGCGGCGGTCGCCGCCCCGCCCGGCCCTTCTCCGTCTCCGACGCCGAGGCTGCTGCGGGTTCACGTCGCCGGTGCGGTCGTGCGGCCCGGCGTGGTCGAGCTCCCCGAGGGGGCCATCGTGCGAGACGCGATCGAGGCCGCCGGAGGGCTGGCGGAAGGGGCGGACCCGGCGCTGTTGAACCTCGCGGCCGCGGTCACGGACGGCTCGCAGGTGGTGATCGGCACCGCGGAGGCTCCGCTGGGCGAGGTGCGCGGAGAGGCCGGAGGGGGTGGGACGCCCGGCGGCGGTAAGGGAGCCGCGGTCGACCTCAACGCGGCGACGGCGTCCGAGTTGGAGGCGCTGCCGGGGGTGGGGCCGGTGACGGCGGCGGCCATCCTCGCGTGGCGCGAGGAGAACGGCCGGTTCACCAGCGTCGACGAGTTGCAGGAGATCAGCGGGATCGGGCCGAAGACGCTCGAGAAGCTGCGGCCCTTGGTGACGACATGAGCCCCGCCTCTGATGCCGCGACCGGAGGCCGGGAGGGCGACGGCGGCCCGGGCGAGCACCGCGGCGACGGCCCTTCGCCGGCGCGGCACGACCTCCGGCTCGTCCCCTTCGCCGTGGCGTGCTGGGGTGGAGCGTTCGTCGGGGTATCGGGCTGGCGCCCGGACCGCGAGACGCTGCTGGCGTTGGTGGTGGGGGTGCTCCTGCTCGGGATCGTCGCGGTTAGGGCGCGGCGCCCGTGGCTCGCGCTGTGCCTGCTGACCGTGCTGCTCGCGTCGCTCGCCGCGGGCGCGCGCTCCTGGGCGCTCCACGAGTCCCCGGTCGCAGGGCTGGCGGCCGACGGCGCGAGCGGCGTCGCGCGGTTCCGCCCTCGCGCCGAGCCTCGACCTGCGGGGGAGGTCGTGGTCGTCCGGGGTGAGCTGCTGAGCTTCGAGGGCCGCGGTCGGCGGGTCGAGGCGCGGCTCCCCGTCGTGCTGCTCGGGGTCGGGGCGCAGGGGGAGCAGGCGATGGGGTTGGTCCCGGGGGCGAGCTACGACGCGCGCGTGCGGCTGGGCGCAACCGATCCGGGCGACTCCGCCGCGGCGCTCCTCAGCCTCCGCGGCGAGCCCACCCGGGTGGACGCCCCGGGGCCGCTGGACGCGCTCGCCAACGGGCTGAGGTCGGGGCTGCGCGCTGCGGTTGCGCACTCGCCGCCGGAGCAGGCGGCGCTGGTGCCCTCGCTCGTGGTGGGGGACACGTCGGCCGTGACTGACGAGATGAGCGAGGCCTTCAAGGCCACCGGCCTCACGCACTTGATGGCAGTCTCTGGAGCCAACCTGACGTTGACCCTGGTCGTGCTCCTGGCGGCCGTCCGCGGCGCCGGACTCCGCGGATGGTGGGTGCGAGGGGCGGCGGTCGTCGGCGTCGGCGGGTTCGTGCTCGTGTGCGGACAGGACCCGTCGGTGCTGCGTGCCGCGGCCATGGGCCTCGTGGCGCTCGCGGCCACCGGCGTGGCCCGAGGGTCGAGGAGCGTCCGCGGGCTCGCGGTCGCGGTGTGCGCGCTGATGTGGATCGACCCGTGGTTGGCGGCCTCGGCGGGGTTCGCGTTGTCGGCGGCGGCCTGCGCCGGGATCGTGCTGCTCGGCCCGAGGCTCGTCGCCGCGCTGGTGCGCTGGTGCCCGAGGTGGGTGGCGGAGGCGTTGGCCGTCGCCCTGGCCGCGCAGCTGGCCACCCAGCCGATCGTCACGGCCATCAGCGGCCAGGTGTCGGTGGTAGGGGTGCTCGCGAACGTGCTGGCCGCGCCCTTCGTCGGCCCCACCACCGTCCTCGGGTTGGCCGCCGCGCTGCTGAGCTTCTGGCCCGCGCTCGCCGTCGGGCCGGGCTGGGCGGCGGGATGGTGCGCGCAGCCCATCCTGTGGCTCGCGCACGCCGGGGCCGCACTCCCGTCCGCCGCGTGGTCGTGGGAGACGACGCCGCTCGGGGTGATCCTCGTCGGGGCAGGCTCGGCGGGCATGGCAGCCCTCCTCGTGGTCGTGCTGCGCTCGCCGTGGGGAGGCGCGGGATTCGTCGCCGTCCTCGCGGCGGCGTGCCTCGTCCGCCCCGTCCCGCTGGGCTGGCCGGGGGAGTGGGCGGCGGCGTTCTGCGACGTGGGACAGGGAGACGCCACCGCCATCCGGGCGGGTCCGCGCGCGGCGGTGCTGATCGACGCGGCTCCCGAGGCCCGCGACGCCGTCGCGTGCCTGGACTCCCTCGGGGTGGACGAGGTTCCGCTGTTGGTGCTGACGCACTACCACGCGGACCACGTCGGCGGCGCGGAGGAGATCCTCGAGCGGTTCCGTCCGCGGATGGTCCTCGTGCGCGAGGGGGAGCCGCCCGGGTGGCTGGTCGCCGCCGCCGAGCGCTCGGGCTCAGAACTGCGGGTGGCCCTGCCGGGCGAGTCGGTCGCCGTCGGCGAGGCGACGTGGACCACGGTGTCGGTGGGGGCCGCGTCGGCCCTGGCAGAGGGAGCGGCCGAGGAGGGGCGCGACGGCGTCGGCGACGGCTCCGCAGAGAACGACGCGTCCGTCGTGGGCGTCGCGGAGGTCCATCCCGCACGCGGCGAGGGGCGCGACGGGCCGTCGGCGCTCCGGGTGCTCCTGGCGGGCGATGCCGAGCCTGCCGGCCAGGCGCGGGCCCTGAGGTCGGCGGCGCTCCTCGACCTCGACCTGAGCGCCGACGTGCTCAAGCTGCCCCACCACGGCTCGGCCCGCCAGGAGCCCCGCTTCTTCGCCGCGAGCGGGGCGAGCCTCGCGGTCGCGAGCGCGGGCGCCGACAACGACTACGGGCACCCGGCCAAGGCGGCGCTCGACCTCGCCGCCGCGAACGGCATGGCCGTCGCGCGCACCGACACGCAGGGCACCATCCTCGTCGCCCGCGCCGATGCGGCGCTGCGCATCACGACGAGCCGGAGGGGCTCGCTCCCAGGTCGGTGAGGGCTCGGCCGATCCACTCCCGCGCCACGTGCCTGCGGAACCCCTTAGCCTGGATCGAGGCTTAGGCGCGGGGCTCCAGGCCGGCGGCGAGGTACATGGCGTCGATCGCGACCATGGTGGCGACCGAGTCCGCGGGACCGGTCAGGATGGGGGAGCCGTCGCGGACCGCGGCGACGAACACCTCGAGTTGGCGGGCGTAGCTGCTCGGCTGCTCGGCCACGTCGATCGCGGTCGTCTCGCCGTCGACGGTCAGCGTCAGGCTGCAGCCCTCCTGCGGCTTCACGAAGCCCTCGACCTGGATCACGCCGCGGGTGCCCGTGATGGTGGCCGACTGACGCTCGACCTCCTCGAGGAGCGAGCTGGAGATCGTCCCGGTGACGCCGCTCGGGAAGCGGACCTCGGCGGTCAGGGCCTCGTCGAGGCGCGGGTCCGTGGACGGGCGGAAGGTCGCGGAGACCACCTCGGGCTCCTCGCCGGCGATGCTGCGCGCGAAGTGGAGCGAGTAGCAGCCCAGGTCCATCGTCGAGCCGCCGGCCAGGTCCTG
This sequence comes from Chloroflexota bacterium, assembly GCA_029778235.1. Classification (GTDB taxonomy): domain Bacteria; phylum Chloroflexota; class Limnocylindria; order Limnocylindrales; family CSP1-4; genus CAIYQJ01. The sequence continues at coordinate 56 of JAKOQS010000239.1, read as the reverse complement.
GATGTAGCGGATGTTGGTGCGGTCCGGCAGGTTCACGTCGAACCAGGCGCTGACAT
>JAKOQS010000238.1 GCA_029778235.1 Chloroflexota bacterium | reverse complement strand
CGCGCGCTCGCGATCGAGCGTCGCGGCCCTGACTTCGTGATCGGCTCACTGGAGATCCTCGCCGGGACGCTCCGGGAGGCGGACCGGTTCGACGAGGCGCGGGATGCGTACGCGGAGGAGCTGGCCAGACTGGCCGCGGCAGGGGTCGAGACGCGACGCGTGGGAGCCCTCGCCCACATGGCGTGGACGGAGATCCTCGCCGGACGATACGACGACGCCGAGAGCCTCCTCGAAGGATCCCTGGCCCTCGCGGAGGAGCTGCGCACGGACGCGACGCGAGCCACCGTGCACCGCGCGCTCCTCGACGCCCTCCGCGGTCGGATGGACGTCGCGGACGCCGAGTGTCGGCGCGACGCGGCGGTCGCCGCGGGCGATGCGTGGGTAGGCGCCCTCTACGCGCGCGCGCTCGGAGCGCACGAGATCGCGATCGGTGACGCGGCTCGGGCCGCCGATCTCCTGCGGGACGCGAGGGACGTCTGGGCCGGGTTCGGCATCTTCGAGCCGAACTACATGCGGGTCGATGCCGACCTGGTCGAGGCCCTCGTGATGGCCGGTCGTCTCGACGATGCAGCAGCGGCACTTGCGTCGTTCCAGGAGCGGTCCGCGCGCTCCCGACTGCCCTGGTCGGTCGCGACCGCCGCTCGCGCCCGCGCGGTCCTCCTGGACCGCGCCGGCGACCCGGCCGCTGCGCTCGCGGTGCTCGACGACGCGGCGACGGTCACGGCCGCGCTTCCCCTGCCACTCGATCGTGCCCGCACCGCTCTCGTGCGTGGCACCGCGTTGCGTCACCTCCGCCGCGTGCGCGAGGCCCGGGTTGCGCTCGAGGAGGCCCGGGCGACGTTCGCGGCGCTGCCGAGCCCGCCGTGGGAGGCGCGGGCGGTCGCGGAGCTCGCCAGGCTCGGCGGTCGCGCGGCCGTGCCGGACGCCCTGACGCCGGCCGAGCGGCAGGTGGCGGCGATGGCCGCGGCGGGCCGGTCCAACCGGGAGATCGCCGAGGTCCTCGTGATCAGCGTCCGGACCGTCGAGAGCCAGCTGTCGTCGGTCTACGCGAAGCTCGGTGTCCGCGGACGCGCGGCCCTAGGGCCGGCGCTGGCGGCGGACGAGGGAGCCGGGCGGGAGTAGCGTCCGAGCGGGCAGCGCCGGCGCGGGGGCCTGGGGGACCGGAGGCGGAGCGGGGGGCCGGGGCGCCCGAGGGCGGGGCCGGCGCGGGGGCCGGGGGGCCCGGGGGCGAAGCGGGCGGGGCCGGCGCGGGG
>JAKOQS010000036.1 GCA_029778235.1 Chloroflexota bacterium | reverse complement strand
GCCGGCGGGTCGCGGCGAACGGGTGACGGTGAACCTCGCGGCAGGCTCAAGCGCGGGCCCCGGACGGCCGATTCCCCTGGTGTGACGCAGACCGTCGATCCCGCCTTCGTGCCCGCCGAGCCCCCGGCTCCTGCCGCCGCGCCGCACGCCGGCACGTTCGCTCCGGCGCCTGCGCCGGCGGTCCCCGGGTCGGCTCCCGCCGCCCCTGCGGCGCCGACGACCGCCCCGACGCCACCGGGCGCGGCCGCCGCCACGTCGGCTCCGGCACCCGCCCCCGCGGCACCCGCTGCTGCCGCTCCTGCTCCTGCCGTGCCTGCTCCCGCGGCACCTGCTCCTGCCGCTCCTGCTCCTGCCGTGCCTGCTCCTGCGGCCTCGGTCGCGCCCCCCGTGCCGGCCACCCCTGCTCCCGGCGCTGCGTCGACCGCGCCGGCAGCGCCCGCGACCCCGGCTGCCGCGGTTCCCGCGCCCGCCCCGGCCGCTGCGGCGCCTGCCTCCCCGGCGCCAGCCACCCCGGCACCCGTCACGCCCGCTGCAGCTCCGGCGGCCGCCGCGCCCGCGCCGGCGGCGCCCGCCGCGCCCGTCTACACCCGCCCCGCGCCGGTCTCGGTGATCCCGTTCCTGCGCGCCCTCGTCGAGAGCGGCGGCTCGGACCTGCACTGCAAGGTCGGCTCCGCGCCGCGCGTCCGCGTGGACGGCATCCTGCGCAAGCTCCAGGTGCCCGACCTCACGCCCGACGACACCGAGCACATGGTCCGTGAGGTCCTGCGCGGCGACCTCATCGAGTCCTTCGCGCGCACCAACGAGGCCGACTTCGCCTACAGCCTCGACGGCGTCGGCCGCTTCCGCGTCAACATCTTCCGCCAGCGCGGCAGCGCAGGTCTGGTCATGCGCCGCGTGTCCGTCGGCGCGCTGCCGCTCGTGGACCTCGGGCTGCCGCAGGTGATCGGCCCGCTCTCCCTCGAGCCGCGCGGCCTCGTCCTGGTGACCGGTCCGACCGGGTCCGGCAAGACCACGACGCTCGCCGGCATGGTCGACAACATCAACCAGCACCGCGACGTGCACATCGTCACGATCGAGGACCCGATCGAGATCCTGCACTTCGACAAGCGGGCCATGGTCAACCAGCGCGAGGTGCACGTCGACACCGCCGACTTCGCCGTCGCGCTCCGCGCCGCGATGCGGCAGGACCCCGACGTCATCCTCGTGGGCGAGATGCGCGACCAGGAGACGGTGAAGGCGGCGCTCTCGGCGGCCGAGACCGGTCACTTCGTCATGTCGACGCTGCACACCACCGACGCCCGCGAGACCATCACGCGCGTCATCGACTTCTTCCCGCCGCACGAGCAGCAGCAGATCCGGCTGTCGCTGGCCGCCGCGCTGCGCGGCATCATCTGCCAGCGCCTCGTGCCCCGCGCCGACAACCTCGGCCGCTGCGTCGCGATGGAGATCTGCATCAACACCGGACGCGTCGCCGAGGCGATCGTCGAGCCGGAGAAGACGCCGCTCATCCCGTCGCTCGTCAGCGAGGGCGGCTTCTACGGCATGCAGACCTTCGACCAGCACCTCATGGAGCTCTTCCGTGACGGCGTCATCACCCTCGACGCCGCGATGGACGCGTCGACGAGCCCGCACGACCTCATGGTCGAGCTGCGCCGCCTCGGCCTCGTCGCCTGATCTGTCTCGCGTCGCGCCCGGCTGGTCGGCTGGTCGGCGGCCCGCGCACGGGGGCACGGCTGACCGGCCCCTGCGCCGGTAGTTCTCGAAACATGATCATGTTCGGGGAAGGTCCGGTCGCCTAGGGTCTCGGGCATGAGCGAGGTGACGCCGGGGATCTCGGCCGTGCGCGAGTTCACCGTGACCGAGGACGACACCGCGACGGCGCTCGGCAGCGGTGACGTCCCCGTCCTCGCGACGCCGCGCCTCGTGGCCTGGCTCGAGGCCGCGACGGTCGCCTGCCTCGAAGACGTCCTCGACGACGACGCCACCAGCGTCGGCACGCGGGTGGAGGTCGACCACGTGGTCGCCTCGCCCGTGGGTGCGCACGTCACCGCCGCGGTCTCCGTGGCCGAGGTCGACGGACGGCGGGTGGTCCTCCAGGTCGCGGCCGAGCACCGGCTGTCCGGCGGCGCACCCGTGCTCGTGGCCTCGGGCCGCGTCACGCGAGCGATCGTCGACCGCGAGCGCTTCCTCGCCCGCCTCGCCTGACCACCTCGATCCGAACCCTTCGACCCTCGGCGGTGCGGCCCGGGGGCTAGGGCCGGGCGACCGGGCGCGACCAGAAGGTGAGGCGGACGCCGGGCGCGGGCTCCCGGTCGCGCGAGGGGTCGGGCTCGAAGCCCAGGCGGGCGTAGAGCCGCCGGGCGGCCGCGTTGCTCTCGATGACGCTGAGCACCAGAGCGGTGTCGCCCGCGGCCGCCGCCGCCTCCTCGCACGCGGCGACGAGGGCCTCGCCGACCCCGGTGCCCCAGGCCTGCTCGGCCACGCCGAGGTAGCGGAACTCCAGCTCGCCGGGCCGGGCGTCGTGGGAGTGGGAGGTGCCGTACGGCGTCAGTGTGACGCTGCCCACGACCCGGCCCTCGCGCACGGCCACCAGCACGGGGTGCTCATCGGCACGGCCCGCGACGTCGCGCAGGTGCGCGGCGTACCCCGAATCGCCGTTCAGGGCGCCTCCGGCGACGTACGCCGCCGTCACGAGGTCGCCGATCTCGGCGTACTCCTCGGGGCGGGCGCGGCGGACGGTGACGGGGGGCACGGAACCGGACGTTCTGGACACGGACGCATCCTGCCTTGGTAACGTCGACGGCGGTCGCCCGGGGAGGTCCGGACGGCCGGTGCGGGCACGACGCCGAGTTCTGCCCCGGCCCGCACGCAGACCGAGCAACCGCTCAGGGCAGGAGCGGGGGACCCACTTCCCGGGCGCGAGCACCACCCGCGTCCTCGGGGTGAAGCCACGGTGAGCGCCGTGGCCGGCCAGCTCCGACGGCCGAACCCGACAGCTGACCCCGCAGGCGTGGCCGGAGGAACCGCCCGATGCCGGGTACGCCCAGCGCGCCGGACCAGGTC
>JAKOQS010000237.1 GCA_029778235.1 Chloroflexota bacterium | reverse complement strand
GCGCCGCCCGGTCATCGGCCAGCCGTCGGGGTCCGCCGTGATGGTGCCCTCGGGATACAGCGCGATCAGCTGCCCCCGCTCCAGGGCCTTGCGGGCGTGGATCAGGGAGTCCGAGGCGCGGTCGGTGTCGCGGTAGACGGGGATCTGCTGGCACTGCTTGGCGACCCACCCGAGCACGGGAACGCGCCAGATGTCGGCCTTGCCGAGGAAGCGCGGCCAGCGCCCGCTGTAGATGAGGTACTCGCCGAGCACCAGCGGGTCGAAGTTGGAGATGTGGTTGCCGACGACGATGGCCGGCCCGGTGGCCGGGATGTGTTCCTGCCCGGCCCAGTGTCGGCGCGCCACCAGCGGCATCACCACGCGCACCACCCAGACGAGAGCGCGGTAGACGACGGGCGCCGGCTCGCGGTTGACGTCGCGGCGCCGCCGTCGCCAAGGCTTGTCGCGCTTCTGCATCGCCCCATGATGACGCATCCGGCGGATCGTCGTCACGAGATTGATACAACAACCGCGACGCCTGAAACCCGGTCGTCGTCAGGGTTTCATCGGCGGGCCATAGCGTCGTCGGCAACCGGTCCCCCGAACCGTAACCCCTCACTACCTCGGAGGCAGCCATGAGAAAGGCCCTCTCGCATCCCGCGGTGCAGATCGGCGCAGCATCCATCCTCGGCATCGTCTTCGGCCTCGTGGTCGGAGAATGGGCCGGGAACATCAAGTTCATCGGCGACCTTTTCATCCGCCTGATCCAGATGGCCATCGTTCCCCTGGTGATGACGTCGGTCATCGTGGCGACCGGCTCGATGGGCGGGTCCGGCATGGGCAAGATGGCGTTCCACACCTTCAAGTGGATGATCGGCTTCTCGGTCGTCGCCGCGGTCGTCGCCTGGATCCTCAGCTCCGTCATCCAGCCCGGCGCGGGCATCGTGTTCACCGGCGGGCTGGACCCGACGCTGGCCGACAAGGTCGGCGAGACCTCCGGCTGGCAGGAGACCCTCGTCGGCTTCGTCTCGACGAACATCTTCTCCGCGATGTCGCTCGCGGAGATGGTGCCGATCATCGTGTTCTCGCTCCTGTTCGGCGTGGCGCTCAACGCCTACGCCGCCACCACGGGCAACCGCACGATCGTCGAGTTCCTCGATCAGATCCAGCAGGTCGTGATCGCGCTGATCCGGATCGTGATGCGCATCGCCCCGATCGGCATCTTCTGCCTCCTCGCCCCGCTCGCGGGCACCGTCGGCTTCGGCGTGGTCACCAGCGGCCTCAAGTACCTCGGCACCACGCTCCTCGGCGTGGTCATCGTGACCGTCATCTTCGTCCTGGTCGTGACCGCCCTCACGCGCCTCAACCCGGCCCTCCTGCCGTCCAAGCTCGGCGGGCAGACCCTGATCGCGATCACGACGACCAGCTCCGCCGTCACCTTCCCGACGGTGCTCAAGACCGCCATCGAGAAGATCGGCGTGAGCCAGCGCGTCGCCAACTTCACCCTCTCCGTCGGCCTCACCATGGGCTCCTACGGCGCGGTGCTCAACTACATGATCGTCGTGATGTTCCTGGCCCAGACCGGCGGCGTCGAGCTGACGTTCCCCCAGATCGCGATGGGCATGGCCCTTGCCATCCTGCTCAACATGGGCACGATCACCGTGCCCGGCGGCTTCCCCGTCGTCGCGATGTTCCTCGGCACCTCGCTGGGTCTTCCCCTGGAGGCCGTGGGCCTGCTGATCGCCGTCGACTGGTTCACCGGCATCTTCCGCACGTTCCTGAACGTGAACGGCGACAGCTTCGTGGCGATGCTCGTCTCGAGCAAGATGGGCGAGCTGGACCGGGACGTCTACTACGGCGTGACAACGGTCGAGGCCGACGAGATCGACATGGAGGCGATGGACGCGCAGTTCGCGAAGGCCGACGCCGCCGACTGAGCGCCGCTCGCCGCCCCCTCACCCCCTCGACGACGAAGGATCCCCATGACTCAGACCGTCGCCCGCGCCGCCCTGGACGACCTCACGACGGCGATCCTGCAACGGGGTGAGGGGCCGATCCCGGGCGACGTGTATCTCCCGGCGGCACCGCGCAACATCCTGTGGGGGCGCCTGCCGTGCCGGGCCGACGCCCCGGTCCTCACCATCTCCCCGGGGACGTCGGTCACGATCGACACGGTGAGCCACGAGGGCATCCTCGAGGATCAGGGGCGCGATCCGGTCGCCTACTTCGGCGGGCACGGCGTGTCCGCCGAGGCCGTCCTGCGCGACGCCGTCGAGATCGCCGCCCGCCCAGGGCACGACCCGGCGATCGACGGCCCGCACGTGGTCACCGGGCCGATCCACGTCGAGGGCGCCCAGCCGGGCGACCTCCTGAAGATCACCGTCGAGCGCCTCGTCCCGCGCGTGCCCTACGGGGTGATCTCGAACCGGCACGGCCGCGGCGCGCTCCCCGGGGAGCTCCCGCGGCGGTCGCGGACCGTGAGCGTGTTCTGCCCGATCGAGGAGCGCGTCGGCGGGCTCGTGGGGCGGCTCCCGGTCGTCGACGGCGGGGAGCGGTGCGTCGAGTTCCCGCTCGCGCCGTTCCTCGGCCTCATGGGGGTGGCCGTCAACTCCGACGACCGTCCGCACTCGGTGCCCCCGGGCTCGCACGGCGGCAACATCGACATCAACCTCCTGGTGGAGGGCTCCGTCCTCTACCTCCCGGTGCAGGTCCCGGGCGCGCTGGCCTACGTCGGCGATCCGCACTTCGCCCAGGGCGACGGCGAGGTCGCGCTCACCGCGCTCGAGGCGTCACTGCGGGCGACGCTCCGCTTCGACGTCGTGGGGCTCAACGACGCCGTCGCCGCGTTCGGCGAGGTCAAGGGACCGCTGGCCCGGGCCGGGGGCTACCTGATCCCGACGGGCCTCGACGCCGACCTCAACGAGGCCATGCGGGCCTGCGTCCGCTCCGCGATCTCCCTCATCCGGGCGCGGTGGGGCCTCGACGAGCACCTCGCCTACGCCTACCTCAGCGCCGCCACCGACTTCGACATCTCCCAGGTGGTCGACGTCGTGTGCGGGGTCCACGCGCGCATCCGCGAGTCCGACTTCGAGGCGGTGACCCGTGACCGATGGCGCTGAGCTCGCCGACGCCGCGAGCGTCCCCGCCGAGCTGTGGGAGGCCTTCCTCCGGTACGAGCGGGCCATCATGGACGACGACCTCGACCTGCTCGACGCCTTCTTCGCCGACGGCCCCGCCACGATGCGCGGCGACGGCGTGGGCCTGCTCGTGGGCCACGAGGCCATCTCCGCCTTCCGCGGCGCGCGCGGCGGGGTGCCGCCCCGGACCATCGAGCGCGTCGAGTACCGCCCCCTGGGCGACGACGCGGCGATGCTGGTCTCCGTCTCGCGCTACGCGAGCGGCGGGACCGGGCTCCAGACGCAGCTCTGGCAGCGGATCGACGGCCGCTGGCTGATCACGGTCGCGCACGTCACGCCGCGCGCGCAGCCGCTGGACCGCTCGGTGTGGCGCAACGTCGGCGACCCCTTCCTGCACGGCGCCCCGGACGGCCCGCTGCGCGGCCTCACCGTCGCCGTCAAGGACCTCTTCGCCATCAAGGGCCGAAGGATCGGGGCGGGCAACCCCGCCTACCTGGCCGACGCGCGCCCCGAGGCCACCACCGCGCCGGCGGTCGCCGACCTGCTGAACGGCGGGGCGACGCTCCGCGGCGTCGCGCGCACCGACGAGTTCGCCTACAGCATCGCCGGGGACAACCCGCACTACGGCACGCCGCCCAACGGCGCGGTGCCGGGCGCGCTCCCCGGCGGGTCGTCGAGCGGCCCCGCCTCCGCCGTCGCGACCGGCCAGGCCGAGGTCGGGCTGGCCACCGACACCGCGGGCTCCATCCGGGTGCCCGCCTCCTATCAGGGCCTCTGGGGGTTGCGGACGACGCATGGCCTCGTGCCTCGGCAGGGGCTGGTGCCGCTGGCGCAGTCCTTCGACACCGTCGGCTGGCTGACGCGCGACTCCGCCACCCTGCAACGCGTGGCGGACTGGTGCCTCGGCTACGAGGGCTCCGAGTCGACGGAGAACCCGTACGGCCGCTCCTCGGACGACCTGCCCTGGCGCCTCCTCGTGGTGGAGGAGGCCGTCGCCGCCGTCGAGCCGGAGACGCGCCGCTCCTTCGAGGCGCTCCTGGAGCAGCTGGCCTCATCTCCCGACGCGCCGTCGATCGGCGCGGTGAGCATCGGCCCGCTCGACCGCTACTTCGAGCCCTTCCGCGCGGTGCAGGGCGCGGAGGCCTGGCGCAACAACGGCGACTGGGTCCGCGCGCACCCCGGGGCCCTGGGCCTGGCGGTGGCGGAGCGGTTCCGGCAGGCGGAACTCGTCACGCCCGAGCAGGAGGCCGCGGCCCGCGCGGAGGTGGCGCGGCTCCAGGGCGTCATGCGCGCCCACGTGAGCGACGCCGTGCTGATCGCGCCCACGGTTCCCGGCCCCGCTCCGATGCGCACCCGCGACGGCGGCTTCGTCGACGCGGTGCGCGCGAGCACCCTGCGGATGACGACGCCCGCGGCGATCGGCGGCCTGCCCTCGCTCTCGGCTCCCCTGCTCACCGTCGGCTCGCTGCTCGGCGCGGCCCCCGTCGGGGTGTGCCTCACCTCGGCCGAGGGCACCGACATCGCGCTCGTCCGCGCCGCCCGGCGACTGGAAGCCGCCGTCGCATGACGACGCCTCAGAAAGGACCCTCGCCCATGGCCCTTCCCGGCCCCATCGACCCGCCGCACCGCCTGCTGATGGGCCCCGGCCCGATCTCGGCCTATCCGAGCGTGCTGCGCGCCATGGCCGCGCCCCTCGTCGGGCAGTACGACCCGTTCATGACGGCGACCATGGCCGAGACCCAGGAGCTGTTCCGCGGCGTCTGGAACACGTCGAACGAGGCGACGCTGCTGGTCGACGGCACCTCGCGCGCCGGGATCGAGGCGGCGCTGGTCTCGCTGGTCCGCCCCGGCGACCGGGTGCTGGTCCCGGTGTTCGGGCGCTTCGGGCACCTGCTGGCCGAGATCGCCGAGCGCGCCATGGCCGAGGTGCACATCATCGAGACCGCCTGGGGACAGGTGTTCCCGGTCTCCGCCATCGAGGAGGCCATCGTCCGGGTGAAGCCGGCGCTGCTCGCGCTCGTGCAGGGCGACACGTCCACCACGATGAACCAGCCGCTCGACGAGGTGGGCGCCGTCTGCGCCAAACACGGCGTGCTGTTCTACGCCGACGCCACGGCCTCGCTCGGCGGCAACGCGTTCGAGGCCGACGCCTGGGGCCTGGACGCCGCGACCGCCGGCCTCCAGAAGTGCCTGGGCGGGCCGTCGGGCTCCTCCCCCGTCACGCTGTCGGAGCGCGCCGTCGAGGTGATCCGGTCCCGCGGCCGGGTCGAGGCGGGCATCCGCGAGGCGGGCGACGCGTCGTCGGCGGACTTCGTGCGCTCCAACTACTTCGATCTGGGCATGATCCTCGACTACTGGGGCCCCCGACGGCTGAACCACCACACCGAGGCCACGTCCATGCTGTACGGCGCGCGGGAGTGCGCCCGGCTGCTGCTCGAGGAGGGGCGCGACGCGGTCATCGCCCGCCACCGCCGGGCCGGTAAGGCGATGCTCGCCGGCGTCCAGGCCCTGGGGCTGGGCGTGTTCGGCGACCTGGCGCACAAGATGAACAACGTCGTCGCGGTGGAGATCCCCGACGGCGTTCCCGGCGACGCGGCCCGCGCGGCCCTGCTCGAGGACTTCGGCATCGAGATCGGCACCTCGTTCGGCCCGCTGCACGGCCGGGTCTGGCGGATCGGCACCATGGGCTACAACGCCCGGCGCGACGCGGTGCTCAGCACTCTCGCCGCGCTCGAGGCGGTGCTCCGGCGCTTCGGCGTCGCCGTGCCGAACGGGGGTGGCGTCGAGGCGGCGGCCGACCTGTACCGGGGGGCCTGACGGCGTGGAGCCCCGACTCACCGGCGTCGAGCCGGACCGGTTCCTGGCCGCGGCACGCCGCGTCATGGCGCGCTGCGACGAGTTGGCGCGCGTCACCGCGACCCCGGGCGCCGGGATCGAGCGGGTGTACCTCTCCCCCGAGCACGCGCGGGTGAACCGGCTGGTGGCCGAGTGGATGCGCGAGATCGGCTTGACCACGCGCCAGGACGCCGCGGGCAACCAGGTGGGACGGATGCCACCGTCGGGCGGCGACCCCGAGGCGCCGTCGCTGCTGCTCGGATCGCACCTCGACACCGTGCTCGACGCCGGGCGCTACGACGGCATCGTCGGGGTGCTGATGGCGCTCGAGGTGGCGCGGCTGCTGCGGCTGCCCGGCGACGGCGCGCCGCGGACCGCGCTGCCGTTCGCCGTCGAGGTGATCGCGTTCTCCGACGAGGAGGGGCCGCGGTTCGGCACGGCGTTGCTGGGATCGGCGGCGGTCGCCGGCACCTGGCGCGACGAGTGGTGGGGCCTCACCGACGCCAACGGCGTGACGCTGCGGGAGGCCTCGCTGGACTTCGGCCTCGCCCCCGGCCGCATCGGCGAGGCCGCCTACCGGCCCGACCGGCTCGTCGGCTACCTGGAGGCCCACATCGAACAGGGCCCCGAGCTGGACCGGCGCGGCGAGTCGCTCGCCGTCGTCACGTCGATCGCCAGCGCGAGACGGTTCCAGATCACGGTCGAGGGC
>JAKOQS010000236.1 GCA_029778235.1 Chloroflexota bacterium | reverse complement strand
CATGCTCCGGGTGCCGGGCTCCACGACCGACCTGCTCAGCCTCAAGGCCCGCGGGGCAGACGTCCGGATCGTCTACTCCCCGCTCGACGCGCTCAAGGTCGCGATCGCGAACCCGGACCGCCAGGTCGTCTTCTTCGCGGTCGGCTTCGAGACCACCGCCCCGGCGAACGCCATGGCGGTCTGGCAGGCCTCGCAGCTGGGGATCGACAACTTCAGCGTCCTCGTGAGCCACGTCCTGGTGCCGCCGGCGATGGAGGCCCTCCTCTCGTCGCCGAAGAACCAGGTCCAGGCGTTCCTCGCGGCCGGCCACGTGTGCGCCGTCATGGGCTGGACGGAGTACGAGCCGATCGCGGCGCGGTACAAGGTCCCGATCGTCGTCACGGGCTTCGAGCCGCTCGACCTCCTGGAGGGGATCCTCATGGCGATCGAGCAGCTCGAGGAGGGACGCGCCGAGGTCGAGAACCAGTACGCGCGAGCCGTCCGGCGCGAGGGCAACGCACTCGCCCAGGAGCAGATCTTCCGGGTCTTCGAGATCGGCGAGCGGACCTGGCGAGGCGTCGGCGAGATCCCGGAATCCGGGTACCACCTCAAGCCGGCGTTCGCCCGGTACGACGCCGAGCTGAAGTTCGACGTGCAGGGGATCCACACGCGCGAGCACCCGGCGTGCATCGCCGGCGCGATCCTCACGGGCGAGAAGACGCCGCTCGAGTGCACGGCCTACGGGCACCTGTGCACGCCGCAGAAGCCGCTCGGGGCGCCGATGGTCAGCTCCGAGGGGACGTGTGCCGCCTTCTACTCCGCCGGGCGCGGGCTCGGCGTCGAGGCGCGGCCGCTCCCGATGGTCGCGCCGGAGGCGCTCCGATGACGGACGAGAGGCTCGTCCCCGGCCGCGTCGGCCCCGTCGTCCCGGTTGACCCCGTCGATCCAGCCGATCCGGCGCCCGTCGGCGGCGGCGAGCCCGGGCGCGCGACGATCGACCCCTTCGATCCCACCTGCGCCGCCCCGATCCCGGAGACCGAGCGCGTCATCCTCGGCCACGGGTCGGGTGGGCGCCTCTCCGCGAACCTGCTTCGCGACGTCGTGGTCCCGGCCCTTGGTGCCGCGAGCCCCGGCGGCGTCTTCAACGACGCAGCCGTGGTGGAGATCGCGGGCTCGCGGCTCGCGTTCACGACCGACTCGTACGTGGTGAGCCCCATCGAGTTCCCCGGCGGCGACATCGGCGAGCTCGCGGTCAACGGCACCGTGAACGACCTCGCGATGATGGGCGCGGTCCCCGTCGCGATCTCGCTCGCGTACGTCGTCGAGGAGGGGCTCCCGCTGGAGGAGCTGCGCAGGATCACGGCATCGGCCGCGCGCGCCGCACAGGCCGCCGGCGTCCGGATCGTGACGGGCGACACGAAGGTCGTCGGCCGCGGGGCGGCAGACCGGCTCTTCGTGAACACGGCCGGCGTGGGCCTCGTGCCCGACGGGGTCGCGCCTTCCGCGGACCGGGCGACGGTCGGCGATGCGGTCATCCTGTCGGGGCCGATCGGGCTCCACGGGGTCGCGATCATGAGCGTCCGCGAGGGCCTCGAGTTCGAGGTGGAGATCGCGTCGGACACGCGGCCGCTCAACGGGCTCGTCGCGGCGCTCGTCGCGGCGGTCCCGGACGTCCACGTCCTGCGCGACCCGACGCGCGGCGGCCTCGCCTCCGCGCTCAACGAGATCGCGGCGTCGTCCGGCGTCGGCGTCGTGCTCGACGAGCCCGCCATCCCGATCCCCGGGCCGGTCCGGGCCGCGTGCGAGATGCTCGGCTTCGACCCGTTCCACGTTGCGAACGAAGGCGTCTGCGTCGCGATCGTCCCGGCGGGCACCGAGGAGGCCGCGCTCGCGGCGATGCGGTCCGTGCCAGCGGGCGCCGAGGCCGCCCTCATCGGGCGTGCGGTCGCGGATCATCCGGGGATGGTGACGATCCGGACCCTCGTCGGCTCGGAGCGGATCGTGGACATGCTCATCGGGGAGCAGCTGCCCCGGATCTGCTGAAGAACGGAACGGGGATCAGTCCGGGGCTACCTCCCGAATCCCCGAGGTCAGGTCTGGTGCTTGGTGCCGCACGCGGGACAGTAGAGCCACCGCGATCCCAACACCTTCCCGCATCCGGGACATCCGGAGTTGTCGGCAGGTGCCGATCGGGCCGCCCCCGTTCGCTTCCGCCACGGCTGGAAGTCGCTGTACGAAACGCCCGTTCCGGGAAGGCCGAGGGTGCGCCTGACGCCCCGGGGGCTGAAGGTCGTCTTGGCGCCACGAGGCCCGACGGACACACTCGGCCCCGAGCGCGACATGTTCAGCGTGACGCCAGGGGCGATTCTCAATCGGCGGAAGAACCGCCAGCCCATCGTGCTCACCCTCATGTCGGTTCGCCACAAGACTGCGCGCCGCACCAACTCACCGAGAGCAGTGCCAACCTTAATGACCGCTGATGGTCCGGTGACACAGGGCCGAACGGCCCATATGTCCAGACTGTCCGCCGCTTCGCGAGCGCCTCCCTGCAGGGCGCCCGCGGTGCGCGCGACGGCGAAGATGGCACAGATGACCTTCACGCTCCCGGGTGAGATCAGTGACGAATCCGGCTGGAGGAACGTCGAGTCGCTGTGTATGGTGACGGCAGATTCGACGGACCTGCGCCAGTCCGTCGCCAACCGGGATGACTGAGGGAGGAACCGGGGGCATGAGCGCTCTTCCAGGCGGTCCGATCGCGAGTCGACCCCTGCACTTCATCTGGATCCTCGACACATCTGGCTCCATGGGCGGGGAGAAGATCCAGCAGCTGAACTTCGCGATCAGCGAGTCGCTCCCGGAAATGCAGAGCGTCGCGAGAGGGAACCCCAACGCACAACTCTTGGTTCGCGTCGTCACCTTCGCGAGTGGAGCGCGGTGGCATGTCGGGTCGCCGACTCCTGTCGACCAGTTCCGGTGGTCGGACGTCTCGGCCGGGGGTGTGACCGACATGGGACAAGCGCTCACGCTGGTCTCGGAGCAACTCAAGATGCCACCGATGGCGGCGCGGGCGTTGCCGCCCGTCCTCGTGCTTGTCAGCGACGGTCAACCGACCGACGACTTCAACTCCGGCCTCGCCGCACTCATGGCCGAGCCCTGGGGAGCGAAGGCCGTCCGCATCGCGATCGCCATCGGGCGCGATGCCGACACCGATGTGCTGACCCGGTTCATGGGCGCGAACACGGAATTGCGGCCTCTTGAGGCCAAGAACGCGGCGAGCCTAGTCGACTTCATCAGATGGGCGTCCACGGCCGTCGTCAAGTCGGCGTCGGCACCCGCAACCGAGTCTGATGGGTCGGGCCAGGCGCCTGCTGCGCCAGTCGTCCCGATTCCTCAGCCCCCGAGTGCGGATCCTGCGACAGACGTCTGGTAGAGGGGACGGGGCGTGCGCCTGTCGATCTTCCCTCGCAGGCGAATCATGCGGATCAAGCGTCGCGCCCTGCCGGAGTCGTGGTCAGTGATCGGAACGACTGTCGTCGGAGCTTCTCATCGCCGCGCTGGGATCCAGAACCAGGACGCGTACGGCTGCCTCCCGCGATCCGGCAAGGGCCCGAGAGTCGCGATTGCCGTCGCGGACGGCCATGGAAGCGCGAAGTGCTTCCGGAGCGACGCTGGCGCCCGGCTGGCTGTGGACGTCGGACTAGAGCTGGCTCGCGAGTTCCTCGACGCGGAGTCGCGCGGGACCTCCCTTTCGCTCGTAAAAGCACGCTTGGAGACGGACGTGCCGACTCGCCTCGTGCGTGGATGGCGCCAGCGGGTCGACGAAGACTTGGCTCTACGACCTTTGTCCGACCCCGAGCTCGGCACGGTCGCCGAGAAGGACGGTCATCCGGCTCGCACGGCAGTCGAGCAGAACCCGTACCTCGCGTACGGTTCGACGCTTCTCGGGGTGGTCGCGACGGAGTCATTCCTCGTCGTGTGGCAGATCGGCGACGGCGACATCGTCACGTTGTCCGCAGACGGATGCGTGGAGCGACCGCTGCCAAGGGATGACCGACTCATCGCGAACGAAACGACGTCGCTTTGCACCCCGGAGGCATGGCGCCACTTCCGCGTCGCATTCATGCGGAACGACGCAGCGCTGATCCTGGTGTCGTCGGACGGCCTGTCCAACTCGTTCGCCGACGAGGCGGGCTTTCTCAAGTTCGGGACGGATCTGGTGCCCACCATCGCATCGCACGGGCTGGCAGCCATTCGCCCGCAACTTGGAAGGTGGCTCCGGCGCATGAGCGACGAGGGGAGTGGCGACGACATCTCGCTTGCGGTCGCATGCCGACGTAGCGCGTTAGGCAGGGTCACCAGTGCTGCCGGTTCGGTCGTCCACGCCGAGATGGCGGACGAGCAGCCGGCATCCTCGAGCACAGCTGCCCCGGACCCGCTGCCCCGAGCGGAGGTGACGGACCCGTGACGTCCGGACGGCTTGCAGCCAATGAGGTAGGCACCGCACTCGGCAGTCGAAGAGCCTGCAAGGTGAGACGCCTCATTGGCTCGGGGGGCCAGGGCGAGGTGTATGCCGTGGACGTCGATGGAGACGGTCTTGCCCTCAAGTGGTACTACCCTCAGCTTGCGACACCTGAGCAGCGTGAGGCGCTGAGGGCCTTGGTCGAGACCGGGCCGCCAAATGGCCGCTTCCTGTGGCCGCTGGACCTCGTCGAGTTCAAGAATCGGCCCGGGTTCGGCTACCTGATGGCTCTGCGCGACGGTCGGTACAAAGGCATCACGGATCTCCTCGCACGTCGAGTCGTGCCCACGTTCCTGAGCCTCTCGACTGCCGGCACCTACCTGGCAGACGGGTTCCTTCAGCTGCACGCACGCGGTCTGTGCTACCGCGACATCTCGTGGGGCAACGTCTTCTTCGATTCGTCGACGGGGGACGTCCTGATCTGCGACAACGACAACGTCGCGCCGAACAAGTCAGGCGGCGCCGGCGTTCTCGGAACGGCGAAGTTCATGGCGCCGGAGGTGGTCCGCGGCGACGCGAAGCCGTCTACGCAGACGGACCTCTACTCGCTCGCCGTCCTCCTATTCCTGATGCTCATCAACCACCACCCACTCGACGGGCGACGGGAGGCTACGATCCGATGCTTCGACGCCGCCGCGATGCAGCACCTGTACGGGACGCAGCCGCTGTTCATCTTCGATCCGTCGGACCGATCGAACGCACCCGAGCCCGGATACCAGGACAACGCGCTCATCTACTGGGCCCTGTATCCGCAGTTCCTTAGGGATCTGTTCACCAGGTCATTCACCAACGGAATCGCGGACCCGGAGCATGGCCGTGTCCGTGAGACCACGTGGCGTTCGGCGATGGGTCGCCTCCGAGACGCAGTCTGCTACTGCCGCTGCGGCGCCCAGAACTTCTTCGAGGAGTCTCGGCTCACCCCCGGCGGTGCCTTGGGCCCATGTTGGCGCTGCCGTTCGCCTATCCCAGCTCCGTTCCGCATTCTGCTCACGGATCGTGGCGAACCGCGGGAAGTCGTGCTGAATCACGACTCCAAGCTCTTTGCCCATCACGTCGATCCGGGAGTTGATCCAGACTTCACAAGGCCGATTGCCGAGGTCCGACAGAACCCGACGGATCCGACGACCTGGGGTCTCTGCAACCTGACCGCCGACCAGTGGACGGCATTCCTTCCCGACCAGTCGATTCGTGCTGTCAAGCCTGGTCAGAGCTTGGCCCTCCGCGTCGGCACGAAGGTGCAGATCGCCACCTGCAGCGGCGAGATCCAACGTTGAACGACGCCGTCCGCGACATCCTCCGCAACCAGGTACTCGAATTGGGTCCGTCCCTGTTGGACGATCGCCGGCGAGTAGACAACCTGCTTCGCGATCTGGCGAAAGACTCCCCCGGCGAGCGCACCGCCATCTCGCAAGCGCTGGACGCAGACGCCGTCCACGTTCTTCGACCCGTCGTCGGTACAACACGAGCAGCTCTGGTGAAGGACCAGCTTGTCGCGAAGCTGGCACGCACATACAGGCTGGCCGAGGAGTCGGCCCGATGGGCAATCGAGGTCCTGGAGAATGTTCTCGAACTCGCTCAGTCCCTTCCGCCGACACTGCCGAAGCCGCGTGCGCCTCGAGGCACCTCGGGCGGTGAGGTCGCGGCCGACCGCGATGCGCTGGTCGCCCGGCTCGGGCAGCCTGGCCCAGGGCGGTTCTCGGCATGGGTCGATGCGCTCCTCAATGGGATGATGCCAGCAGATGGGGCGGTCAAGGCCGCGCGTTCGGCTGGCGACCCGTGGACGCCTGTCGCGGCCGCAGCCGGCTGCCACGGGCTGCCTGACCCGACGGGCCCGGTTTCGCGAGTGCGACCCGTGCCGCCGGCTGCGAGCCCAGGGCAGTCCGCCGTCGACATCGCACGCGAGGCGTTTTGCGCGGCCTGCGGGACTGGCGGTCCTCGGGAGATTGCGCTCGCCTGGATGACGCTTCGCGCGCTCGATGTCGATGCGCTCACCGACGAGGAGCGCAAGACCGGGGAGACCGCGGTCCGCGACTGGGGCCGACGGCTAGCCGAGAGTTCCGGCGGCGCTTGATGAGCACGAGCGACCAGCTGCGTGAGCTGGCGATTGAGATCGAGGCAGGCGACGCAGCCACAGCGGAACAGCTGCGATCCCTTGCCTCGGCCCTTGACCCTGACGGGAGCCCCGGCGGATGGATTGGAGTCGCACCGAAGGACGTGATCGACATCGAGTTGATCGTCACGTCCGTCGAGACGGGCGACGGTCCGGCCGGCAGGGCGGCAGTCGCCGAGGTCGTCAGGAACGTGCTGATACTCGTTCCGATCATCCTCACCTGGGCGGGGCTCTTCTACGCCGCGATGGGCTACCAGCAGATCGTGGCGAACCACCCGGAACTGGCGACAGAGCCGTTCCTCCTCCTGTGGGAGCAGCAGTTCCGGGGCTTACTTGAGCCTCCGCTCGCGTACTTCAGCTTCCTCCGGCTGAGCGTCGTGGCATTCGTCGATGTCACCGTGTTGATCATCGTCGGGATCCTGACCGCGTACATCCAACATGAGGTCTCGATGAGCCAGCACGCGAGGGACGTGCGTGCGCGGAGCCTCGGACGGCGGCTCAGCCAAACGGTCGGGGCCGCGCACCTAGAGCTCGCGGAGCGCGCAACCGTGCCGGCCCTGATCGATTCGTTCAAGAGGACTGCCGAGGATCTCGTGGCGGAACTCAAGGCGGAGAGGGTGCATCTGGTCGCCATGGCTGACGAGCGCGAGCGCCTGCTCGCAGATCTTCGACTGGTGACTCGTGACCTCCGGGCGGGGGCCGGCGAATTGGTGCGATCAGCCGCGGACTACTCGACAGTCGCGGCGCAACTCGACATGAGCGTCACGGCCCTCGGCGCCGGGACCGACAGCCTTGTCGCCAGCAACGGGAATCTCACGGCGGCGATGCAGGTGCACCTTGACGAACTCAAGCACGACCACGAGCTGGCCGCTGGCAACGCCGCTCAGTTGGGGCAACTCGCGACGTCGATGGTCACGACGCTCGAGAGCGTCCTCCCTGCGGTCGCAGGGCTATCGGCCGCGACACGCGAGGTTCGGGCCGCGGCCGACAGCGTACTCCGGGCTGTGGAAGACGAGGGAGCAGCGCGCCATACAGCGGACGAAACGATGCGAGTCGCGACGGCCGCTCTTGCCGCGGCCGTTCAGGACGCACGTGATGCCGCTTCGGCCGGAGCACTCGCTACTCGGGAGGTCGCGAAAGCGACCGATGAGCTGCGAGCGGCCAGCAAGGCGATGACGATATCGGCCACGGCGGGTGCTTCTGCCAACTCCGATGCCGCCCAGGCTCTTGTCCGCGCGATCGAGCAGATGTCGGCGGCAACCAACACGCTGTCTAAGTCTTTGGAGGAGAGCACCGCAGCAAGCAGCGCGAGCGCCCAGATGCTCCGCAGCGCGGCGGACGAGGTCTCCAGAGCGGCGAGAACCGTAACGAGCGCGGTCGCACCGCTCGAACGCGCCGTCCGTGATACCGAGGGTCGGCGCTAATGAGAAGGCGGGTGCGGCATCGCGACGCGTTCGGACTCATCGGCTGGCTGTTTGCCGACCTGCTGCTTGTGCTCGCGATGCTCTTCCTCGCGTCATCAACGGTCGCGCGGCCGGTGCCGTCTCCGTCTCCAACCCCAACTCCAACTCCGAGCCCAACGCCGGCGCCGACTCGGACCTTCGCAGGGAAGCCGACCCCAACGGCAACCGCGACCCCGACCCCGACACCCACGCCCGACTGTCGTAACACGGTCGTGCTGAAGAAGAACGAGTTGACCGTGCCGCCCTCCCGGATCGGTCGCCGCGCGACAGATCCACAGCTCAAGACGGCCTTCGGCAGGTTCAAGGGTCAGCAGGTAGGTCTGCTGCTGACCTTCGTTCACGGCGTGACACCGGGTGACGGCGTCGCGCAGGCGAAGAAGGTCAATGAGTTCATCCGCTCCGCGTTCGCGAACGAAGTCGGCAAGTTCACAATCAGCGAGGCCTACTTCGACGACGCGGGCGCGCTAGGCACCGTCTACTTCGATGTCTATCTGATGGACAATACATGCAAGTGACGCGACTGAGCAGTCGATGGTCCGACTCGCGCACCCCCAGTGCCCGCGCGGGCGTCGGCCATACGGCACCGGAGGGACGTGGTAGTGCGTGAGTCGGCAGTCGCCGTCGTTCTTGCGCGATGCTCCCTCGATCCGTCGAAGCCGTTCGGCATTCGGATGCAGGAGAAGTCGCCGGGCGCTTGGGTGGCGACATGGGCCTTCGGAACGAACGATACCCTCGCCGCGCGCGAGGGCTACGAGCGAACTGCGCTCGTCGGTACGTTCGAGTTCGACGAGAGGTATCCGGGGTGCCCGGCGTGCGAGCGTCCGAGCCTGGCGGTGTGCGAGTGCGGCGGGGTGAGCTGCCTAGACCCGGCGCGACGAACGATCACGTGCCCATGGTGCGGTGAGCGCGTCGCATTGAGCGGCAGCGCGGCGCGGATCGACGCTCGCGGTGATCGCTAGGACAGGTAGACACAGCCGCGAAGCAGGTCGCTCGCTCAGCTCCGAGGGCCCCGTCTGACCCCGTCAGCCACCGCCGGCGACGGCGGCTCTCCATCAGGCGGCGGCGGCCCTTGCGCCCCGGGGGCGGGGCACCCGCGTCTGGGCCCCGACGCGGCACGCGCCAGGGGTGCAGCCTCACAAGCCCTGACCCGTCGACCAGCCTTGCCTGCACCCGCCATCGCTCCGGCGCGCGACCCGGCGTCGTTCAGCCCCGACTACACTCGGCGCGTGACCGAGCCCACCCACTCCGTCCGCTTCATCACGCTCGAGGGACCCGATGGATCGGGGAAGTCCCTCCAGGCGCGGCTGCTGGGCGAGCGGCTGCGGGCGGCCGGGCACGACGTCGTGGTCACGCGGGAGCCGGGCGGGACGCGGACCGGCGAGCAGGTGCGCGAGATCGTCCTGGGCGCGGGCAGGGGGCTCGATCCGATGGCCGACGCACTCCTGTTCTCGGCGCAGCGCGCGCAGCACGTCGCGGAGGTGATCCGCCCGGCGCTCGAGGCCGGCCGGGTCGTGGTCTGCGACCGGCATCGAGACTCGACGATCTGCTACCAGGGATACGGCAGCGGCCTGGACGTGGAGGCGATGCGCGCGCTGCAGGACCTCGCCACGCGGGGCCTGCTCCCGGACCTCACGATCCTCCTTGACGTCAGCGTGGACGTGGGCCTCGAGCGCCGCCGCGCGGGCCGCCCGGATGAACTCAACAAGTTCGAGCTGGACGGGGCGTTCGACCGCGGATACCACGAGCGCGTCCGCGCCGGCTACCTGAGCGAGGCCGCAGCGGGCGGCCGCTGGCGGATCGTGGACGCGTCACGCGATCCCGGGGCCGTCGCGGCGGACGTGGCCGCGATCGCGCTGGAGGCCCTGGCCACGGGCCGCTGACCCGGGCGCCGGCCCCGCGGGCCGGCCATCACCCGTGCCCCGGCGGTCCTGAGCCAGGGAGAGCAGGCTCGTGCGCAGGCCGTCCTCCGGCCGCCCAGGCTTTCGCCCCCGGGTCGCCCGTCGACCCTTCCCGCCCCCGGCTCCGGTCTCCGGGCTCGGGAGGATCAGCCGGCCGCGGCTCGCGCCTTCTCGATGGCCTCGCCCGCCGCGTCGATCAGGTCCCGGAGGCTCGTCCCGTCCTGCGGCACGTGCGCCACCCCGGTCGAGACGTCGACCTTCCAGTCGCCGACGGGGGCGAGCGAGCTCACGGCGCTCGCGATCCGCCGCGCGACGGTCTCGCCGCCGCTGCCGGGGGCGAGCACGACGAACTCCGCCGGTCCCAGCCGCGCCACGGTGTCCACGAGCCGCACGCCGTCGGCCACGGCCACCGCGACCTCGCGCAACGCGGCATCGGCCGCCGGGCGGCCGGCCTCGGCGGCCCGTGCGTCGTAGTCGTCGATCCCGACCACGACCACTGCGAGCGCGGTCTCCTGGCGGATGGCGCGGGCCACCTCCAGCTCGCCGACCCGCTCGAGCGCTCGTCGGTTGGCCAGGCCGGTGAGCGGGTCGACCTGCGCCAGGCGCTCCCGCCACTCCGCCCGGGCGTGCGCGGCGTCGGTGAGGAAGCCGCGCTCCACGATCGCCGCGGCGATCGCCGCGATGCCGGCGGCCAGGCGGGTCTCGTCCTCGGTCAGGGCCCGGCCGTCCGCATGGGCGACAAGGAGCACGCCGACGGTCAGGTCGGCGCCGTCGCGCCGGACGACCAGGGGGAGGACCAGGCCGGCCCCGATCCCCAACCGGGCGGCCGCGGGAGACACGTGATCGGACGGGAGGACCGCCGCGTGCGACTCGCGCGCCACGATCGCCAGGGCGTCCGGGGAGCCGGCGACGGGGAGCGGCTCGTCGAGGATCGGCCGGCCGTCGAAGCCGCGCGACGGCCCGGCCACGAGGACGCCGCTGTCCGGCTCCGCGACGGCGACGGCGGCGACGGCACCGCCCAGGAGGCCCGCGGCCAGCTCGAGGAGCCGCTCGAGGGCTGCATCGACGTGGTCGGTGGATGCCAGAGCCTCGGCCAAGGTGGCGAGGAGCCGGGTCTCGGCGCCCCGCACCGCGCGGGTGAGATCGCCGGAGGTGGGCTCGGCGGGGCGGCCAGTGGACACGGTCTCCTCCTCGGCCCGTTCGGGGCGGGCCGGCGTGCCGGTGGGAGTGCGATGGTACACCCGGCGGAGCCGCCCCCGGGCCGGGAATGTCGGTGGGGTGCGGGCGAGAGCGGGATGGGGAGCCAGGCCGGGAACGGGGTGGGGCGCGGGCACGGGTGGAGCCCGGGGCGCCGGGCGGGGCGCGGGCACGCGTGGCCTATACTCCGCCCCGTGAAGCTCCTCTTCGCGATCGTCCATGCCGAGGACGCCGGCGTCCTCGTCGACGCCCTGCTCGACAAGGAGTTCCGCACCACGCGGCTCCAGAGCTCGGGCGGCTTCCTGAAGCAGTCGAACGCGACGATCGTCCTCGCCGTCGAGGATGCGAAGGTCGAGGAGGCGATCGGGATCATCCGCGAGAACTGTCACTCGCGATCGCAGGTCGTCAACCCGATGCCGCCGATCATGGAGCCGGGCGAGTTCTTCATGCCGTTCCCGCTCGAGGTGGAGGTCGGCGGGGCGACGGTGTTCGTCCTGCCCATCGAGCGCTTCGAGCGCATCTGACGGCCCAGCGGACCGGTGGCCTCGTCCGTCGCCGCCCGCGGAGGCTCGTCGCCGGTCGGCGCCGTCCACCGTCGGGTCATCCCGTGAGCCCTCTCCGACCCGACATCGTGGACTGCTGGATCGTCCGCGTCGGCGAGGTCGGCCCCGAGATCCTGCTGCTGCGCCGCTCTCCCGGCCGCATCCTGCCGGGCCTCTGGCAGTGCGTGTCGGGCTCGCTCGAGCCGGGTGAGCGGGTCGCGCTCGGGGCGCTGCGCGAGCTGGTCGAGGAGACGGGGATCGGGCCCGATGCGATCGAGGCCTTCTACGACCTGGACCTCGTGAACCAGTTCCACGAGCCCAGCGTGGACGCGGTGGTCCTGGCGGCGGTCTTCGCCGTGCGCGTGTCGCCCGGCACGGAGGCCGTCCTCTCGCGGGAGCACGATGGCGCCCGCTGGCTCGCGCCCGACGACGCGCATCGGGAGGTGGTCTGGCCGGGCTATCGGGAGGCGATCGACCGGATCCGGCGCGACATCCTGGACCCCGAGCGCGGGCCCTGGTTCGCGCTCGATCTGGAGGGGCGGCGCCTGCCGCGCTGACCCGGGTCGGCGACGCGGCCCCCCGCGTCCCGGCCTCCGGCCCACCCGCTGCCGGGCGGCCCCGCCCCGCCCGCCGCGCCTGCACTCTCGCCGTAGAATGGCCGCCACGCGACCGCCCCGCGATCGCGACGCGACCGCACCGCGCGCAGGAGGCCACATCGACGATGGTCGGCTCCCGGATCCCGGCTCGATGACCACCGAGGCCGCCGCCCGCCGCGTCTTCCGCTCGAAGGTGGACTCGATCCGCCCGACCTACGGCTTCGAGGATGTCTCGCTCGCGCCCGGGACGGACACGGTCGAGCCGTCCGACGTCGACCTCTCGGTCGAGATCGCGGGCATCCGCCTCGCGATCCCCGTCCTGGCTGCCGCGATGGACGCCGTGGTCGACGCCCGGTCCGCCGGCGCGCTCGCCGCGCTCGGCGGTCTGGCCGTCCTGAACCTGGAGGGGGTCCAGGCGCGCTTCGACGACGCCGATGCCGTCCTCGGGCGGATCGCGACCGCAGCGGATGCCGAGGTCCAGGACGTCCTCGCGCAGGCGTACGCGGCGCCGCTGCAGGAGGATCTCGTCGCGCGCCGGATCGAGGAGATCCGGGCGGCCGGGTCGAAGGTCGCCATCTCCGCCACCCCCGCCGCCGCGCGCCGCTGGGGCCCGTTCTGTGCGGAGCACGGCGCCGACCTCTTCCTCGTCCAGTCGCAGGTGAGCAGCGCGCGCCATCTCGCGTCCGGGTACGAGCCGCTCGAGTTGAGCGAGTTCACCCGGCTCATGCCGATCCCCGTTGCGGTCGGCAACACGACCAACGCCGAAGCTGCATACGCCCTGATGGAACAGGGTGCGGCCGCGGTCTTCGTCGGCGTGGGCCCGGGTGCCGCATGCACGACGCGCGAGGTGCTCGGCATCGGCGTCCCCCAGGTGACGGCGATCAGCGACGTCGCCGCGGCACGGGACGCGTACATGGCCGCCACCGGCCGCTATGTCCCCGTGGTGGGCGACGGCGGGATGCGGCGGGGCGGTGAGATCGCCAAGGCCATCGCGGCCGGCGCCGACGCCGTCATGCTCGGATCGCCGCTCGCCCGCGCGGAGGAGGCGCCCGGACGCGGCACCAACTGGGGGATGGCCGCGCCGTCGCCCACGCTGCCGCGCGGGACCCGGATCCGGGTGGGGACGGTCGGGACGCTCGAGCGGATCCTGTTCGGCCCCGCTCACGTCACGGACGGCAGCGAGAACCTCATGGGGGCGCTGCGCCAGTCGATGGCGGCGCTCGGCGCGCGCACGATCGCCGAGATGCAGCGCGTGGAGATGGTCTACGCGCCGGCGGTCGCGACCGAGGGCAAGAGCTGGCAGCAGCGGGGACGCTGACGGACGGCTCGCACGACCCGGCGGAGCGCGACCCGGGTCGGATGCATCGGTACACCGACGAGACCGAGCGTCTCGCGCAGGCGGTCCTGCGGTACGCGCGCGACCGGATGCGGATGGACCCGCCACTCGACGGGCCCTGGGAGCCCGACGAGATCGCCGCGCGGGCGGGGCGGACGATCACCGAGGATGGTCTCGGCGGCGAGGCCGCGCTGCGCATGTTCACCGACGTCATCGCGCCGGGGGTGGTCTCCTCCGATCATCCGCGCTACCTCGCCTTCATCCCCACGGCACCCACCGAGGCGTCCACGCTCTTCGACCTGGTGGTGGGCGCCAGCTCGATCTACGGCGGCAGCTGGCTGGAGGGGTCGGGCGCCGTCTTCGCCGAGAACCAGGCGCTCCGCTGGATCGCAGACCTCGCCGGGTTGCCGCAGGGCGCGGGTGGTGCCTTCGTGCAGGGCGGGACGATCGGCAACCTGTCCGCGCTCGTCGCGGCCCGCGAGGCGGCCCGTACTCGCCGCGCGGCAAAGGGACGTCCCGCGCCGGCACGCTGGGTCGTCGCGGCCACGGAGGAGACGCACAGCTCGATCGCCGAGGCGGCGCGCGTGATGGACGTGGATGTCCTCTCCGTCCCCGGCGACGAACGCGGGCGGCTCACGGGCGAGGCGCTGCGCGCGACGCTGGCGGCCGCCGACGCCGCCGGGCCGCGGGCGTCCGCCGAGCCCCCGGCATCTGCCGCCGACTCGGCCGACGGGCTGTTCGCCATCGTGGCCACCGCAGGGGCCACCAACCTGGGCGTCGTGGACGACATCGCCGGGGCGGCCGACGTCGCCGCAGAGCGCGGCGCCTGGCTGCACGTGGACGGTGCCTACGGGGGCGCCGCCCTCGCCGCGCCCTCCGTCCGCCACCTCTTCCGCGGGATCGAGCGCGCGGACAGCTTCATCGTGGACCCGCACAAGTGGCTGTTCGCGCCGTACGACGCGTGCGCGCTCCTGTACCGCGACCCCGCCGTCGCGCGCGCCGCCCACACGCAGCATGCCGGGTACCTGGACGCGGTCGCGCACGTCGACGGCGAGTGGAACCCGTCCGACTACGCGATCCACCTCACGCGCAGGGCGCGCGGCCTGCCGTTCTGGTTCAGCCTGGCGATGCACGGGACGCGCGCGTACACCGACGCGATCGAGGCGACGATCGCCCTCGCGCGGGAGGCCGCCGACGAGATCCGGCGCCGGCCCTACGTGGAGCTCGTCGTCGAGCCCGAGCTCTCCGTCGTCGCGTTCCGGCGGATCGGCTGGGAGCGTGCCGACTATGAGGGCTGGTCGGACCGGCTGCTCAGATCGGGCGTCGCCTTCGTCACGCCCACGCGACACCGCGGGGAGACGGTCACCCGTTTCGCGATCGTGAGCCCGCGGACCACGCTGGCGGACCTCACGGCGATCCTCGCCACGATGGCCTGACCGCCGACCGGGCGTT
This sequence comes from Chloroflexota bacterium, assembly GCA_029778235.1. Taxonomy (GTDB): domain Bacteria; phylum Chloroflexota; class Limnocylindria; order Limnocylindrales; family CSP1-4; genus CAIYQJ01. The sequence continues at coordinate 24,099 of JAKOQS010000236.1, read as the reverse complement.
GGGCGGCGAGCGGTCACGGACGCCCCGCCCGTTCCCGCTGGGCGTGGGGTTGCGGACGCCCGTGCCCCCGGGGCAGGACCGTCCAGCGTCAACGGCCTGCCCCGGCCCACCCGGCCCGACGGGCCCGACGGTCGCCGCACCGCCCCCGCATGACCGTCCGGCGGGGGCGATCCGCCCCGCCTACACTCGGCGTTCATGGGCGATGAGCGCGAGATGCGCATCCTCGAGACCCCGCCGATGGCGTCCTCGCGGACGCTGTACGACGAGGTCGGCGGGATGCCGTTCTTCGAGGGCCTCGTGGACCGCTTCTACGCCATCGTCGCCGCCGACCCCGTGCTCCTCCGTCTCTACCCAGACCAGGCCGACCTGGGCCCGGCCCGGCGTCGCCTCACCCTCTTCCTCGCGCAGTACTGGGGCGGCCCCACGACCTACAGCGACGAGCGCGGCCACCCGCGCCTCCGCCAGCGCCACTTCCCGTTCGAGATCGGGCCGGACGAGCGCGACCACTGGCTCTCGGCGATGCGGTCGGCCGTGGGAGCGATGGAGACGACCCCCGAGGCCGCGGCCCGCCTGGACGCCTACTTCGCGACGACCGCCGAGGCGATGCGCAACCGCGACTGAGGACAGCCGGCGCGAGGCCGGTCGCGGCGACCGCCGAGGCGATCCGCGACCGCGACTGAGCACGGCGAGCCTGGGTCGATGGCGGTGTCTCGCCCGTCCGTGCACCAGCCTGCGCGCGAGCCCGCCCACTACACTCGTGGGCATGACCGCGCTCGATGACGCCCCCCTCCTCCAGCCCGCGGATCGTGCCGCCTGGCGGGCGTGGCTGGAGGAGAACCACGCGACGGCGCGCGGCGTGTGGCTCGTGAGCTGGCGGGCCCGGTCGGGCCGGGCGCCGGACGTGAGCTACGAGGCCGCGGTCGAAGAGGCGCTCTGCTTCGGGTGGGTGGACAGCACGGGCGGGACGGTGGACGACGAGCGCGGCAAGCTGTTCTTCGCGCCGCGCAGGCCGCGAAGCGCCTGGGCAGCGTCGAACAAGTCGCGTGCGGAGCGCCTCATCGCGGAGGGACGGATGGCGCCCGCCGGGCTCGCCGCGATCGAGCGCGCGAAGGCGAACGGGTCGTGGACGGTGCTCGACGGCTCCGAGCGCCTCGAGGTGCCCGACGACCTGGCCGCCGCGCTCGACGCACGACCGCCGGCCGCATCCAACTTCGCCGCGTTCCCGCCCTCGACGCGGAAGATGCTCATCGGGTGGATCGCGGTCGCACAGCGGCCGGAGACGCGCGCCGCGAGGGTCGCCAAGGTCGCCGCCGCGGCCGAGCGCGACGAACGGGATCCGCGCTGATCGAGGTCAGTAGGTTTCGGGGATCCAGTTCATGTCGTCGATCGGCGGCCGCATGTAGCCCTCGCGCTTCTCCGTCTGGCGAGGCGGCAGCACGATCTCCGGCGACGGGACCTCCTCGTACGGGATCGCCGAGAGCAGGTGGCGGATCATGTTCAGCCGGGCGCGCTTCTTGTCGTCCGCGTTCACCACGTACCACGGCGACTGCTTGATGTCCGTGTACGCGAACATCTCGTCCTTGGCTCGCGAGTAGTCGACCCACCGGGTCCGCGAGGCGAGGTCGATCGGGCTCAGCTTCCACCGCTTGGTCGGGTCGCCGAGGCGGGCGAGGAACCTCCGCTCCTGCTCCTCCTCGCTCACCGAGAACCAGTACTTGAACAGGAGGATCCCCGACCGGATGAGCATCCGCTCGAACTCCGGGCACGACCGGAGGAACTCCTGGTATTCGAGCTCGGTGCAGAAGCCCATCACGTGCTCGACGCCGGCGCGGTTGTACCAGCTGCGGTCGAAGAAGACGATCTCCCCTGCGGCGGGCAGGTGCGCGACGTAGCGCTGGAAGTACCACTGGGTCTTCTCGCGTTCCGTGGGGACGCCGAGGGCGACCACGCGGGCCACGCGCGGATTCAGGGCGGCCGTGATCGTCTTGATGGCGCCGCCCTTGCCGGCCGCGTCGCGTCCCTCGAAGAGGACCACGATCCGCAGCTTCTTGTACGTGACCCAGTCCTCGAGCTTGTGGAGCTCGATCGCCAGCTTCGCGAGCTCGGCCTCGTACACCTCGGTCTTGAGCTTCTTGCGCCGCGGCGGGGCCTCCACCGCTTCCGCGCCCTCCGGCGCGCCGTCCGTCCCGTCGCCGCCGGCGGGACCGTGGTCGCCGCCCTTGTCGGCGTACCGTGCGCCTTCCACGACCACCACGCCGTGCCGCGTCACGCGGCGCGGCGCCACGTCGTCGTCGTGCTCGGCGTCGGACATCGTCGCCGCGGCGTCGGCGCCCGCTCCAGCCGACCCGCCGGCCGCCGCGCCCAGGGCCGCGTCCGGGCCCGTGCCTTCGCCATCCCTGCGGTGCTTCGTCTTCGACATCGTCCCGTCCGCCTCCGGACACGTCTCCCGCTCACCGACGCGCCGAGTGTGCGCCATCCGGGGGCGCCGCGGAAGGGCCGCCGGCCACGCGTCCGGTGGCCGGGCCGCCCGGCCGCCGGCCACGCGTCCGGGCGGTCCCGCGACGCCGGTACACTGACGACCTCGAGGCGCGCACCGGGAGGAGGCGGCGATCGCACGTGGGTGAGGAGAGGGACCCCGGGGCAGGCCGCCCCGACATGCCCGTGACGGACGCCGCCGCGCAGCCGGGACGCCCGGGCGATCCGGCGGCGCGCGCCCCGCAGCGGGGCAAGACCGTCCACGGCGAGGCCGCGAACGCGGGCCACCGCGTCCTCGCGCCCGACGACGCCGAGGTCGAGGCCTACCTGGAGACCGCCCTCCAGGCCCCCGCACCGTCGCGGACGCCGGACGACCGGCCCGGCGGTGCGGTCCCGCGGGGCGAGTCGAGCGCGTCCGAGCCGGACACCGTCATCGTCCTCGACTTCGGGAGCCAGTACGCGCAGCTGATCGCCCGCAGGGTCCGCGAGCTCCACGTCTACTCCGAGCTCGTCCCGTTCGACACCCCCTGGGAGCGGATCGCGCGCCGCCGGCCGCGGGCCGTGATCCTCTCGGGCGGGCCGGCGAGCGTCTACGAGCCGGGGGCCCCGCGCCCGGACCCCGCGCTCTGGACCTCGGGCGTCCCGATCCTCGGCATCTGCTACGGGCTCCACCTGATGGCGCAGGAGCTCGGCGGCGACGTGGTCCCGGCCGCGCGGCGCGAGTACGGCCCCGCGGTCGTGACCGTCACGGACGACGCGGACCTCTTCGCCGCGATGGATCGCAGCCAGCCTGTCTGGATGAGCCACGGGGACTCGCTGGTGCGGCTCCCGGCGGGCTTCCGGGCGACGGCCCTCACCGACTCCACCCCGTACGCCGCCGTCGCAGATCCCGACCGCCGACTGTACGGGATCCAGTTCCACCCCGAGGTGGTCCACACACCCCGGGGCCGGGAGATCCTCGCAAACTTCGTCGTCGGGATCGCCGGCGCGCGTCCCACGTGGACGCCGGCGAACTTCATCGAGACGACCGTCAGCGAGATCCGCTCTCGTGTGGACGCGCACGCGCGGGCGACCGCTGGCGACGGGAAGGTCATCTGCGCGCTGTCGGGCGGGGTGGACTCTGCCGTCGCGGCCGCGCTGGTGCACCGCGCGGTGGGCGACCGGCTCACGTGCATCTACGTGGACCACGGGCTCATGCGCAAGAAGGAGAGCGAGCTCCTGCGCGTCACCTTCGAGCAGAACCTCGGGATGAACCTGGTCATGGTGGACGCCCGCGAGCGCTTCCTCGCGCGTCTCGCCGGCGTGACGGACCCGGAGCAGAAGCGGCGGATCATCGGCGACGAGTTCATCCGCGTCTTCGAGGAGGAGGCGGCGAGGCTCGGCTCGATCGACTTCCTGACCCAGGGCACGCTCTACCCGGACGTCATCGAGTCGGCGACGGCAGAGACGAAGGCCGCCCAGAAGATCAAGACGCACCACAACGTGGGGGGCCTCCCGCCGGACCTGCGGTTCACGCTGATCGAGCCGCTGCGCTACCTGTTCAAGGATGAGGTGCGGGCCGTCGGCCTGGAGCTCGGACTGCCCGAGGCGATGGTGCTCCGCCAGCCCTTCCCGGGCCCGGGCCTGGCGATCCGGATCATCGGCGAGGTGACGGCGGAGAGGCTGGACACGCTCCGCGAGGCCGACTGGATCGTCATCGACGAGATCAAGGCGGCGAACCTCTATCGATCGCTCTGGCAGTCGTTCGCGATCCTCACGCCGCTCCGCTCGGTGGGCGTCATGGGCGACGGGCGGACGTACGCGAACGTGGTCGCGATCCGCGCCGTGACGTCCGACGACGGGATGACGGCCGACTGGGCGAAGCTGCCGTACGAGATCCTCGCGCGGATCAGCTCCCGGATCGTCAACGAGGTCCCCGGCGTCAACCGGGTGGTCTACGACATCAGCTCGAAGCCGCCCGCCACGATCGAGTGGGAGTGACGGACCCGATGCCGGGCTCTGGACGCGATCCGGCCGGGTGGCTCCGTTGGCGAGGTGCGACGCAAGGTCGGACGGGTACTCTCCGCGGAGGGTGGAGCGACTCGGACGTCGCGATGGACCGGCCCCTGGCGATGCGATGATGATGGACGACCTCCCTGAGCGACCAGCGCAGCCGGGTGAGCCGGCAGCCGCCGACGACGCCGACGACCCAGGCGCCGCACCCGCGAACCCGATCGACGCATGGCTCGCGGCCGCGCCCGGGTCTCCGCCCGCGGGCCTCTGCCCGTGGTGTGCGGCGCCGGTCGGCGACGCTGAGGCTGAGGCGTGCCCCGCCTGCGGCGCGCGGCTGCGCGCGGATCAGTCCTCGGAGATCCCGGGGGTGACGGTCGTTGACCACGCGACCCTCGTCCGACGATCCGCAGCACGCAGGCCCACGGGCACCGCCGGTCTGCTGGCGTGGCTCACGGGCGATTCGGATCTGGTCGAGACAGCCCGCCCTCCCGAGACCCACCCCGGCGCACGACCCGAAGGCCCGGGATGGCCGTCCACGATGGACCGAGCGGCCGATCCGACGATGTCCGGCGATGATCTCGGCCGCACGAGTCCCGACGCCATCGCTCTGCCCGATGCCGGCCTGCGCCGCGAGATGTGGCGCATCGCCGCCGGTCTGCCTCCAGGGGCGCCGCCGCCCGAGCCCACATCGGAGGCATCGGACGGGGACGACCAGCGCGACGGGGCTGCCGGGCCCGGCGCCGGCGGCTGATCGCGATCCCGGTGCCCGCCCGCCTCCCGCCGCCCGGCCCCTCGTCCCTCAAGGAGCTGGAGGTCGATGTCCGCGGCGTCACCGTCCGCGTCGGGATCGGCGCCCCCTCGACGCTGCCGGACGGCTGGTGGATCGCCCTGCTGTGGGCAGCCGACGCCGACGGGATCGTCAGCTTCCGGGACCTCGCGCCGGCCGCGGGGCCGCCGCCGGACCAGCCGGCGGGACGGATCGGGATCCTCCTCGCAGGCGCGCTGTCCGGCCTCGCCGCCGAGGAGGGCGGGCGCCAGGCCGTCAAGGTCCGGACGCCGATCCCGCCCACCTCCGACGACCGCCCGTGGGAACGGCCTGCCGTCGTCCAGCTCGCGGTCCGCTGGGACCCGGTCCGCGCGGCGTCCGCCCGCCCGACCGAGCTCGCGTCGGCCGCGCTCGGTGCGTTCGCCGGCGCCGTCGCGTCGCTGCCGCATGGCTGAGCGGCCCGGGGCGTGCCGGTCGCCCGCCTCCGGGCGGCGCCCGATCGGCCACCCCCGGGCGGCGCCCGCGCCCGGCCCGGGGTATGCTCGGTGCGTGAGCGACCCCTTCGAGGAGTACCTCCGCGAGCTCGCACGCCGCGAGCGGGGGGAAGCCGCGCCCGCCGATGGATCCGCATCCGACGACGAGGCGCTCGACGACCAGACTCCCGCCGCCGACGAGGAGCAGCCCGCCGCGCGAGCGGCGGACGATGCGTCGGAGCCCGGCGCGGACGACGAGACGCAGCCCCGCGAGGAGCCGACGCCCATCCGCGGAAGGCGGCGGCGCGGCGGCGGGCCGCCGGGCGGGCCCACGGACGGCGCGCGCGGGTTCCGGCCGTCCGGCCGCATGATCGTCGGGCTCGCGGTCTTCGTCCTCATCCTCTTCGGGTTCGCCTTCCTCGGGTCGATCCTGGACATCTGGACCGACGCGATCTGGTTCGACAGCGTCGGCTACGCCCAGGTCTTCTGGACGCGCGTGGGCACGCAGGTCGTGCTGTTCGCGGCCGCCCTCGTCGCGATCCTCGTCCTCTTCGCCCTCGACCTCTTCCTCGCGGGCCGGCTCGCGCCGCCGCCGGGGACCGGCGGGAACCGGCTGCGCGAGCTGTTCGACCGGCTCGGCGAGGCCGCCACGGCCGGCCAGGGCGCCGCGTCGCGGATGCAGCGCGATCGGTACGGCGATGCGTGGGGCCCGTTCGGGTCCGGGACGGGACGCGGGACCCCGCCGCCGGTCGAGGTGGACTTCGAGATCCCGGACCTCGTGCCGATCGGCCGCTGGGTCCTCGTCGCCGTCGCCCTGCTCGCAGCCCTGACGCTCGCAGGGACGATCGCCGGCGGCTGGCAGACCATCCTGCTCTTCCAGCACCGCGTCCCGTTCTCGCCGACCGGCGTCCCCGTGACCGACCCGATCTTCGGGCGCGACATCGGGTTCTTCCTGTTCGACCTCCCGTTCCTGCGGCTGGTCCAGTCCGTGGCGAGCGCGTTCCTCATCGCCGCCCTGATCCTCGCGCTCGGCCGCTACCTCCTCGCCGCCGCCCGGGGCGGGCTCGACTTCGGGACGGCGCCGCGGCTGCACCTCGCGGTGCTCGCCGGCCTCTGGCTGCTGGTGGTCGCCGGCGGCTACCAGCTGGACAAGCTGGAGCTGTCCTACGCGGCCAACGGCGTGACCACGGGCGTGAGCTACGCCGACGCCAACGCGCGGTTCCTCGCCTATGACGTGCTGACGGTCATCGCTGCGCTCACGGCGATGTTCCTGGTGGGGGCGGCCTTCTGGCGCGCGATATGGCCGGTGGGCCTCGCGGTCGGCGTCTGGTTCATCGCCTCGTTCGCGCTCGGGACGGTCTACCCGGAGATCGTCCAGCGGTTCGTCGTCCAGCCGAACGAGTACGCGACCCAGGAGCCGTACATCCGGAACAACATCTCGATGACCCGGCTCGCATACGGCCTCGACGACTGGGAGACGATCCAGTACAACGGGACGGCGACGCTCACGGCCGACGCGCTGATCCGCGATGCCGACACGTTCGCGAACGCGCGGCTCTGGGACTACCGGCCGCTCGGCACCACCCTGGACCAGCTCCAGACCGTCCGCCAGTACTACGACTTCTTCGACGTCGACACGGACCGGTACGACATCGGCGGCAAGCGTCGCCAGGTGATGCTCTCGGGCCGCGAGATGGCGCTCGACAAGAACCCCCAGGCGCTGACCTGGGTCAACGAACGGATCGTCTTCACCCACGGGTTCGGCCTGGCGATGGTCCCGGTCAACGCGGTGGACGACCAGGGCCTGCCGCAGCTGATCATCGAGAACCTGCCCCCGGTCTCGTCGGACGGCGCGCCGGAGGTCACGCAGCCGCGGATCTACTTCGGCGAGCGCCCGAACGGCTGGGTCCTGGTCGGGGCGCGGCAGCCCGAGTTCGACTTCCCCGTGGGCGACCAGGCCACGGGCGGGGAGACCACGACACGCTGGACAGGGACGACGGGCATCAAGGTGGACTCCACGCTCACGCGTCTCCTGTTCGCCCTGCGCTTCCGCGACCTCAACCTCTTCATCACCGACCAGATCACCAAGGACAGCCAGATCCTCATCAACCGGTCCCTCGGCGAGCGGGTGCGGGCGGTCGCCCCCTTCCTTAGGTACGACAAGGACCCGTACCTGGTCATCACCCCGGAAGGGAAGCTCGTCTACGTCCAGGACGCGTACACGGTGTCCGGCATGTTCCCCGACGCCGAGTACTTCGACGGCTCCACGCTCGGGGCCGACAGCGGGCTGGCGGGCGAGTCGGTCAACTACATCCGCAACAGCGTGAAGATCGTCATGGACGCCTACGACGGCTCGATGACCTTCTACGTCGCCGACCCCTCAGACCCGCTGATCCGCGCCTACCAGGGCATCTACCCGAGCCTCTTCAAGCCGCTCGACGAGATGCCGGTCCAGCTGCAGGCGCACCTGCGGACGCCGGAGGAGCGCTTCAACGCCCAGGCCCGGATGTTCGCCCGCTACCACGTGACGAACACGCAGTCCTTCTACAACAAGGACGACCTCTGGACGATCCCCACCACCCCGCCGGGCGCGACGCAGCAGCTCCCGCCCGAGGCGTACTACGTGATCATGCGGATGCCCGGCGAGGCGCGGACGGAGTACCTGCTCCTCCAGCCGATGGTGCCCGCGCAGCGGCCGAACATGATCTCCTGGATCGCCGTCCGCAACGCGCCCGAGGACCGCGGCCAGGTGCGCGTCTACCAGCTGCCGCGCGACACGTCGATCTTCGGTCCGACGCAGATCGAGGCGCGGATCGACCAGGACCCGGTCATCTCCTCCCAGATCACCCTGTGGAGCCAGGCCGGGAGCGAGGTCATCCGCGGCAACCTCATCGTGGTGCCGGTCGGAGAGTCGATCGTCTACCTGGAGCCGATCTACCTGCAGTCCACCGCCTCCGCCTTCCCCCAGTTCACCAAGATCGTCGTGGCCACGTCCACCACGGTCGAGTGGGCCGATACGCTCCGCGAGGCGCTCGAGAAGGTCGTCGCCAACGAGCCGGCGCCCAGCCCGTCGCCGTCGCCCGGCGGACCCTCGCCGTCGCCGGGCGCCACGCCCACCCCGCGGCCCACGCCGTCCCCTGGCGGCTCGCCTGCGCCGGGAGACGTGGCAGGTCTCGTCGCCTACGCCAACCTGCATTTCGACCTCGCGCAGGCCGCCCTCCGCCAGGGCGACTTCGCGACGTACGGCGACGAGATGAAGCTGGTGGAGGCGGCGCTGGCCGAGCTCTCGCGGCTGACCGGCGCCAGCGCGGCGCCCACGCTCGTGCCGGCCACGCCCGCGCCGCTCCCGACGCCCGTCCCATCCCTCACGCCGGCGCCGTGACCCACGGGTCCGCGGCCCCCGCGGGCCCCGTCGCCACGGGCGTCGCCGGCACGGCCGTCACGCACCCCGGACGCCCGCCCGCATCGCGCGTCCTCGCGTCGGCCACGCGCTGGTCCGGCGCACGCGTGGACCTCTGGCCGGTCGCGCTCGTCGCCTTCCTCGCGCGCGGCGGTCTGGTCGTGGTCGCGCTGCCGTTCCTGGTGCTGCCGACCCCGATCGGGATCGCGGCGTGGATCGGCGCCGACGCCATCTCGGCCGACGGCCCGGCCATGCGGCTCGTGGTCCTCGCCGTCGTCGCCGGGCTCCTGGCGGGTGGCGCGGTCGTCCTGGGGACAGTCGCGGCGGCCGCCGCCGACCGGCTCGTGCTCGCCGCGTGGGCCGTGGACGCGGCCGCGACCACGGCCCGGGGCCGTAGGACGGCGGCGACGGTCGCCCGCCTCGTCGCCACGCGCGCCGTCGCCGCGATCCCTCCGCTCGTCGCCCTCGCGTGGTCGATCCCGCGCCTCGCCGACGCGGTCTACCGCCAGCTCACGCTGCCCGACGACCTGGCATCCCCTCTCGTCCTGCGGGTCGTGGCGATGACGCCGGAGACCGTCGTCGCGATCGCGGTCGGGATGGTCGTCGGCGAGCTCATCGCCGGGCCAGCGGCGGTCCACGTCGTCGTCAACGGCGACGGTGCGGTCCGCGCGCTCGTGCGCGCCCCGCTCGACGTCGTCCGCCGCCCCGCGGCCGTCCTCGGATCGTTCGCGGCGGGGACGGCGCTGCTCCTCGTCGCCGTCGGGCTCCCGCTCGCGGCCGGCATCGCGGCATGGGGCGCCGTGCGCCGGTCCCTCGGCGGAGGCGCGGATCCGCTCGGCGCGATGGTCGCCGTCGTCGCGTTCGTCGCCGCTCTCGTCGTGACGCTCGCCGCCGCGAGCGCCGTCGCCGCGTGGCGTCGCGCGGCGATCGCCGCAGCGGTCGGGGATCCACGACGTGATCCCGGGCGGGCGGCGACCGCTCGCTGATCTCTGCGGGCTCCGGCGGCCACCCCGGCGCCGGCCTCAAGCCCGATCTGCGACGACCGCCCGCCGACCCAGCTCCGGGCATGGCCTCGCAGACGCGCGGCCGCGCGTCTGCGGGCGCCGTCGTGCGACTCGTGGGCCTCCGAGGCGCGCCCGCGCGCCGCGACGGGGTGCCGCGGGCGCCCTGCTACACTGCGCCAGCGCGACGTGCCCGGCGCCCGTGCCGGTCCTCACGCGCCGCGGGACGGCGGACCTCGATGGACCAGATCTTCCGGGAATTCGGCAACACGATCGCCGGGATCTTCTCGAGCGAGATCGTCCAGCTCGCGCTCCGCGGCATCGGGATCTACGTCGTCATCCTCTGGCTCGCCACGGCATTCTGGGCCTACCAGGACATGAAGAGCCGGACCTCGAACCCGATCCTTCCCTTCCTCGCCGCCGCGCTCATCGTCGCCTTCACGCCGATCTTCTTCATCTTCGCCGCGATCATCTACCGGATCATCCGGCCGCACGAGCGGGTCGGCGAGGCGCACGAGCGGATGCTCGCCGAGGAGGCGATGCTCGCGGAGGTCGAGCAGCTCGACCACTGCGCTGGCTGCGGTCGCCGGATCTCGGAGGGGTGGATGATCTGCCCCACGTGCCGGACCCGGCTCCGCCGCCCGTGCCCCAGCTGCGGCAAGCTCGCAGGCGCCGACTGGGTGGTCTGCGCCTGGTGCGGCGTCGATTTCGAGCGCCAGCCGGGACGGCCCGTACCCGCGTCGGCCGCCGGCGCCGCCGCGGCCCGTCCGGGACGCGGCCAGGCGCGACCCGCGCCCGCGCCTGCTCCCGTCGCATATGCCCCCCAGCAGGCGACGTACGCGCCCATCCCTGCCTCTTACCCACCCCCGCAGGCGCCGTATGCTCCGCCCGTTCCTGCCTCCGCCGGCACCTCCGCCGGCGAGGTCACTGACTGGCCGACTGCGGGCGCCGAGATCCCGACCGTCGCGACCGAGCGCGCCGCGACCGCGCGGCCGGCCACCGCACCCGCGGCCGAGCCGGTCGCCACCGTCAGCCAGGTCACCCGGGTCGAGCCCGCTCCCAAGGCGCCCCGGGCGACGGCCGCGCCCTCGCCGTCGCCGTTCGTGTCCACGACCCCGGACCTCGACGCCGAAGGCCTCGCGTCCCTCGTCGGCGACCCGACGCCCGCGACCGCCTCGGCGGGCGCGCCGGCTCCGGGCCGCGACGAGGTGGTCGACCCGGCACCCGCCCGCGTCTCGGGACGCCGCACCGCCGCGCGGTGACCGGCACCGGCCCGGACGCTCCCCCGACCCGTCCGGTCGGCCCCGCCGGCTGGCCCGCCCCCGCCGGGGAGGCGACGACCGGCGCGCCGGTCGATCCCCGTGACCTCGCGCGGTCGGACCCGGACGTCCCCGCGCGGGCGATGCCGAAGCGCGCGGTCTTCAGCCTCGACGATCGCGCTGCGCCCGGGCTGTACGCCGCCGGCTGGGCGCTGACGTTCGTCGGGCTCGTCGTGCTGTCCGTCGCGCTCGCGTCGGCCGGCGGCGGCCTCGCGACCTACCTGCTCGCGATCGCGGCCCTGCTCTCGCTGTCCCTCGGCCTCGTGGCGGCGGCCGGGGCGCAGGGCCTGCAGCGTCGCGCCGATGATGTGGCGGGGTACGCCGGTCCGTCCCCGTTCCTCGTCCTCGCCGCGGCGCTCTCCACGTCGCTCCTCGTGAGCTCGCTGCTCTCGGCGACGGGGGTATTCGACGACAACGGCTCACTCGCACTCCTGGTCAGCGTGAGCGTCACCGCCCTGGTGAACATCGCGCTGATCCGGCTTCTCGTCGTCGGCACCGGGGCGCTCTCCTGGGCGGAGATCGGCCTCCGGCGCCCGACGTCGCGCGCGCTCGCGGGCGACATCGGCTGGGGGCTGACGCTCGGCGTCGTCGCTCTCTTCGCCACGGGCGTCGTCGCCGCGATCCTGGTGGCCATCCTGGGGGTCGAACCGGTCGGGCCGGTCCCGCTGCCCGAGACGACGGCGGACCGCGTTCTGAACCTGCTTGCCGCCGTCATCGTCGCCCCGGTCGCCGAGGAGATCTTCTTCCGGGGGTTCGCGACGACCGCGTGGCTGCGGCGGATGACGCCCCCGCGGGCGATCATCCGTGGCGCCCTCCTCTTCGCGCTCGTCCATGTGCTCACCATCGGCGGCGCCGACGCCTCCGAGGCCATCCGGATCGCGGTCATCGCGTTCGTGGCGCGGATCCCGGTGGCGTGGCTCCTGGGATGGCTCTTCGTGCGGCGGGACTCACTCTGGGCCGCCATCGCACTGCATGCGACGTTCAACGGGACCGCGCTGCTCCTCGCGGACCTCGCCGGGCGGAGCGTCACCGGCGGGTGACCTCGCCCGGCGACCGACGGATCACCGGCGGTTGACGGGCCGGTGATGGTCGCCGCGTAGTCTCCGTCGTGTCCTCGGTCCGGATGGCGGCGGGAAACGGCGGGCCTCCGTCGTCCGGGCCGGGGACACCATGCGGGGGTCACGAGCAGTCCGCCGCCGACCCAGACGGAGGACCATCCCCGTGCACCACCCGGGACCCGGGCCGCTGCCCTCACGGACATCGCCGCGACGACTCCACGGCCACGCGATCGCTGAGCTGCCCGCCGCCGAGCGGCCGCGCGAGCGCCTCGCGCTCCTCGGTGCCTCCGGCCTCTCCTCGGCCGAGCTGCTGGCCCTCGTGTGGGGCTCGGGGACGCGTGGCGCGAGCGCCCTCGAGGTCGCGACGGACGCGCTCGCGCAGCACGACGGGCTCTCCGGGCTCGCCGCCGCCGGCCCGCTCGAGCTCGAGCGGCTCCCCGGGGTCGGCGCGGCGCGGGCCGCCCAGCTGGCGGCCGCGTTCGAGCTCGGCCGGCGCCTCGCGGCGGACTGGCCGGTCGGCAGGTGGACCATCCGCGCGCCGGCGGACGTGGCCGAGCGCCTGATGCCCCAGATGGGGCGGCTGGAGCGCGAGGAGCTCCGGGTGCTCCTGCTCACGGCCAAGAACACCGTGATGAAGGTGACGACCGTCTACCAGGGCAATGTCAGTGCGTCACTGGTCCGGGTCGGCGAGCTGTACCGCGACGCGGTGCGCGCGAACGCCGCCGGCGTCCTGCTCGTGCACAACCACCCGTCCGGCGACCCCACGCCCAGCCCCGACGACCTGCATCTCACAGCCGAGGCGCTCGCGGCTGGACGGATCCTGGACATCGACCTGCTCGACCACGTGGTGATCGGGCACGACGCGTTCGTCAGCCTCCGCGACCGCGGCGTTGCATTCGACCGCGCGGGTGGGTCACGCGATCGGACACGTGCCGCCTGCTCCTGAGGTCACCGCCCGGGGCGGCCCCGCCGTCGGGCGGACGGCGCGGGAGGTCGCCATCCGGGGCGGCCCGCGCGGCCCGCGCACCGTCCCCCAATCCGACGCCGCCCCCTTTGCGATAGGAGAGTGTCGGCAGGTCGACGCACGACACCCGACGCGACAGACCAGACAGCCTCGACACAGACACAGGGGGAACAGCCATGAAGGTCCGCCGGACCGTCGTCTCGCTCCTCGGCGCCGCCGTGCTCGTGACGGCGATCGCCGCCCCGGTCGCCGCCGCCCCGGCCGCCCAGGCCGGCAAGGCCGCTCCTGCCCCGGCCGCCCCGGCCCCCGCCGGCAGCATCCTCGCGCTGCTCGAGGCGGACGGCACCAACTTCGACCGCGACTGGTACGACTTCGACATCCTCGAGGCCGCCGGCCGCACCGTCCTCGGCGCGAAGCCCACGTCCCCGGTCTCCGCGATCACCGTGCCGAACGCCGGCATCACGGTCTTCGCCCCGAACGACCGCGCCTTCCAGCTCCTCGCACTCAGCCTGACCGGCAAGTGGTCGTGGACCGAGGAGGCCGTCGTGAACAGCCTCATCACCGCGCTCGGCGCGAGCGCCGTCGACACGATCGAGAACGTCCTTCTCTACCACGTCATCTCCGGCAAGGTGGACTTCGCGACCGCGAAGTCCGTGGCAGCCTCGCCGAACCCGGCCGTCGCCACCGTCCTCGGGCCGACGATCACGCTGCGCTTCATCCCGTGGCTCAACACGCTGGTCCTGCGCGACCAGGACCCGAATGCCGCCGACCCGTGGGTCGTGAACAGCAAGCGCGACATCCCGGTGGGCACGAACAGCATGGTCCACGGGATCTCGCTGGTCCTGCGCCCCGCCGATCTGTAGTCCTCACCTCGACCGCCGGCCCCTCCCCTCGGCCGGCGTCCATCCAGACGCGGCCGGAGCCCTCGGGCTCCGGCCGCTTCGTGTCACCCGTCCCCGGTCGAAGATGGCCGGGGTTCTCGAGCCGACCTGTCAGCGGAGGTAGCGGCCCGGCGCGCCGGCGGAGGACGACGCGGCGGCCCCGGCCTCGCGCTCTCCCGCCCGGAACGTGACGAGCGCTGCCGCCTCGGACGGGACGCCGGCGGTGCCGACGGCCCGCTCGCCCGCCCGGAACGCCGCCAGGGCCGCGGCGACGGTCGGATCCTCGCCGGATGCCCGCTCGGCCGCGCGGAACGCCGCGAGGCTCAACTGCTCCGAGACGGCGGTCGAGGACGCCGCCCGCTCGGCTGCCCGGAACTGCACGAGGCCCGGGGCCTCGTCCGGGCCCGGGACCGGGCCGCCAGTGGAGGCGACGCATGCGGCGAGCATCGTCGCCGCCGCGAGCAGCGTGACGGCGGATGCCATGCCGGCCGGCCGGATCGTGGTGGTGGTGCGCATCGGTGTCTCCCTTCCCCGCGCCGCTCGGCGCGCCTTCCGGGGCCTGCCGGGCCTCCTGCCCGAGCCCCTGCGGTCCGTCTCGACCGCCGTGGGAGCACTGTCGCCCCGCCCGCCCCGCGGCTGGACCGACGCCGTCACACGCGATCCGGTAGTTCGTCACACGGCGGCCGGCCGACCCACGCGCGTCTCCTGGCGCGCCCGCGGTGGATCCGGCCGGGTGACGCTCCGGCCGCCTTCCGGAGGGCGGCGGGTATACTCCTCGCGCGTCCGCCGCCTCGTCGGGGCGGTCACCCCGCGCCCATGTCCCCGAGCCAGCACCCGCGCCCCGCAAGCATCCGGGGCCGCCCGGTGCGCGCCAGGAGCCACGCTCACGAGCATCCTCGACATCATCCTCGGCACGTTCTCCCGGGACATCGGGATCGACCTCGGGACGGCGAACACGCTCGTCCACGTGCGCGACCGCGGCATCGTCATCAGCGAGCCCAGCGTCGTCGCGATCGAGGCCAAGACGAAGCGCGTCCTCGCCATCGGCGCGGAGGCGAAGCGGATGGTCGGCCGGACCCCGGCGGACATCATCGCCGTGCGCCCCCTGCGTGACGGGGTCATCAGCGACTTCGACGTGACCGAGCAGATGATCAAGTACTTCGTCCACCGGGTGCACGACCGGATCGGCCTGATCCCGCGCCCGCGCATGCTGCTGGGGATCCCGTCGGGCGTCACCGAGGTGGAGAAGCGGGCCGTGCGCGACGCGGCGCTCAATGCCGGCGCCCGTTGGGCGCGCCTGATCGAGGAGCCGATGGCCGCCGCGATCGGCGCGGGGCTGCCCGTGAGCGAGCCGTCCGGCAGCCTCATCGTGGACATCGGGGGCGGGACCACCGAGGTCGCGGTCCTGAGCCTCGGCGGCATCGTCGTGAGCCGGAGCATCCGCATCGGCGGCGACGAGATGGACCAGGACATCGTCGCGTTCGCCCGTCGCGAGTACAACCTGCTGCTCGGCGAGCGGACGGCCGAGGACATCAAGATCGCCGTCGGCTCCGGCTATCCGGGCGAGTGGGACGGCCAGCGCGTCATGCTCCGGGGCCGCGACCTGCTGACCGGCCTGCCGCGCAGCGTGGAGGTCGGGTCCGAGCAGATCCGCGAGGCGATCGAGCCCTCCGTCCAGCAGATCGTGGACACGATCAAGGACACGATCGAGGAGACGCCGCCCGAGCTGGTGGCGGACATCATGGACCAGGGGATCGTCCTCGCCGGCGGCGGTGCGCTGCTCGCCGGCCTGGACCAGCGGATCGCGGAGGCCACGCAGATGCCGGTTCACGTCGCGGACGACCCGCTGACCTGCGTCGCGCGCGGGACCGGGGTGGTGCTCCAGGAGCTCGACTACATGCAGCGGGTGCTCGTCGCCGACACGTACTCGCGCCCGCCGCGATGAGGCCCGCCTCGTGACCGTCGGCGTCACCGCGGCCCGCAGGATCCGTCGGCGGTGGGCAGCGTTCGGCGTCCTGCTGGTCGTGAGCGCCGTCCTCATGGCCGTCTCGTCGAACCCCATGGCGATCGAGCTCCAGAAGGGGATCGCCTTCGCGCTCTCGCCGGTCCAGGGCGCGGTCACGGCGGTCGCCTCCACCATCGGCGGCGCCGCGGACACGGTGGCGCAGGTCGAGGCACTGCACCGGCGGAACGAGGCGCTGCGGGCCGAGAACGACCGCCTTGCCGCCGAGAACGCCAGCCTGGAGGCCGCCCGGCGCGACAACGAGGAGCTGAGCGCACTGCTCCAGCTCAAGAGCACCCTCCGCTACCGCACCGTGGCTGCGCCGGTCATCGGGCGGGACACCTCGGACTTCCGCCGAGTCCTCACGCTTGGACGGGGGACCGCCGACGGGATCGCGCTCGGCGACGTCGTGATCGGGGAGGGCGGTGCGCTCGTCGGCAGGGTCGCCCGGGTGGGCCCGGACTTCGCGCAGGTGCTGCTCATCACGGACACGAGCTCGACCGTCATCGGCGAGGTCGTCGCGCCGAAGGCGACCGGGGAGGTCGTGGGCCAGCTCGGCGGCGCCCTGATCATGCAGAACATCGACTCGACCGAGCGGCTCCAGATCGGCGACAAGGTGATCACCGCGGGCATCTCGCTCGCGGACGGGGTCCGGTCGCCCTACCCCCGTGGCCTCGTCATCGGGTCGGTGCTCGACGTCGCCCGCGACCCCAACGCGGTCGTGCAGACCGCCTACCTCCAGCCGCTCCTGGACCTGGACAAGGTGACCAGCGTCCTCGTGGTCACCGACTACAGCGGCGGGATCCTCGACACCGCACCCGCACCCAGCGGCGGCGCGTCGCCGGCCGCGACCGGCGAGCTCCCGCCGCCCGCCTCCTCGGCCCCCTGACGCGGCGCCCGGCGCGCCGATGCCGGGGTCAGAAGGTACGGCCTCGGGCGCGACTTGCGGGTAGGTGGCATCATGAGGGAGTCCGCATACACTGCGGTCACGCCGGTATGTGCCCACCGGTCCGTCGATATCCGCGCTCCCGGGAGAGCCAGACATCAGGACCGCATACCAGAGACTGACCGCCCTCCTCGTCGTCGCCGCGCTCGCGCTCGCCGCGCCCGCGGTGGTTCCGGCGTCCGCGGCACGAGCCGCGGCGGGGGGCGCCAAGGTCGTCGTGATCGTCGGCCCCACCGGCTCGGCCACCGCCGACTACCTCGACGACGCCGCGACCGCGGCGGCCGCGGCACGGAAGTGGACGGCGAACGTCGTCGAGCTGTACACGCCCGACGCGACCTGGGCGAACGTCGCCGACGCGCTCCAGGGCGCGTCGATCGTCGTGTTCATGGGCCACGGGAACGGCTTCCCCAACCCGCGCGCCAAGACGCTCGACGGCGCGACGATGAACGGCCTGGGGCTCAACCCGCCCGGCGGCGGCAAGCTGACGCCCACGAAGTACTACGGCGAGGACGTCATCGCGTCCGCGATCCGGCTGGCGCCCAGCGCCGTCGTCGTCCTCGGGCACCTCTGCTACGCGGCGGGCAGCTCGGAGCCCGGCGACCCCGACCCGTCGCTCGCCGTCGCCCGCCAGCGTGCCGACAACTTCGCCGCCGGCTGGCTCCGCGCCGGCGCCGGCGCGGTCATCGCCGACGCGTGGTTCGGGTCCGCGGCGGCGGTCATCGACGGGCTCTTCTCGACCGCGACGCCCGTGGACGACCTCTGGCGCGGCCTGCCCGGCGGGAACGGCGCCGAGGACGTCTCGGCGAGCGTGCGCACGCCCGGTGCGGCCGTCCACCTCGACCCGGACGGCACCAAGTTCTGGCGCTCCGTCACGTCCATGCCCGGCCTGACCGCGACGGACGTCGTGGGCGGCGTCGCGGCCGACACCTCGCTGGCCCCTGCCTCCCTGCAGGTCCCGGGAGCGGCCGAGGTCGGCGCCGCCGGTGCGCCGCTGTATGCGGATGCCACCGCGGCGAGCGACGCCCCGGCCACGGTGCTGGAGCCCGGCACTCGCGTGCGCGTCGTCCGGAACGCAGGGATGCCCAAGTCCGGGCCCCTCGCCGGCCAGCCCGCCGTCGAGGTGCGCACGCTCGACGGCGGCGCGACGGGCCTCGTGCCCGCCGCCTCTCTCCTGCCGCGCGACAGTCGGGCGCCCGTGGCGTACCTGCTCGGCGGGCTCGTGCCGGCCATCTCGCCGAACGGGGATGGCACCGCCGACACGCTTGCGGTCACGGGCAGGCTCTCCGAGCCAGCGACCTGGAGCGCCTCGATCTCCGCTTCAGGCGGCGCGACCCTCGTCGCGGCCGGTGGCGAGGGCGACGCGTTCGCGATCGTGTGGGACGGGACCGTGAACGGGACGCCCGTCCCGGACGGCCGGTACGACGTCCGCGTCACCGCGACCGACGCATGGGGGAACAGCGGCGCGGCGGTCTCGCTCGCGCTCCGCGTGGACCGCACGCCGCCGGTCGTCAAGGCGACCTTCCCGGCCACGCCGACGGTGATCTCGCCCGACGGCGACGGCGCAACCGACACGCTCCGCACGGCCTACACCGCGAGCGAGGCGGGTACGCTCACCATCACCGTCCGCGACGCGGCGGGGGTCGCCGTGGACACGAGCCAGGTCCCCGCCGTCGCCGGGGCGAGCGCCGTGGTCTGGGATGGCCGGGGCTCGACGGGAGCACCGGTCCCGGACGGCGCGTACACGTACGAGATCGTCGCGCGGGACGCTGCAGGAAATGCCGCGCCGCCGATCGCCCGGCGGGTCCTCGTGACGACGACGATCGGCTGGGTCCGGTCCACCGCCGGCGTCATCGACCCCGCGACGCCCACCGCCGTCGTCCGGGATGCCACCCTCTCGTTCACCCTCGCCCGGCCGGCCGTGGTCACCTGGTCCATGGCGGATGCGAAGGGGCGCTCGGTCCGCTTCCTCGCCAAGGGGCAGCAGATGGCCCCCGGCCCGGTCGCCGCGACGTGGGACGGGCGCGACGACGCCGGTGCCCTCGTCCCGCCGGGGACGTACACGATGGTGCTCCGTGCGAACGACGGCGTGACGCAGGCGGTCGCGCGGACCACGGTCGGCGTCGGCCCCTTCCGGGTCGTCACGAGCCCGGCGATCCCGGTGCACGGCAAGGTGGCGACCTTCACGGTGACGACCGCGCTGCAGGTGACCGGCACGCCCGAGGTGACGATCGCGCTCCCCGGCGTCGGCGTCGTGGCGGTCCCGGTCGCACGGGTGGACGCCGCCACCTGGCGCGGCAAGCTGAAGATCACGGCCGGGGCACGCCCCGGCACCGCGACCGTCGTCGTCACCGGGACGGACGCCTCGGGGACCCCGGTGACCGCGTCGCTCCCGGTCGCCGTCAAGTAGCCGTCGAAGGACCCCGGCGCCCACCTGCGCTATGGTTGGACGGCAGGAGGCCGGCCCGGACGACCCGTCCGCGCGGCCCCGCCCGGCCGCCGGTCCCATCGCGGCGCGGCCCGGACCTCACGCCACGACCCGCCCCCGGAGGCATCCGCTGACGCCCACGTCCTGCGCCCGACGCACGCCGCCGACCGCACGGCGCCTTGCCGGCGGCCTCGCCGCGCTTGGCATGGCCGTGCTGATCGCCGCGCCTGCCGCCGCCCGGGGACCCGCGACCGCAGCCTCCGTCGCGCCGACGGCCGTCGGCGGCATCTCCGCGCGGGACGCCGCAGCCCCGGGCCCGACCTTGGCCTCGCGCGACGCCGGGGTCACCCGGACCGGCGGCGATCGGATCGAGACGGCGCCCGGCCTGCCCGGGCCCTCCATCGCCTGGGAGGAGGCGCAGGCGCACGCAGCACGGGAGTACCGCTTCACGCCGGGTCGCCCCTCGACGGTGCCACTCCGGTCGCGGGGCGCCGCGGCCTCCGGCACGGCCAGGGTGTCAGCCGGCACGGTCAGTGCGGCCCGGGCCGACACGGGCGGGGCGGCCGCGGGCACGGTCGGGGCGGCCGGCGTCGGGACGCTGCGGCGCGAGGTCTACGGGTTCCTCCCGTACTGGGAGCTGGTGGACCCCGACCTGCGCCTCGACCACGCCTCGCTCTCGACCATCGCGTACTTCAGCGTCGCCGCCGCGGCCGACGGGTCCCTCGTCACGAAGGACCCGGACGGGACGCCCACGTCGGGCTGGGGCGGCTGGACCAGCCAGGCGATGACCGACGTGATCGACGCCGCGCATGCGGCGGGCGTCCGCGTGGACTTCACCGTGACCCTCTTCGCGTGGACGTCCACCCAGAAGAAGGCCCAGACGGCCCTCCTCGGGAGCCCGACCGCCCGCTCACGCCTTGTCTCCACGCTCGTCTCGACGGTCGTCGATCGCGGGGTCGACGGGGTGAACCTCGACATCGAACCGCTCGCAGCCGGCTACGAGGACGAGCTGGTCTCCCTCGTGCGCGAGCTGCGGATCGCCCTGGACGCCGTGGGGCCCGGCCGCCGGATCACGGTGGACGTCCTCGGCTCGCCGGAGAACTACCCGCACGAGGACCTCGTCGCGCCGGGTGCTGCGGACGCGATCTTCATCATGGGCTACGACTACCGGGGGTCCGGCGCCGGGTATGCGGGCTCCATCTCGCCCCTGACCGGCGCCGGGTACGACCTCACCGAGACGGTGGCCCGGTACGTGGCGCGCGTCCCCGCCTCGAAGATCATCCTCGGGATCCCGTACTACGGCCGGGCCTGGTCGACCGTCTCCGACGCGCTACGCGCGAAGACGCAGTCGGGCGCGACCTTCGGGTACTCGGCGACCGCGGACTACTCCCTCGCCGCCGAGCTGGCCGCGGAGAACGGCCGGCGATGGGACGACGACGAGCAGGTCCCGTGGACCGCCTACCGCCGGACCGTCTGCGATACGTGCCAGGAGACCTGGCGCCAGCTCTACTACGACGACGCCGACTCGCTCCGACGCAAGTACGCGCTGGCCGACGCGAACGGGCTCGCCGGGGTCGGCATCTGGGCCCTCGGGTACGACGGCACGCGCCCGGAGCTGGCCGCCCTGCTCCGAGAGGTCTTCGGCGGCGCGCCCACCGACTCCACCCCGCCGCGATCGACCCTGGCGCTCCTCCCGCCCGACGCGCCGGACGAGGGGGTCGTCGTCTCGTGGCGCGCCTCCGACGCGAGCGGGATCGCGACGTACGACGTCCAGGTCTCGGCCGGCGGCGGCCCGTGGGCCGACTGGCTTGTGGCGACGACCGCGACGACCGACGTCTGGCTCGGCAGGACCGGCACCGGCTACGCGTTCCGGGCCCGCGCCACCGACACCGCGGGGAACGTGGGTCGCTGGACGACCGAGGACGCGCGCACCAGCCCGACCGCCCTCGCCAAGGGCGGTTTCGTGCGCGTCGTGGCCTCCTCCCTCCCGCTCCGCGCCGGCCCTGCGACGACCGCGAAGAAGGTCGCGACGGTCCGCGCCGGCGACGTCCTGCTCGTCACCGCCGCGCCCCGGTCGAGCGGCGGCATCACGTGGGTCCAGGTGAGCGGCCCGCTGACCGAGTGGCCGATCGTCGCGGCCGTGCGCACGAAGGCGTGGATGGCGGTGAAGCAGGGGAAGACGGTCCTCGCCGCCGCGACCCGGCGGCCTTCGGTGACGGTGATCGCCGCGGGCTTCTCGGGAGTCACGTTCGATGGGGCCGGCGGGGCGTCGCTCGGGACGGGCGGCGCGGCCCGCCGCGCCTTCTCGCCCGACGCGGACGGCACGCGCGACCGCCTGGCGGTCGCCTGGCGCGCACGCGTGGCGATGACGGGCGTCTCCGCGCGCATCGTCCGCACGGACGGATCGGTCGTGGGGTCGGTCCCGATCGGGGCACTGTCGGCCGGGTCGCGGACGTGGTCGTGGGACGGTCGGGTGGCCGGCGCCGTCGTCCCGGACGGAACGTACATGGTGCAGCTCCTGGGCCGTGGCGGCGGCGTGGCCTATCGCGCGCCGTCCGCGCGTCCGGCGACGGCCGTGCAGATCGAGCGGTACGCCGTGACGGTGGACACCGTCGCGCCGGTCCTCGCGGGTGCCACGATCTCCGCCACGACGCTTGCACCCGACGACCCGGGCGGCCCCGCCTCGCTGACCGTGACCGGGACGGCGCCCGATGCCGCCGGCTGGGCGGTCGCCGTCACGCGGGCGGATGGCGTCGCGGGGGCAGCGGGGCGCGCCGCGCGCACGATCGCAGGGTCCGGCCCCGCGGCGTCCGCGACGTGGGACGGCTCCGACGACGGCGGCCGCCGGCTGTCCGGCGGCACCTATCTCGTGACGCTCACGATGCGGGACGCGGCGGGCAACGCCGCGACCACGTCGTGGACGGTGGACCTCCGGACCGCCGGCCCGCGGCTCACCGCCGCCGTGGACCCGGGGGCGATCGCGCCGGACGGCGACGGGGTCGCCGACCGGGCGACGGTCCGCTGGTCCTCCGACGTCGCCGTGAGCGGCACCGTCACCGTGCGCCGGGACGCGGCCGTGATCCGCAGCTGGCCCGTCGCGTCGGCGACGTCCGGCACGATCCGGTGGGACGGCACGGACGCGGCCGGGAAGGCGGTCCCCGAGGGCGCGTACACCGTCTCGGTGGATGTCACGTCCGCAGCGGGCGAACCTGCGACGGCCACGGCGACCGTCGTGGTCGATCGCACCGTGCGCGGGTTCACCGCGACGCCCCCGCGCTTCGCCCCGGCCGACGGCGACACCCTCGCGGCGACGACGCGCGTCGCGTTCACGCTCGCCAGGCCGGCCACGACGCGCCTCACGATCCTCGACCCGTCGGGGGCGGAGGTGCGCGTCGCCTGGGACGCGAAGGAGCAGCCCGCCGGCGCGTCGGCCTGGACGTGGGACGGCCGCGTGGGCGGCGCATACGTCGCCGACGGCACGTATACGCTCGTGCTCCGCGCGACCTCCACCGTGGGGACGATCGACCTGCGACGGGCCATCCCCGTCGGCGCGTTCGAGATCCGCACCTCGGCGACGGCGGTCGGGGCGGGAGAGACGCTCACGGTGACGGCGATCGCCGCCGAGCCCCTCCGCTCCGCTCCGTCGATCACGCTGACGCAGGCGGGCCTCGCGCCGGTCAAGATGACGGCGACGGCGGCCGGGACGGCCCGCTGGTCGGCCACGTTCACGATCGCCGCGGGCGGCGCCGGGGTCGCGACGATCGCCGTGGCGGCCCGCGACACGGCGGGCGGAGTGGAGGTCAGTCGGACCTCCGTGACCGTCGCCTGACGTCCTCGGGCGGCCGGCCGTCGCCTACACTGCGGACATGAGCGACGACGCCCGCGACGAGACGAGCCCCGCCTCGGCCGACTCGGCGCCGGCAGAGGCCAGGGCCGCGGCGCCCACCGCCGGCGCGGGCTCCGGCACGTGGGTGGTCCTTCCCACGTACAACGAGGCCGAGAACCTCCCCGTCATCGCGGAGGCGATCCTCGCGTCACTGCCCGGCGCGACGCTCCTCGTCGTGGACGACAGCAGCCCGGACGGCACCGGCGACCTCGCCGACGGCCTCGCCGCGGCGGACCCGCGCGTCCGCGTGCGCCACCGGCCGGCCAAGGCGGGCCTGGGCCGCGCCTACCTCGACGGCTTTCGCGTCGCCCTGGCGGCCGGCGCCGCGACCATCGTGCAGATGGACGCCGACTTCTCCCACGATCCCGCCGTCCTGCCCGACCTGATCGCGCCCGTCGTCGGCGGGGAGGCGGACCTCGTCATCGGCTCGCGCTACGTCAAGGGCGGGAAGGTGGTGGACTGGGGGATCGGCCGCAAGGTCATCTCCCGCGGCGGGAGCACCTTCGCCCGT
>JAKOQS010000235.1 GCA_029778235.1 Chloroflexota bacterium | reverse complement strand
CGTCTTCTACAGCGACGACGCCGCGTTCTTCCGGGCGTTCCAGCAGACCGAGAAGAACGGCGGCCTCATCCTCGCGCACGCGGAGAACGGCATCGCGATCGACGTGGTCGCGGCGCAGAACTTCGCCGCCGGGAACACCGATCCCATCTGGCACGGGCGGAGCCGGTATCCGGTCTTCGAGGGTGAGGCGACGAACCGCGTCATCCGCCTCGCGGAGGCGGCGGGCGCACCCGTCTTCTTCGTCCACATGTCGGCCAAGGACGCCGTGGACATGCTGATGGCCGCGCGGGACCGCGGGACCAGGGCGTTCGGGGAGACGTGCCCGCAGTACCTCTTCCTCGACCTCGCCGACCTCGGCAACGGCTTCGAGGGAGCGAAATTCGTCTGCTCGCCGCCGCTTCGCCCCGCCGCCGGCGGCCACCAGGAGGCCCTCTGGACCGCCCTCATCAAGGGCGACCTCCAGGGCGTCGGCACGGATCACTGCCCGTTCGACTTCGAAGGGCAGAAGGAGCTCGGGCGCGGCGACTTCCGCAAGGTCCCCAACGGCCTGCCGGGCGTCGAGGACCGCGTGGATCTCATGCACGACGGCGGCGTCGTCGGCGGTCGCATGACGCCGGCCCGCTGGGTCGAGGTCATCAGCGCGAACCCCGCGAAGATGTTCGGCCTCTATCCGCGCAAGGGCGTCGTCGCCGTGGGCTCCGACGCGGACGTGGTCGTGTACGACCCGAACCGCAAGCACACGATCTCGGCCAAGACCCATCACATGGACGTCGACTACTCCTGCTACGAGGGCCGCGAGGTCCAGGGCGGGAGCGACATCGTCATCTCGCGCGGTCGCATCGTGGTGAGGGACGGCGAGTTCCTCGGCAAGGCCGGGGACGGCGAGTTCCTCAAGCGCGAGACCGCGCACTGGGTCCGCAAGAACTAGCGCTCACCCACCCTCCTCCGGGGGGAGTGCGAAGGGGCCGACCCGCGAGGGCCGGCCCCTTCGATGTGGGCGGGGGTCAGTAGTCGATTCGGACGATCTGATCCCTGTCCTGGTCGCCCACGATGTACCACGCCGATCGGCCTGTGGCGCTCACCCATCTGGGCTCGTTGCCGACCGGCACGCGACCGCCGACCGCGTTCGTCGCGGGATCGATCCAGACGGCGTCCTTCGACCCCTCGTTCGCGACCCAGATCGCGTTGTCGCCCGCCGCCACGTCCCACGGCTCGCCATCGAGCTTGATGCTGGTGACGACCGTGTTCGTGCGCGGATCGATCCTGACCAGTTGGTCGAGGCCGCGGATGTCCGGGTCCCCGACGACGGCCCACACGGCACCGGCACCGACCGAGACCTCCCACGCGTAGGACGAGACCGGGATCGTCGCGAGGATCTCACCCGTCGTCTCCTTGACCCGTACCACGGCCTTCCCGCCGGCGTCGGCGATCCAGAGACTGCCGTCTGCCGCGTCGAGGCCCACGGGCTGGATGGCCGGCCGAGCGGACGAGAGGACGGTGTTGGTCGCCGGGTCGATCTTGTAGATCAGCCCGGTGTAGGCGCTCGACACCCAGACGGCGGACTGGCCGATCGCGACACCGAAGGGCCTGGCACCGACATCGAGCGTCGCCAACACCGCTCCTGTCTTCGGGTCAATGCGCTTCACCTTGCCGGTCCCGGGCGCGCTCGTGGACTGCTCGATCGTGTTCGTCGTCACCCACACGGCGTCCGCCGTGGCGTCGATGGCGTACGGCATCGATTCGAAGAGCGGCCCGAGGTTGGTCATCCCGGCTTGCTGGTTGGTCGTCGGATCGAACCGGACGAGCGAGTTGTTCCAGACGCTGCCGACCCAGACGGCCGTCGGCGTGGCGGAGATCCCGCTGACGTACGGGCCGGCTTCCAGCGTGACCGTCACGATCGGGCTCGGCGGCGGGACGGGGGTCGGGCTCGGCGTCGGGGTCGGCGTCGGCGTGGGTGCAGGGCCGCCGGTGAAGGGGCCGCAGCGCAGCTTGGACCCCGAGCCGACCCGGAGGATCAGCGGCGTCGCCGACCGGATGGCGTCCATCTTCGCCGCGGGGATCGTGACGACCTTGGAGATCTTCCCCGCGGTGGAGGACTTTTGCGACGGGGCGGTGAAGAGGACGCTCCCGGGCTTCGCGCAGGTGCCCTTCTGCACCTTCACCGGGTAGGTGGTCGAGGCGGAGAGCCCCTTGAGCGAGAGCTTGAGCGAGCCGACGGTCCCGGCCGCGTCCGGGGCGGTGATCGCGGCCTGGCCGTTCGTGCCGGCGGTCCCGACCCGGGCTAGCCACGTGACCGGGGCGGCCGCCGCGCCGGTCGCGGGCAGGGCGATCGCGAGGGAGACGAGGACGGCGAGCGACAGCACGGCCCACGCGGCGGGCGCGCGGGAGCGTCGGGTGCGGAGCGGCGCCATGTGCGAACACCCCCTGGGACGCTCCACGCGGACCGGTCCCGCCAGTGGCTCGACGCGGCCCCGGCGGCCGAGGTTCGGGCCGCGCGTCGAAGCCTTCCGCTGTGGTCAGCGTTCCCCGGGGCCGGGCTCCTCGCCAGTGCCGGATGTCGCGCCGGACGCCCCGGCGCCCGTCGCGGGTCCGGCGGTCGCGTGGGGCCATGGCGCGGCGTCCGGCGGGTGCCAGATCGGCATGGCTACGGGCGGGGCCGGTGTCCCGGGGAGGGGCGGCGCCCCGGGGAGGAGCTGCCCGGGCGCGCTCTCCTCGGCGGCCACCGGAGCATCCGGGAACGGCGGGGGCGACTGCTCCGGGAGAGTCTCCTCGACCGCGGGAGCGACAGCGGCCGCTGGAACGACGGCTGCCGGGGGCACGGACGTGACGGCTCGCGCCGCGGCGGACGTCGCGAAGGATGCGGCTCCCTGACGCCGCGCGCGGACGGCGATCGCGAGGGTCCAGACGGCGGAGACGACGGCGATCCCGAGGGTCACGAGCTGGTCGCCGTTGAGGGCGCCCACGAGGGCGGGGTCGCGCCACGTGAACGCGACGGCGAACCTGCCGGCAGCCCAGAGGCCGATGCCGACCGCGAACAGGGATGCCGGATGGCGCCGGAACGCCGGGACCAGCGCCAGCAGCAGCACGACGAGGAGCGCGCCGCCGGACGTCGCCGCCTCGTAGACCTGGGAGGGATGCGACGGGATCATCGGCGCCAGCGAGGCCCAGGGGCCGGGCCCCGCGAACGCGGTGGCCCACGGGTCGTCGGTCGGCATCCCCTGGCCCGCGCCCCCGAGCATCATCGCGAGCTTCCCGAGCCCGAGCGCGAGGACGAGAGGGACGATCGCCACCCCGAACCAGCGCGCGACTGGAGCCCCGAGGACGGCCGCCATCGCCGCACCGGCGACCACCCCGCCCACGACACCGCCCGCGAGCGTCAGGCCGCCCACGGCCGGGTCGAGGATCGACGCCGTGTGGTCGCGGTAGTAGTCGACGTACAGCAGGATCCAGCCGAGCCGACCGAAGACGACGGCGCCTGCGATCCCGCCTGCGACGATGAACAGCAGGTCGTCGGCGCGCAGGCCGACGGGCCACGGACGGTCGTCCGCGACGGGGGTGACCGGGTCGGCCGGGGCTTCGCCGGCCGCGCGATCCAGTGCCTCGTGGCGCGCGGCGGAGCCGGAAGCACGCACATCCGCAGAGCCCGTCGCGCCGCCCGCGCTCAGCGTCTCCTGTGCGGCGCGCTCCGCCTCCTCGACGGCCGAGGCGCGCTCGGGATCGCGCATCATGCGCGCCACCCGCCTTCGCTCGGCGACGAGGGCGATCGCGCCCGCGAGCAGCAGCGCCGCGAAGATGATCGCGGCGACCGCCGCGTACTGCCATCGGACGGCGAACCCGAGGATGATCCCCACGGGGTCGAAGTCGAAGACCACGACCGCCGGCGCGGGGATCACCCGAGCTCTCCATGGACGACGTCCCCGGCGACGAGTGTGGCGAGCACCTCGGGCACTGTCCCGCCGGACCACGTGCGATCGTCCGTCGGATCCGCGGAGAGGATCGCGAGGTCGGCGCGCATCCCGACCGCGATGCATCCGAGGTCGGCGTCCATCCCGCAGGCGCGGGCAGCCCCGACCGTCCACGCGTGCAGCGCCTCCGCGCCCGACAGCCGCTCCGCTGGGTCGAGGACCGTGCCCGACGGCCCGGCGTGGCGCACGGCCGCGGCCATCCCTGCGAGCGGGGCGCCGAGCACCACGGGTCGGTCGCTCCCGAACGCGACGGGGATCCCCGCGGCGAGGATCGACCGGTAGCGGTTCATGCGGGTGGCACGCGCGGCTCCCAGGCGGGCGCGGTACGTGTCGCCGGCCCAGGCCACGAACTCCGGCTGCATGGAGAGCGTGGCCCCGATCTCCGCCGCCCGCGCGATCGCCCCGTCGTCGAGGAGCATGGCGTGCTCGATCCGATGACGCCTCGCCGTCACGGACCCGGCGCCCGATGTTGCCTCGATCCCAGCGAGCGCGTCGAGCACGGCGTCCACGGCCGCGTCCCCGATCGCGTGCGTGCAGACCTGCCAGCCGGCCGCGTGCGCACCGGCCACGCGCGCCCGCAGGGCGTCGGCGTCCTCGACCGCCAGGCCCCGCCACCCGGGCGCATCGGCGTAGTCGTCGCGGAGGCGCGCCGTCCGCGTCGTCATCGCCCCGTCCGCCTTGAGCTTGCAGGCGCGCACCGGCAGCTGCTCGCGTAGGGCCGGCGGGATCGCGGCCGCGATCTCGTCCGGGGTCGGCGGGGCGGCATCGGCGGCGCCGAGGCGCGCGAGCCCGGGCATCAGCGAGATCGCCTGGCTGAGCCCGCCGCTCGCGGCCGCCGCGGCATACGCGGCGATCGCGGCATCGAGGCCGGTCCCGTCGCTGCCGAGGTCCGCGTCGGACGTGGCGACAACGCCGTCGGCGGCGAGCCTCGCCGATGCGCGTGCGACCGCCGCCGCCAGCTCGGCCGGCTCGGGCGCGGGGACGGCGCGTTCGAAGAGGGCCCACGCCTCCGTCCCCACCACCACCCCGGTCGGCTCGCCGTGCGCGTCGCGCTCCACCGACCAGCGCCCCGCGACGTCCTCCGTCGCCGGTCCGACCCCCGCGAGCGCCAGCGCGAGGCTGTTCGCTGCGACGGCGTGCCCGGAGACGTGCGCCAGGAGCACCGGCCTGTCCGGGATCGCCCGGTCGAGATCGTCGCGTGTCGGGTGGCTTCCCTCCCGCCAGCGCGTCTGGTCGTACCGGGCGAGGAGCCAGGCGTCGGGCGCAAGACGGCTCGCCGCATCCGAGAGGCGGCGCAACGCCGCGCGGAGGTCGGGCTCGGCTCCGAGGAGGACCTTCCCCGCGTCGATCCCCTCGCCGAGCGGGTGTGCGTGGGCGTCGATGAAGCCCGGCACGACGACCCGGCCGCGAAGGTCGATGACGGTGGAGTCCCTTCCGGCGATCGCGAGGACCTCCGCGTCGGAGCCGACCGCCAGGATCCGGTCGTGGGCGAACGCGATCGCGGTCGCGCGGCGCCCGGCGGCATCCGGCGCGCCGGCCGCGCGGCTGGCCGCGTCCGTCGGGGCGCAGCCGTCGACGGTGAGGACCAGGCCGCCGTGCAGGACGGCGTACATGTGGGTCACGGACGCGAGTCTACGGGAGAGAGCGGCGCCCCGGCCGGGAGCGAGGCGCCGGCGCGGCCCGCGGACCGGGGACGCCCCCGCCGGCCGGTGCGAACGGCACACGTGGCCCGAGATGGGACGGCGCCCCGGCCGCAGGGCCGGGGCGCCGGGGTCGAGCGCGTCGCGGGGGTCAGTCGGGCAGCTTCTCCACCAGCTCGCGGACCGCGGCGGCCGAGTGGTCGAGGGCGACCTTCTCCTCGGGCTCGAGCGCGATCTCGATCACCCGCTCCATGCCGTCCGCGCCGAGGACCACCGGGACGCCCACGAACAGCCCGTCGTACCCGTACTCGCCCTGGAGGTACGCCGCGCAGGGGAGGATCCGCCGCCGGTCGAGGAGGATCGCCTCGACCATCTCGACCACGGATGCGGCGGGGGCGTAGTAGGCGCTGCCCGTCTTGAGGAGCGCGACCACCTCCGCGCCGCCGTTGCGCGTCCGGTCGACGAGCTCCGCGATGCGCTCCGCCGGGATGAGCTCGGTGATCGGCACGCCGCCCACGGTGGAGTACCGCGGGAGCGGGACCATCGTGTCGCCGTGGCCGCCGAGCACGAACGCGCGGACGTCGCGGACCGAGACGTCGAGCTCGTCGGCGATGAAGTACCGGAAGCGCGCGGAATCGAGGACGCCCGCCATGCCGATGACGCGCTCACGGGGGAACCCGGACGCGCGCATGGCCACATGGCACATCGCGTCGAGCGGGTTGGTGACCACGATGATGATCGCGTCCGGCGAGACGGCCGCGGCCTGCTTCACCACCGATCCCACGATCGCGACGTTCTTCGCCAGGAGGTCGTCGCGACTCATGCCCGGCTGGCGGGCGAGGCCCGACGTGACCACGATGATCTTGGAGCCCGCCGTGTCCGCGTAGTCGTTCGTGCCCGTGACACGGACGTCATAGCCGACGACGGGGGCGGCCTCGGCGAGGTCCAGGGCCTTGCCCTGGGGCATCCCCTCGACGATGTCCACCAGGCAGACGTCGGCGAGACCGGTCTCGATGATCCGCTGGGCCGTGGTGGCACCCACGTTTCCCGCGCCGATGACGGTGACCTTGCGACGGGGTGTGCGACTCACTGGGGTTCCCTCCTCGATCGCCCGGACGAGCGGTCCTCCCGCTCCCGGGCCTCCCTGATCGGTCCCTGACCGCCCTACTCGACGACGCGCGGGCCCGCCTCGCGGACCGCGGTCGCCACGCCATCGGCGTACTTCGCGAAGTTGTCCCGGAACATCCGCGCGAGCATCCGGGCGTGCTCGTCGTAGGCGTCGGTGTCCTGCCACGTGTTGCGCGGCTGGAGGAACTCCGCCGGGACATCCGGGCACGAGACGGGGACGGCCACGCCGAACGTGGGGTCGATCACCGTCTCCACGCCATCGAGCTGGCCGTTGAGCGCCGCGCGGACCATCGCCCGCGTGTAGTTGATGTTCATCCGCTGGCCCACGCCGTACGGGCCGCCGGTCCAGCCGGTGTTGACGAACCAGACCGGGACATCCCATCGGGCCAGCCGCTCACCGAGCATCTCGGCGTAGACACCCGGGTGGCGCGGCATGAACGGCGCCCCGAAACAGGCAGAGAAGGTCGCCTTCGGCTCGACCACCCCCACCTCGGTGCCCGCGAGCTTGGCCGTATAGCCGCTGATGAAGTGGTACATGGCCTGCTCGTGGGTGAGCCGGCTGATCGGCGGGAGCACCCCGAAGGCATCGGCCGTCAGCAGCACGACATGCTCGGGCGTCCCGGCGACGCCGGTCTCGTCGGCGTTGCCGATGAAGTGCAGGGGGTACGCCCCGCGGGTGTTCTCGGTGAACCGCTCGGAGTCGAGGTCCAGGTGGCGGGTGACCGGGTCGATGTCCACGTTCTCGAGGATCGTCCCGAACCGCTTGGTCGTCTGGAAGATGTCCGGCTCGTACATCGGCGAGAGCCGGATCGTCTTGGCGTAGCAGCCGCCCTCGAAGTTGAAGGTGTACCCGTCGCCCCAGCCGTGCTCGTCGTCGCCGATGAGGGAGCGGAGCGGGTCGGCCGAGAGGGTGGTCTTGCCGGTGCCGGAGAGCCCGAAGAAGATCACCGAGTCGCCGCGCTTCCCGACGTTCACCGCCGAGTGCATCGGCAGGACGCCCTCGTCGGGGAGCAGGTAGTTCATGACGGTGAACGCGCTCTTCTTGATCTCGCCGGCGTACATCGTCCCGACGATGATGATCTCCATCCGCCGGAGGTGGAGGAGGATCGCCGTCCCCGAGCGCGTGCCCTCGGTCTCCGGGTCGGCCGTGAAGCTGGGCGCGTTGATGATCGTGAAGTTGGGGACGAACGACGCGAGCTGCTCGCGTGTCGGCCGGCGGAAGAGGTTCTTGGCGAAGATGCTCGCCCATGCGGTCTCCGTGTAGACCCGGAGCGAGCGTCGATGCGCCGGATGTGCGCCGATGAAGCAGTCCTGGGCGTACAGCTCCTTGTCGGCGAGATGCGCGAAGAGGCGGGCGCGGAGGCGGTCGTAGTGCTCCTCGGAGAGCGGCTGGTTGACCTCGCCCCACCAGATCTTCGCGTCCGAGGACGGCTCGCGGACGACGAACTTGTCCTTGGGCGAGCGGCCCGTGTGCTGCCCCGTCCGGACGACCAGCGGCCCCTCCGCGGCGATCTCGCCCTCGCCCGCCCGGACCGCGCGCTCGTAGAGCTCGGCGACCGAGAGGTTGGCGAGGACCGATCGACCGAGGGTCTCGGTGGAGGATTCGAGGATCTGCGTCATCGGCGTCGACTCCAGGGCACGGCATCCGGCATCACGACCGGCCGCGCGTGACGCCGTCCCTCGCGGGGCGGCGGAGTCGGCTTTCGCAGTCAGGGCGACATTCTAGCGTGCCCGCCCAGAAGGGTTGCGGGACGGTTGCGGCGCTCTCCGCCGGCCGCGGCCGCACGGGCGCTCGCGGGCACGGACGGGTGCTCGCGGGCACGGACGGGTGCTCGCGGCCCGGCGCGGTCCGCCGCTCACCCGCCCCGCGGACGCCCCACGAAGAGCCACGTGAGCCCGGTCCACCGGCGCCGGCGCGTCGGGGGGTCCACGGTCCGCGGGTAGAGCTCGGCCACGACCGGCGCGAGGAGCGCCTCGAGGCGGGAGGTGAGCAGGCGTGCCAGGTCCAGCTCTGCCGCCGTCCCGGGCCCTGGCAGGTCGGCCGGCATCTGGGGGCCGAGCAGCTCGCTGACCGAGGTGACCGGGAGGATCCGCGTCGCGAACCGCTTGCCGCGGTACAGCTCGGCGGAGCCTGCCATCGCGAACGGCACGATGGGCGGGTCCGTCCGCAACGCGATGAGGGCCGTGCCGTTGCGGAACGCGGCCGGGTGGTCCGGCGGCCCGGCGATCCCGCCCTCGGGGAACATGACGAAGACGGCACCGGCGCCGATCACGGCGCCCGCCGCTGCGACATGCTGGTCCACGCCGACGCCTCCGCGCCAGACGGGCAGCATCCCGCCGACGCGGCGCAGGAGGCGTTCCTTCCACGGCCGGTCGAAGGCGGTCGCGGCGCCGCCGAGGAACCAGGCGCGTGGCGTCGGCGGGAGGGCGTGCAGGACGAGGAACGGGTCCATCCAGCCGCGGTGGGTCGCCCCGACGAGCATGTAGCCGCCGGCGGGGACGTTCTCGCGCCCGGCCGCATCGACCCGGAACCCGCAGACGCCCTGGAGTGCGACGCGCGCGAGGGCGCGCGCGAGCCGGTACGCGATCGTGGAGCCGGCCCAGGGATCACGGCCGAGCCAGGCGAGGCCCTCCCGGGCGTCACCGCGTCGCGCGAGTTGCGCCTCCGGGCGCGTCCGCGCCTCGGCGCGCGCGGGGCGGCCGGGATCCTCGCTCAGCGGTCCGCCGCGACGTCGGCTCGTGGCTCGGTCGCATCGTCGGGGGCGTCACCCACGTCCGACGATGCCGACGGCTCCATCGGTCCGGCCGCGTCCTCCGTCGCTTCGCCCGGGTCGGCCGGCCCTGCGTCCGGGGTCTCGTCCGGCCGTCCGTCCGCGGCTTCCGCTGGCCCAGCGTCCGCGGCCTCGGCCGGCTCAGCGTCCGCGTCGGTCGCCGCACCCACTCCCACGGCCCCCATCGCCGCCGCCACCGCCGTGGCCGCCACCCTCGCATCGCGGCGGTGGACGAGGTGGCGCACGACGAGGATCGCGATGGCGCCCACGGCGATGAGCCCGGAGATGATCGACGCCGTGGGGATCCCCTCGAACGTCCAGTTGCCGGTCCGGAGCGGCTCGAGGAGGAAGCGGGTGGTGCTGTACCAGGCGAAGACAAGGAGCGCGATGTCGCCCGCGAGCAGGCGCGATGCGAACCGGCGCGCCACCCAGAGCAGCACGATCGCGCCGATGAGGCCGGAGAGCGACTCGTAGAGGAAAAGCGGCGTGAACCGCGTCGTGTCGAACGGGTAGGTCTCGCACGGGTACGCGGCGACGCGGTGGGCGCAGTCGATCGCGATCCCCCAGGGCAGGTTCGTCGGCGGCCCGTAGAGCTCCTGGTTGAAGAAGTTCCCCCACCGGGCGAACGCCTGCATGATCAGGATGCCGGGGGTGACCGCGTCGGCCCAGACGAGGATCGGCTGCTTCTTGTATGCCGCGTACCCGACGCCCGCGAGCGTTCCGAGGATCAGCCCGCCGAAGGCGCCGAGGCCCGAATACGGCGGGAGGATGATCTTGATCGGGTCGTCCTGGTAGAGCGCCCACTGGTCGATCACGTGGTAGAGGCGCCCGCCGATCAGGGCGGCGGCGGCCACGATGATCATCCCGTTCACCAGGAGCCCGACGTCGAGGCCCCGCCGCCGGACCTCCGATGACAGCACCAGCCAGACGGCGAGCAGCCCGATGGCGTACATGACGCCGTACCAGTAGACGGTGATCGGGCCGATGGTGACGAGGACGGGATCCGGCGTGAACGGCGGCAGCATCGCGCGAGTGTACTCGCATCACCCGCGCGGGCGCGGGCGCGCGACCCGTGCCGCCGCTACCATGCGAGCGATGCGCAGCACCGCCGGCCGCCGCCCGTGAACACCGAGTACTTCTGGTGGCTCGCACTGCTCGTCGGCGTCGCCGCGGGCGGCCTGGTGGTCGTGATCGGCTGGCGCGACCGCGGCGGCCTGGACGCGCTCGCCGCCCGACGCGAGGCGAGCCCACCGACGACGGAGGGCCCGGCCCCGGAGGATCCGACCTAGGCCTGGAGCGCCCCGGACATCACCGGATCGCCCTCGACCGAGCCGGACCCGGCGGGGACGAGCAGAACGCCGTACTCGCCGATCGAGCCGGGCTTCGCGTCTGCGAACGCGTCGAGCGGGCCGGCCCACGCGTGCATCGTCCCGTCCTCGGCCATCCGGCCCACGAAGCGGCGCTCGCCGTCGACCACGACGTAGCACACGTACTCGGAGCCGGCCGGCGCCGACGGCAGGCCGGGGGCGACGACCGCACCGGAGAACCCGCCGCCGTATCCGTCGCGCCCGATGACCGCCACGCCCGAGACGCCCCCGGGCCCGGACATGGGGATGCGGATGGCGGCCGGGTCCTGGAGCAGCCGGAGCGCGACCGCCGACTTCTGCGCCAGCTGGGCCGAGCGGTCGCGCTCCGCCTGCAGCTCGGAGCGGGCCACGCCGGTCGCGACGAGCGCGGACGCGCCAACGGCGAGGACGACCACCGCGGCTGCCGCGAGCCCGGCGAGGATCGGCCGCCTGCGCGTGCCGGAGGTCGCGGGACGGAACGGGACGACCGAGGCTCCTGCGCGCGTGCGCCCGGTCGCGCTCCCCACGACCGTGGCCACCTGGGGCGCGCTGGACGCGGCCCCGCCGACGGCCGTCACGGGGCCCGGGGCGTCCCCGCCGCGCTGCCGGCCCACCGCCAGGACGGCGTCGAGCGTCCTGGCGCGCAGGTCGGGCGATGGTGCCGGCGCGAGGCCTGCGCGCAGCAGGGCGGCGATCTCCCGCAGGCGGGCCATCTCGGCGGCGCACGCCACGCAGCCGGCCACGTGGGCCATGACCGCCACGTCCGCCGGGGCTCGCGACGCGGCCAGCCGGTCGAGCCCGCTCGGCTCCACCGCCGCGATGTCGAGCGCCGCGAGCGCGTCGGCACACCCGACGACGGGCTCAGGCGTCCCCATCGAGCACCTCCGGCCGCGGCGCGAGGTCGGGTGAGATCTCCGCGAGCGCCTCGCGGAGACGGTGGAGCGCCCGCCGCGTCCGCGTCTTCACTGTCCCCAGGGGCCATCCCAGTCGGGCGGCGATCTCGGACTGCGTGAGCTCGTCGCGGTACGCGAGCGCGATCACCTGGCGCTCGGGCTCCGACATGGTGGCCATCGCGCGGGCGAGGGTCTCGCGCAGCTCCACCGTGGCGTAGGCGGCTTCCGGGTCGCCGACCGTCGGGCCGTCGGCTGCCGAGGCGAGCAGCCGCTCCAGCGCGTCCGCGTCGGCCTCCTCTCCCGCAGCTCCCGCGCCGACGCCTCCGAGCGCGATGGTCCGGGGGCGCCTCCCCGCCGCGCGCAGGCGGTCCACCGCCCGGTGGCGCGCGACGGTCGCGAGCCACGTCGCGAGGGAGCCGCGCGCGGCGTCGTACGTGTCCGCGCGGTTCCACAGCGCGAGGAAGGTCTCCTGCACCACGTCCTCCGCGATCGTCCTGTCGCCGACGAGCCGGAAGGCGGCCGCGTAGACGACCGACGCGTGCCGGTCGTAAGCCGCCGCGATGGCCTCGTGGGACCCCGCGACGATCCGACCGACGAGCGCGGCGTCGTCCGTCGATCCCGCCGACCCGCTCACGACGTCGGATACGTCGCTCATGCGCCGTCGGTTTCCTCTCCGCGCTGCCACGTTCCGGCAGGCCGGTGCGCTGGGTCCGGTCCGAGCGAGCCCGCCGGGAGGTGCGCCTCCAGGCAGGTGACGCCCCGCGGGCCGACGCGCGCGTCATGCCGGGTGCCCGCAGGGAGGTCGAGCCGGTCGCCGGCCTCCAGCGTGACGGACCGTCCCAGGTCCGGCAGCCCGAACTCGATCGACCCACGGTCCGCCACGAGCACCTTGTCGTAGGGGTGCGCATGCGGCGCATAGAGGTCGCCGGGGCCGTTCGACCAGGCGCCCGGGTCCAGCCCCTCCGACCGGAGCGCCGCGACCAGAGGGTCCATCGGATCAGGAGACCGAGACGCCGATGACCTTGCCGACGAGGAACGTCACGCCGGCGGCAGCACCGCCGAGCATGACCTGGCGCAGCCCGCTGAACAGCGGGTTCCGGCCGGTCAGCAGGCTCACGGCCACGCCCACCAGGAACATCGCGACCAGGCTCGCGCCGAGGCTGAGGGCGAATGCCGCCGATCCGGACAGGAAGAGGTACGGGATGACCGGGATGATGGCGCCGACGACGAACGCCATGAACGACCCGATCGCCGCTCCCCACGGCGAGCCGAGCTGCCCGGGGTCCAGCCCGAGCTCCTCGCGGACGATCGTGTCGAGCGCGACCGCCGGGTCCTGGAAGACGCGGTGGGCGATCCGGTCGGCCTCCTCTGCCGTGAAACCCTTCGCGCGGTAGGCGGCGGCCAGCTCGGCCTCCTCCTCGTCGGGCATCGCCTCGAGCTCGGCGCGCTCAAGCTCGATCTGGCGCTCGAACAGCTCGCGCTGCGACTGCATGGAGACCCATTCGCCGGCGGCCATGCTGAATGCCCCGGCCAGGAGGCCCGCGATCCCCGACAGGAGGATCACCGACGGGCTCGGGTCTGCTCCCGCGACGCCCATCACGAGGGCGGTGTTGCTCACCAGGCCGTCGCTCACGCCGAAGATCGTCGCGCGGAGGGTCCCGGACTGGCCCGCGCGATGCCACTTCTCCGACCGGACGATGTCTGTGGGGGACGTGGCCGCCTTCGCCACCGCCACACCGTCACGCGTGCCGTTCTCGATCGCCCGGGCGCGCACGCGCGCCGTGTGGCTCGGCTTGGGCGGCGGCGGCCCCAGCTGCTTCCACGCGTCGGCGTTGGCGGCCTCGTCGGCGGCGATCGCCGCCACCGCCTCATCCGTCTCCGTGGAGAGACCCACCTGCGACGAGTAGAACGCCTCCTCCTTGCCCTCGAGCGCCGTCACCATGTCCGCGACCGCGTGCGTGCCGAAGGCCCGGGCCGCGGCCACGATGAACCGCACGCGCAGTCGCGGCCGTGCCGGTGGCGGGATGGCGATCCCTTCCGAGCGAAGGCGCTCCTCCCAGATCCCGGCGTGGCGGCGCTCGGTCGCGGCCATCGTGCGGAACGCCTCGGCGCGGTCGGGGTCCTTGTCGATCCGCGCGAGCGCGTCGTACAGGAAGATGGCGTCGCGCTCCAGGCGGAGGCTGGCGACGCCCACGGGCTCCGTCGCGGGGTCGGTGCGGCGGGGTTCG
>JAKOQS010000234.1 GCA_029778235.1 Chloroflexota bacterium | reverse complement strand
GTGGTCGCTAAAACCGTCGATATGCCCGGTTTACCGACCATGGAAGGCGTCTCGGCGGTCCCGGAGCAGGTCCCGGATCTCCGCGAGGAGCTCCGGGGCCTCTCGGTCCCCGACCCGTCGCTCGGCCCGCTCAATCGCGCCCGGCCCGCGCTGCTCGACGAGGTCGGCACCGGACTGCCAGTTCATCGACGGTGACGCCCGCACGTAGTTGAACCGCAGGGCCGCGCACAGGAGGAACGCCGCGTCGTCCGGCGCGAGCCGCCCGTGCACCAGCCCCGCGACGCCCAGCGCGAAGACGGCCGCCCCGATGAGCGGGAAGTCGATCCGAGCGGAATCGCGGTCGGTCGCCGAGGGGAACAGCGCCGCCAGCTCGTCGACGAGGTCGGCACCCTCCCCGTGACGGGCGTGGGCGACCGCGGCGTTCGCCAGGCCGTACAAGGCGAAGAACGCGATCGTCACCCCGAACTCCGGCAGCGGGCGCGCCATCGCCGTCGCCATCTCCCGGTAGGTCCGCAGGCCCGTCTCGACGTCGCCTCGCGCGAGGGCCACCTCCGCCCGCACCGCCAGCGTCACCGTCGTCCCGCCGGTGCTCCACACCCCGTCGACGCCGTCGGCGTTCGAGTCCGCCAGCTCTTCGGCGAGCGCCAGGTCTCCGCGGCGGATCGCGTCCAGCGCGACGAGGGATCGGGCGTCCATGGCGTCGTCGTCGGCGCCGATGAGCACCAGGTCCGGTAGCGCCGCGAGCGCGTGCCGGGCAGCGACCGGGAGGTCCCCGCGCTGGCCCGCGAGCTGGGCCAGCTGCATCTCGAGGTTCACCCGCATCCAGATTCCGTCCTCCGGCCGCCACAGCGCGAGCGCCTGCTCGACGAAGCCCGTCGCGACGAGCCCATCGCCCCGGTTCTCGTGGAGGTGCGCCGCCCACTGCAGCGCCGTCAGGCGCTCCAACCGGACGGGGCTCTGGGCCATCGCATCGAGACGGGCCTCCGCGGCGACCGGATCCGTCGAGGTGGCCAGGGCGACCACCTCGACGGTGAACGCGATCCGCGGGTTGTGCCCTCCCCCGATCCGCGCGAGCATCGCCCGGGCGCCCGCGACACCGCGCCCGCCGACGAACGTGTCCGGTAGGATCAGGGCGATCGCGGTCATCCGGCTCGCATCCGCCAGCTCGTCCGGCGGCGCGTAGTCCGCGAGCAGGGCATCGATCGGACCGCCGAGAGCCAGGGCTCGCCCGTGCTCCCCCCGGATCGTCCACAGCATCGTCAGCGCAGACGCGATCGCCACGACCGCATCCGTGTCACCGTCGGCGATGGCCCGACGCAGCACGTCGGACAGCGTGGTCTCCTCGGCCACGAGCC
>JAKOQS010000233.1 GCA_029778235.1 Chloroflexota bacterium | reverse complement strand
CGGGGACGACCGGTCCGCGCCCACCCGTGGCAGCCAGGTCCCGGCGGGCGAGGTCCGTCAGCTTCTCCGCCGCGGGGCCGCCGAGATCGGTCGCGAATCCCGCGGGCTCCCGTTCGGCCAGGCGCACCAGCTCGTCGGCGACCTCGGCGGCGGCGACCGGCTGAGTCCTCATCGACGGCACCAGGTGGAC
Source organism: Chloroflexota bacterium (assembly GCA_029778235.1). GTDB lineage: Bacteria > Chloroflexota > Limnocylindria > Limnocylindrales > CSP1-4 > CAIYQJ01. Next base: position 1,083 of record JAKOQS010000233.1, on the reverse strand, counting down.
GCCGAGGAGGGGTGGCCGCTGGAGGACCTGGGCGACGAACTCGTGGAACTGCGTCGTCCGCAGGATCGTCCAGGCCGCCCCGGACTCCTGCAGGAGGCGCTCCTGGCGCGCTTTGCCCGCGTAGTACCCCGACGGCGCGGCGGCCGCGCCGACGATCGAGAGCGCGACATGGTGGCGGACGTCCGCCTCCGCTTCGGCGCGCAGCAGCGACGAGGTGACCGACTCGAAGAACGCGACGCTCGCGTCCTCGTCGAGGGTCGAGATGCCGGAGGCGTCGACGACCACGTCGACGCCGGCGAGGTGATCGGCCAGGTGCTCGGGGGAGCGAAGGTCGACGCCCGTTGCGCGGGCCAGGACACGAACCGGATGCCCGGCGGCCGTCGCGGCAGCGACGACGTGCCGGCCGACCACTCCGGTGCCGCCCGCGACGGCGATCGTCAGGGGTGTGCGTGCCGATTCAGATGACGGGCTCATGACTCTCTGACGACGCAGCCTTCGCGGATGTGAGGTCGGCGCGGTGCGGACATCTGCGAGCCTAGGCCCATGCCCCGGGAGAATGAGTCCGAGATCCTTGTCGTGGCGGACGCCGCCGCGTGGCGCGCCTGGCTCGATGCGAACGAGGACGCGTCCGACGGCGTGTGGCTGCTGCTCGCCAAGAAGGGGACGACGAGCCCGACCTCCCTGACGTACGCGCAGGCCCTGGACGAGGCGCTGTGCAGCGGATGGATCGACGGGCAGAAGAGGTCCCACGACGCCACCACGTTCCGTCAGCGGTTCACGCCACGCCGGCGGGCGTCGCTCTGGTCACAGCGCAACGTCGGGATCGTGGAGGCGTTCGTCGCGGAGGGCCGGATGCGTCCGCGAGGGCAGGCGGAGATCGACCGGGCGAAGGCGGACGGGCGATGGGATCGGGCGTACGCCGGGCCGGCGACGATCGGGGTCCCCGATGACCTGGAGGCAGCACTGGTCGCGTCGCCGACGGCGCGTACGACCTTCGACGGGCTCTCCCGGCAGAACCGGTTCGCCGTCCTTCACCGCATCACGACCGCACCGAGCCCCACATCCCGGGCGACCCGACTGGCG
>JAKOQS010000232.1 GCA_029778235.1 Chloroflexota bacterium | reverse complement strand
TGAGTTGTTCTTCGCCGCCGCGACGACGGGCCGGTCCTTCGGGCTGACGGGGCCGTCGGGGATGGCGTCGTGGGTGGGGAAGAGCCGCGGCAGGCCGGACTCCGTGAAGAAGTCCGTCGGGTGCAGGTAGTGGCCGAGGAAGATGTCGTCGTTGACGTACAGGTAGCGCTCGGCGAGCCCCGGGATGTGGTGGAGCCGGGACTCGATGGCGTGCGAGTTGAAGGTCGGCAGGGCCGCGGGGTCGGAGAAGATCTCGTCGTGCCTCACCAGCGTCACGTGGGGATACTCGTCCTCGAGCCACGGCGGCCGCTGGCCGTCGGTCACGAGAAAGGTGCGGCGAAGCCACGGCGCGTACCGGGCGACGGCGCGCAGCGCGTAGCGGAGTTCGTCGATCTGCGCGTACCGGGCGTCGTTCGCGGCGGTCTCGTGCAGCGGCGCCCGCCCCATCTCCTTCAGTCGTCGCCGCTTCTTCTCCTGCCAGGCGGGGTCGGAGCCGTCCACCCAGGTGAAGACGGCGTCGATGTCCCCGAGGCCCGGCACGGGCGGCGGGGCGGATCCGGGGACGAGGTCGACGCCGACATCGGGTCCGGCGAGGTAGCGGCCGCCGCTCGTGGCCCAGGGTCGGAAGACCCTCACCGCGCCGGGGCGGGCGCGGAGGCGCGAGAGGGGGCCGAGCGCCGCGCCCTGTTGCGCCGAGAGCTCGAGCGGGGCCAGGGCGCGGACGACCGCGGGCCACGGGGTCGCCGGGACGGCGATGCTGGGAGGCTCCGTCGCCGCGGTCTCGTATGCGATTCCCGCCTCTGCCAGGGCGGCGCAGATCTCCGCCAGCGTGCCCGCGATCGCCGTCCGGCCATCGAAGGAGTCGACGGGACATGCGGCCAAAGACCTCCCCCGGAGCGTCGTCCACACGGTGTTCGACGACGCGAGGCTGCGGCCACGGGCGCGCGTGACCGCGTGGCCCGTCGCTTCCCGCGCGGCCTCGACGGTGCGGAGGACGCGGTGGGCGGCGGCGGAGAGGTGCACGATCAGTCGGTGCCCGAGTCCATCGCGGAGCGCAGGGCCGCCGACTCGACGTCGGAGTCCGGGGCGGTGCCCAGCTCGGAGATCGCGGCGGCGCGGCCCTGCTCGATGGCGCCGATCAGGTCGGCCTGTCCGGCGAGCAGCGTGCCCTGGGCGGCGTAGAGCTCCAGCTTGGCGCGGGAGTCGGCGATGTCGAGGTTGCGCATCGTCAGCTGGCCGAT
>JAKOQS010000231.1 GCA_029778235.1 Chloroflexota bacterium | reverse complement strand
CTTCTCCGGCAAGCTGGTCGACGGCTGGGTCGTGGAGCGGACCGCGGCGTCCGCGCACCCCGGCCGGCTCGAGCGGGTGGCCAAGGTCGTGAGCCCCGACCCCGTCCTCGCTCCGCAGATCCTCGGGCTCGCGCGCGCCGTGGCCGACCGCTGGTCGGGCACCCTGGCCGACGTCCTGCGGGCCGCCGTGCCGCCGCGCCATGCCGCCACCGAGGCGGCCGTCGACGCACTGCCGGACGCCGAGCTCGATCCGGTCGCGCGCCCGCGCGACGCCGGACCGTGGACCGCATGCACGGGCGGCACCGCGCTGGTCGCGCGGGTCGGCGACCCCGGTGCTGCGTTCACCCCCGAGGAGCCGGGCCCGCGGGCGGTGTGGACGGCCGCCTCCGGCGAGGACCCCGCGACGGCGATCGCGGTCCTCGTCCAGGCCGCGGCAGCGAGCGGGCGCGGCGTCCTGGTCGTGGCCCCGGACGCGCGCGACGTCCGACGTCTCGACGACGCCCTCGCCGCGCGCCTCGGCCCCGGCCACCACCGCGTCCTCACCGCCGACCTCGGCCCCGCGGCGCGCTACCGCGCCTACCTCGAGATCCGCCGCGGACGAGCCTCGGTGGTGGTCGGCACCCGGGCCGCGGTCTTCGCGCCGGTGCGCGACCTCGGCCTCGTCGTCCTCTGGGACGACGGCGACGACAGCCTGGCCGACCCGCACGCCCCCTACTGGCACGCGCGCGAGGTGCTCGTGCTCCGGTCCGCCCAGACCGGTGCCGCGCTCGTCCTCGGTGCGACGTCGCGCTCGGTCGAGGCGCAGGCGCTCGTGGCGTCGGGCTGGGCCCGGGAGGTCGTCCTGCCGCGCACCGAGCAGCGGCGCCGTCGTCCGCGGGTGGTCACGGCCGGGTCCGACGCCGATCTCGCGCGCGACGAGGCGGCGCGCACGGCCCGCCTGCCGCACGCTGCCTGGCAGGCGGCGCAGCAGGCGCTCACCTCGGGACCGGTGCTCGTGCAGGTGCCGCGCCGCGGCTATGTGCCCGTGCTGGCCTGCCAGAGCTGCCGGCAGGCGGCGCGGTGCGTCCACTGCCACGGTCCGCTCGGCGTCAGCAGCGGGCACGCCATCGCGACCTGCGGCTGGTGCGGACGGTTGGCGGGCGACTGGCGCTGCCCGCGCTGCGGCGGCGACCGGCTGCGCGCGGTGTCGGTGGGAGAGCGGCGTACGGCGGAGGAGCTCGGCCGTGCCTTCCCCGGCCACCCGGTGCGGGTCTCCGGCCGGGACCCCGGCGGCTCGGGCGTGCTCGACACCGTGGACGCCCGGCCCGCGATCGTGGTGGCCACACCGGGGGCCGAGCCGCGCGCCGAGGGCGGGTACGCCGCCGCCCTCCTGCTCGACGGCCGCCTCATGCTCGACCGACCGGACCTGCGCGCGGGCGAGGAGGCGGTGCGCCGGTGGACGGCTGCCGCGAGCCTGGTGCGCCCGGCGGCCGACGGCGGCGTCGTCGTGCTGGTGGCCGATCCGGCGCTGCCCGCGGTGCAGGCGCTCGTGCGCGGCGACCCGGCCGGGTTCGCGGCGCGCGAGCTGTCCGAGCGCGAGCTGCTCCGCCTCCCGCCGGCCTGGCGGGTCGCCGAGCTCACCGGCCGTCCCGACGACGTCGCCGACCTGCTGGGCCACACCCGGATGCCGGCCACCGCGAGCGTCCTCGGACCGGTGCCGGTGCCTCCTCCGCCGCGCGCCGTCGACCCCGAGCCGCGCGTGCGCGCGCTGGTCACCGCTCCGCGGCGTGAGGGCGCCGAGCTCGCCGCGGCGCTGCACGCGGCCTCCGCGGTGCGCAGCGCGCGCAAGGACGGCGCACCGGTGACGGTGCGCATCGATCCCGTGGTGCTCGGCTGACGCCGGTCGCGGCGTCTGCGCGTGCGGGCTGTCCCTAGACTGTCCGCGGCAGCACGCCGTCGTACCGAGGAGAGCCGTCCGTGGCCGTCAAGCCCATCCGCCTGTTCGGCGACCCGGTCCTCACCACGCCCGCGGCGGAGGTGACGACCTTCGCCAAGGAGCTGCGCCAGCTGGTGAAGGACCTCACCGACACCATGCTCGACGCGCCCGGCGCGGGCCTCGCGGCACCGCAGCTCGGCGTCAGCCTGCGCGTGTTCACCTACGACGTCGACGACGTGGTGGGCCACCTGATCAACCCGGTGCTCGACCTGTCCGACGAGATCCAGGAGGGCGACGAGGGCTGCCTCT
>JAKOQS010000230.1 GCA_029778235.1 Chloroflexota bacterium | reverse complement strand
GACCCCAGGTGCCGGCGCGCCCTCCGGGAGCCCGGGATCGCGGTGATCCGGCTCCGCGCGCGTCCGGCGACGCTGGCCGCGCGCCATGCGCACGGCGCCCATCGGCGCCCGCTCGGTCCGGATCCCGTCGCGGCGTTCGCCGCGCAGTCGCGCGCGCGGGCGGCTCGGTTCGCCGCCGTCCGGCCGCTCGCCACGCTCGACGTCGATGCGATGCCCGTGGGCGCGGTCGTGGAGGCCGCGGCAGCGGCCTTGCGAACGCCCCCGTCGTGACGATCGCCCCCCGCCCGGCCGGCCGAGCGCGGCGGGGGCCGGGTCGGGCCTCGCGACCATGTCCTGACCGGCGATCGCGTCGTGCCGGGGGGTCGCATCTGTTGACCGGCGTCGCGATCGGTGGGAATGTCGTGACGACATGGTCGTGACGACAGGATCTATCGGGAATCCGCTCCCTGCCTCACCGCAGGACGAGGGTCCCTCCCCCGAGGCCGCCGCGCGCGTCGTCACGCGCCTGTTCCCCGAGGTCTATCGTCGGTACCACTCCGCGCGCCGGCCCGCGGGAGACGCGACCCTCTCGGTGACCCGGCGCGGGCTCGAGGTGCTCATCCACCTCGCGTCGGCGGGTCCGCTGACGATCGGCGAGCAGGCGGAGCATCTCGGGTTGCGGCGGAACACCACCTCGGAGCTCGTCGCCCGACTCGAGGCGAAGGGCCTCGTCGCCCGGATCCGCGACGAGCGCGACGAGCGCCGCGTCCTCGTCTGGCTGACCGACACGGGCCGGGATGTCGTGGGGCGCGTGGGCCAGGTGCTCGCACCGGACCTCCTGGCACGTGTCATGGCGTCGCTCGAGCCTCGCGATCGTGCCACGGTCGTCCGTGGGTTCGAGCTGCTCGCCCGGGCGGAGCCGGCCGAGGCTGGGGACGCGGCGCCGGCGGCTTCAGCTTCCCCCACCACCGATGCGATCGCCACGCCGGCCCGGCGCGGCGGCCGGACAGCGAAAGGACCGTGCACATGACCGCGCCCATCACCCCCGACATCCGCTGCGACAGCTGTGGGATGCCGCTCGCCACTGCCGACGACCACGCGCTCGGCGATCCCTCCATCCCGTACTGCCGGCACTGCACGCGCGAGGACGGGACACTGCAGGCGCGCGACGAGCGCCTGGAGCGGTTCACCCAGTGGTCGATGCGGGCGGAGGGCCTCGACTACGAGACCGCCAAGGCGCGCGCAGAGGCGTACATGGCGACGATGCCCGCCTGGCGGAAGGACGCCTGATCCTCGACCCGTCACGCGGCGGTCGGCCGGCCGGCCCAGCCAGCCGGCCCAGCCGGCCGCCCTCGTCGCGCGCCCGACGGCCGCCCGCTGCCGCCGCTGCGTCGCGCGCGCGACCGTTCCCGTGTCGGGACGTCCACGCGCACCGTGTCGGCATCGTGGCTGCCGGCCGGAGATCGGGCGACCACCCTGAGCGCGAGAGCCCGACGACGGAGCGGGCGGCGCGCACGGTGCGCGGCCTCGAGCGGATCCGTCGGGGCTGCAGGAGGCGTGCCATGACAGCCGGGCGGGTCGGTGCGAGCGGACTGGAGGTCCCGCGCCGTGGTGTGCGGCTCCCACGCCGGGCCGCGCTCGGCTCGGCCATCGCGATCGTGGGGCTGACGGTCGTGCTCGCGGTGGCGGTGCTCGTCGGGACCAGCGGGCGGCAGCCCGCGACCGTCCCTGCCCGGGCCCCGGCCGTCGCGGTCCCCGCCGCCACGACCCCGGCCCAGGCCGTCCCGGCCATGACCCCGACGGCGACAGCGAGCGCGCCGGTGCTCGTCGTCCCTCGGGTCTCCGGTCCGACGGGCCCGAGCCGCGTCCCGGCCGACGGCAGACCCGGCCGCACGTGGCCGGTCAGGTCGTGGGGCCTGTACGTGGACTGACCCGCCAGGACGGCGAGCCAGCGGACCCGGCCGTCGGCGGTCGGCGCGGGCGGCGGCCCCCGGGCCGTCGCGCCACATGGCACTGGACGGCACCGACCGCCCGCGCTCTGATGGTCGGGTCCGCGAGGGAGCCCGAGGTGCAGTGATGCGATCGGCGACGTCGGCCCGATGCCTCGTCCCGCTCCTCGTGACGATGCTCGCAGCCGGCTGCGGCACGAGCTCCACGCCCGTCCCGTCGCCGCTCGTGTCGGGCGCGCCCGCCGGGACGGCCCCGGCCGCGACCGCCGGCCTTGCCGAGCCGACCGCGCCGCCATCGGCCACAGTCGCGCCCTCGGCCGCCCCCACGCCGGCCTACGCCGACACCCTGCGGATCGGCTGGGACCCCAGCCCGGGGTCGGCGCTCTACGGCTTCCGGGCTGCGCTCGAGTACAGCGACCCGCACCAGCTGAACCTCGGCACCGTCGTCTTCGGCGGTCTCTACGGGTACGACGCGACCTTCCAGGCGGTCCCCGACCTCGCCGACGGCCCCTGCGTGCCACAGGGCGACGGGACGGTCATCCGCTGCCGCCTGATCGAGACGACCTTCCACGACGGGACGCCTGTCACGGCCGATGACGTCGCGTACACCTACCGGCTCATCTTGCAGGTACCGGGGTTCTACGTGTCCCCCGTCCTCGAGGCCGTGCAGGTCGTGGACCCGCGCACCGTCGACTTCGTCCTCGCGTCCGTCGACTCGTCGTTCATGTCGACCGGTCTGGCCACCGCGATCCTTCCGCGCCACGCCGTGGAGGACGCGTACGCGGCGTTCACCACCGCGATGAAGGGCCACACGGCGGCGGACGTGACCAAGCTCGCCGACGCCATCGATGCCGGGATCGGGAAGGACCCGCCGGTCTGCACGGCGCACCTGGATGAGGCCGCCTCCCTGATCGCGAGGCTCGGCGTCCCCCTCTATCGGGAGGACTTCTCGCGCGACGGGACCTTCGACACGTGCGGCTGGGTCGGTACCGCGAGCCGGTGGTACATCCGCGCCGTCGCGGACTCCCTCGGAAAGACCGGGCTTGCCGCGGTCGCGGCGGCCTATTTCGGCCTCCGAGTCGACTGGGAGCCGATCGGCACCGGGCCGTACCGCTTCGTCTCCCAGGACGCCGACGGCATCCGCGTCGAGGCCTGGCCGGGCTATCACCGCGGGATGGCCGCCACCCGATTCATCGACTTCATGCCCGCGAAGGGCGACGGCTCGGACCTGCTCGACGGCGGCCTCGACATCTACCAGGTCGGGGATGTCGTGAGCCTCACCAGTCTTGGGCCGGCCTTCCAGGCGACCGCCGCCTCGCACGGCCTCCGGATCGCCACCCTGCCGCAGCCCGGGTACTACGCCCTCCAGTACAACGTCCGGCCCGACCGTCTCTTCGCCGACGTCCACCTCCGCAGGGCCCTCCAGCTGTGCATCGACCTGCCGCGCATCGTCGACGCCGCGACCGGCGGCGCCGGGACCCCGGCCTACGGCCCGCTGATGCCCGGCACCTGGGCGCACGACCCGACCGTGCCCAAGCCGGCGCGTGACGTCGCCGCAGCCCGTGCGCTCGTCGAGAACGCGGGGTGGTCGCCGGGGACCGACGGCATCTACGCGAAGGACGGGACCCGCCTCGCCGCCGAGATCCCGGTCCGGGGCGACGCTCCCGACCGCGTGAAGATGACCGACCTGATCGCCTCCCAGGCGCGCGACTGCGGGATGGACCTGCGTTCCAGGCCGGTGAGCTGGGACCAGGTCGACGGGCTCTTCCAGTATCCCCACCTCATCCCGGGCACGAAGGCGCCGGTCGACCTGTACCTCGGCGGCTGGTCCCTGTTCCCCGGCGATCCCGACTATGCCCTGCAGAGCTTCGTCTCGACGTACATCACCGACGCCGACCACCCCGACGGCAACGGCGACAGGCCCGACTGGAGCGGGTTCTCGGACCCGGCGCTCGACACCCTCGTTGAGCAGGCGAAGGCGACCTACGACCAGGCGGAGCGAACACGGCTCTATCGGCGGGCGCAGCAGGAGATCGCGGCCCAGCAGCCGTACCTCTTCCTGTGGGCCTCGAACACGTACGACGTCGTGCGTTCCGCGGTCGCGACCGTGGACGGGCCGCTCGACCTCACCGTGCCGAACTGGGGCTGGCAGCCGGGGCGGATGGTGGTGGAGGAGGGGGCGCAGTGATGCGATCGGTGGCGTCGTCTCGGTTCCTCGCCCCGCTCCTCGTGGCGGGGCTGGTGGCCGGCTGCGGCTCGCCGACGCCCTCCACGACGAGTGCTTCGGAGGCATCGGCGAGCACAGCGCCGACGGCGGCGGCGGCGACCTCGACCCCCACGCCGACCCCGACCCCGCCCACGTACGCCGACACCCTGCGGATCGGCGTCAACCTCGGGATGAACAGGGGGTGGCAGCCTGCAACCGAGCTGAACCGCGTTCCCGTGCTCACCTTCGGTCGGCTCGTCCACAGCGGCCTTTACCGCTTCGACGGCCACGACGAGGCCATCCCCGACCTGGCCGACGGTCCCTGCTTCGTGCCGGGCGCCGACGGCAAGGTCATCCGCTGCCGGCTGGTGGAGACGACCTTCCACGATGGCACGCCGCTCACCGCCGACGACGTCGCCTACAGCTACCAGGTCTTCGCGCGCCCGGTCCTCACCGGGGGGTTGCCGACGGAGGTCCGGGTCGTCGACCCGCGGACGGTCGACTTCGTGCTGTCGGCGGTCGACCCGACGTTCCTGACGACGGTGCTGCCGCTCATCCCGATCTTCTCCCGGCATTCGATCGACGAGGCCGTCGCCGCCTTCGAAGCCGGGACGAAGGGCCTCACCCCAGCGGGGCTGGACACGCTCGCCGACGAGATCAACGCCGAGATCGGCGCCGACCCGCCAGTCTCGTTCGAGCTCGAGCTGTTCAGGACGGAACAGAGCGGCCCCGACCCTGGGCAAGGCCTTGTCGGCTACACCTCCGATCAGATCAGCGATGCCGAGCACCCGGACGCCGGCAACAACGGCGGCTTCAGCGACCCGGCCTTCGACCGTCTGATCGCGGCCGCGAACGCCACGTACGACCAGGCCGACCGGGCGCGCCTCCTGCGCGAGGCCCAGCAGGAGCTGGCGGCCCAGCTGCCGACGATCTTCCTTTGGGGCATGACGCGCTACGACAGCCTGCGCTCCGCCGTCGCGACCGTCGACGGACCGCTCGACCTCACCGTGCCGAACTGGGCGTGGCAGCCGGAGCGGATGGTGGTGACGAAGGGGGCGCAGTGATGCGCTCTTCGGTCGGGATCCGTGGTCTCGTCCTGCTTCTCGCGGCGGTGCTCGCCGCCGGCTGCGGCACCTCGTCCACGCCGGCCCCGTCGCCGTCGGGCACGCCGACCGGGGTGGCCCCGATCGCGACGACGGCCGCGAGCCTCGCCACGACCTCTTCGCCGGCGACGCCGGCGACCAGCCCCTCCCCGGCCTACGCGGACACCCTGCGGATCGGCGTCAACCTCGGTGGGTCCCGGAGCTGGCAGCCCTGGATCGACCTGGTCGGCGTCCCCATGCTCACCTTCGGACGCCTCGTGTACGCCGGCCTGTACCGCTACGACGGCCTCGCCAACGCGATCCCGGACCTGGCCGACGGGCCATGCTTCGTGCCCGGCGATGACGGGAAGGTCATCCGCTGCCGGATCAAGGAGACGACGTTCCACGACGGGACGCCGCTGACGGCAGACGACGTCGCCTACACGTACCAGATCATGCGCCAGCCCCTGGTGCAACTTGACATCAAGGAGGTCCGGGTCGTCGACCCGCGGACGGTCGACTTCGTGCTCCCGGCGGTCGTACCGGATCTCCTGACGACGGTGCTGCCGGCCATCCCGATCTTCTCGCGCCACTCCATCGACGAGGCCGTCGCCGTCTTCGACGAAGCGACGAGGGGCCTCACCCCGGAGGGGCTGGACAAGCTTGCCGACGACATCAACGCCGAGATCAGCGCCGACCCGCCGGTGTGCAGCGAGGCCCGCCTCGCCGAGGTGGAGGCGATCTACCGGAAGCTCGGCTACGTCATCGTCTACCGCGAGGACCTCCTGCTGCCGAACGGGACAATCGACACGTGCGGCGCGCTCGGGAACGGCGCCTGGAACCTCCACACCTCCACCAGCTGGGGCGGCGGCTCGATCGGCTACGCGCTCAGCCGGACGGGGATCGACCGGGTGGCGGCCATCGTCGGACAGATGGCGTGGGGACGGCCCGACATCTTCGTCGGCACGGGCCCCTATCGGTACGTCTCCCAGGACGCCGACCGCGTCCACTTCGAAGCCTTCGACGGCTACCACGGCGGCCGCGCGGCGACGAGGTACGTCGACCTGGTGCGGGCGGAGGGGGACGGCTCGGACCTCGTGGCAGGGACGGTCGACATCGTCCCGGACACCTCCCTCGGCACCGCCTTCGAGGCGACTGCCGTGGCCCACGGCGTCGAGGTGGTCCACCCGCCGACTCCCAGGAACCACGTCCTCACCCTCAACGTCCGGGAGGGTCGCCTCTTCTCCGACGTGAACCTGCGCAAGGCGCTCCAGCTGTGCATCGACCTGCCCCGCAACGTGGACGCCGCCACCGGCGGCACCGGGATCCCCATCTACAGCCCTGTCATGCCCGGCACCTGGCCCGACGACCCCGACCTGCCGAAGCCCGAGCGCGACGTCGCCGCCGCCAAGCGCCTGATCGAGGCCTCGGGCTGGACGCTCGGGGCCGACGGCATCTACGCGAAGGATGGCGTCTCTCTCGCCGCACAGGTCCCCGTCCGGGGCGACGCTCCCGACCGCGTGAAGATGGTCGACCTCATCACCGCCCAGGCCCGCGACTGCGGGATGGACCTCAAGAACCTGCCGGTGGAGATCGGCGACCTCCAGGCCATGGGCGACAGCTTCCCGCACTACATCCCGGGCACGAAGACGCCGTTCGACCTCACCCTCGCCGTGTGGTCGGTCGTGGGCGCCGACCCCCTGAACATCCTGCCCCCGTGGACCTCTGAAGAGATCAGCGACGAGGAGTACCCGAACGGCGGCAACATGGGCGGCTTCAGCGACCCGGCGTTCGACCGCCTGGTCGAGGCGGGAGCGGACACGTACGACCAGGCCGAGCGGACGGCGATCTACCGGCAGGCCCAGGAGGAGCTCGCGGCCCAGCTGCCGACGATCTTCCTGTGGGCCGGGGTCCGCTACGACAGCCTGCGCACGGCGGTCACGACCGTCGATGGCCCGCTTGACCTGACAGTGCCGAACTGGGCCTGGCAGCCGGAGCGGATGGTGGTGACGAAGGGGGTGCAGTGATGCGAGCGATGCGTGCGGCCCGCGGTCTCGTCCTGCTTCTCGTGGTGGTGCTCGCGGCCGGTTGCGGCTCCACCTCCACGCCCGCCCCGTCCGCGTCCGCGTCGGGCGCGTCTGCCGCGACGGCGCCCTCCGCGACCGCAGGCCAGGCTCTCGCCACAGCCCCTTCCCCGACGGCGACGCAGGCGGTCGGCCCTTCCCCGGTCGCCTATGCCGACACGCTGCGGATCGGAGTCAACGTCGCTCTCTACAGGGGCTGGATGGTGGATACCGAGTTCGCCTTCCCAGCCCTGACCTTCGGACGCCTCGTGTACGGCAGCCTGTACGGCTACGACGGACGCGGCAACGCCGTGCCCGACCTGGCCGACGGGCCCTGCTTCGTGCCCGGCTCGGACGGCGCCGTCATCCGCTGCCGCCTGGTCGAGACGACCTTCCACGACGGGACGCCGCTCACCGCCGACGACGTCGTCTCCACGTACCAGGTCATGAACCACCCGGTCCCCATGTCCCTGGGATTCACCTTCACGGAGGTGCGGGCCGTCGACGCGCGGACGGTCGAGTTCGTCTTCCCCTCGGTCGACGCGGCGTGCCTGGAGTGCACGCTGCACCTCCCGATCTTCCCGCGCCATTCCATCGACGAGGCCGTCGCCGCCTTCGAGGAAGCGGGCCTCACCGCTGAGGACGTGGACACGCTTGTTAGAACCGCCAACGCCGAGATGGGCGCCGATCCGCCGGTGTGCAGCGAGGCCCGCGTCGCCGAGGTGGACGCGATCTACCGGAAGCTCGGCTTCGTGGGCTTCCCCGTCCACCACGAGGACTTCCAGAAGAAGAACGGGGAATTCGACGCGTGCCTGGGGCTGGGGAATGCCGTCTTCAACCTCGACCCCGCCGTCGACACGGGCGGCGGCTCGGTCGGCTGGGCGCTCCACCACACGGGGAGCGACCGCGTGGCGAGCATCGTGGGCATCATGTTGATCGGGCGCCCTGACCTCTTCGTCGGCACGGGTCCGTACCGCTACGTCTCCCAGGATGCCGACAGCGTCCATCTCGAGGCCTTCCCCGGCTACCACGGCGGGATGCCGGCGACGCGGTACATCGACTTCGTGCGGACGAAGGCCGACGGCTCGGACGTCGTGGCGGGAACGGTCGACATCCTCTCGGACCCCTTCCACGGTGTACCGTTCGGACGCCTGTCCCTGGGCGCCGCCTTCGAGGCCACCGCCGAGGCGCACGGCGTCCGCGTGCTCCACCCGCCGGGCTCGAATTCCGCCCAGCTCACCTTCAACGTCCGGGAGGGCCGCCTCTTCTCCGACGTGAACCTGCGCCGCGCACTCCAGCTGTGCATCGACCTGCCGCGCGTCGTCGACTCTGCGACCGGCGGGGCCGGGATCCCGATCTACAGCCCGGTCATGCCGGGCAGCTGGGGCGACGACCCGGACCTGCCGAAGCCCGAGCGCGACGTCGCCGCCGGCAAGCGCCTGATCGAGGCGTCGGGCTGGAAGCCGGGAGCGGACGGCGTCTACGCGAAGGGCAAGGACCGCCTGGCCGCCAAGATCGTCGTCCGGGTGCTGCCCGACCGACTCAAGATGGCCGACCTGATCGCCGCCCAAGCGCGCGACTGCGGGATGCACCTCGAGAGCCTGCCGATCGAGGGCTACGGCGACCTCGTCACCTACCCGCACGACATCCCGGGCACCGAGACGCCGTTCGACCTGCTCCTCATCGTGTACATCACGGGCGTCAGCCCGGCGGACAGTCTCGTGTACTACACCTCGTCGCAGGTCAGCGACGCGGAGCGCCCGGACGGCATGAACATGGGCGGCTGGAGCGACCCGGAGTTCGATCGCCTGCTCGCAGCGGCGGAGGATACCTACGATCAGGCGGGCCGGGCGCTGCTCTACCGGCAGGCCCAGGAGGAGCTCGCGGCCCAGCTGCCGGCGCTGTTCCTGTGGAACCAGGCCCTCACGGACGCCGTGCGCCCGACCGTCGCGACCGTCGACGGCCCGCTTGACCTCACGCTGCTCAACTGGGCCTGGCAGCCGGAGCGGCTGGTGGTGGAGAAGGAGGCCGCGCCGTAGGAACTGCCGGGTCTCCCCGGCACGGTGCCCTACCGGAGGAAGCCCGAGGCCTGCTCCCGCCACCAGTCGACGAGGCTCGCCATCGCGCCGTCGCGGCGGACGGCCCGCGCCGCGATCTGCTGGCCCTCGTACGTCCAGGCGAGCCATGCGGCGCCGTCCTTCACGTAGCACGCGAGCTGGCCCGTGAACGTGATCCCCATGGACCACCGGCCGATCCCCGGGGTGGCGTCCATCGCACAGCGATCCTCGACCGCTGTGCCACCGGCCACGTTCGTCAGGCCCTGCCGGGTCGCGATCCCGTTCATCGCGACCGACATGAGGCCGCCGGCCGAGTACGTGTCGTACCAGACCGAGTCGGCGCCGAAGACGTCCGCGGTGCCGACCGGCAGGTCGCAGCGGAGGCTCGCGAGGTCCCCGCCCAGCGACCCGTCCGAGGGGCTGGAGCGCCGGCAGAACGGCTGGAACTCCTTGGGGATCCGCGCGAGGAGCTCCAGCTCGTCCCCCGTCATCCCGGCCAGGCCCCCCGAGGGGGCTGCCGACGGAGAGGCGGACGGCGACCCGGCCGGGCTCGCGGCCCCGCTCGACGGGGACGCGACCGCCCCGCTCCCGGGCGATGTCGCGCCCGCCGTTCCGGGCGAGGAGGTCACGGCGGGCGACGCCCCGGGCAGGCCCGTGGCGGCCACGGCGACGATGACGACCGCGACGACGACCACGAGCGCCGCACCGATCGCCGCGAGCCACCGGGTCCGGCGCGAGCGCGCGGGCGCGGTCCGCACGCGGGCGGCTCCCGGCGCACCCCCCGGCACCACGCGGTAGACGGTGATCGGCTCGTCCACCCCCTTGAGGCGCCGTGCACCGAGCGGCTCGAACGTGACGTCGAGGTACGTGCGCGTCAGGGCGCGCACCGTGTCGCTGACGATGAGCTCGCCCGTCTTCGCCACGGAGCACAGGCGGGCCGCGATGTTCACGGCGGACCCCACGTAGCCCTCGCCCGTCTCCACGGTCTCGCCGGCGTGCACGCCGACACCGACGTGGATGGGGTCCGGCTCGGTCGCGGTCTCGCCGGCCGCCGCGATGATCGCGAGCCCGCAGCGGACCGCGGCGCTGGCCGAGTCGAACACCACGTAGAAGCTGTCGCCTTCGGTCCGGATCTCGGCGCCGGCGAAGGACGCGATCTCACCGCGGACGAGGGTGCGGTAGCGGCCGAGGAGCGCGGCCGCGGCGTGGTCGCCGCGCGCATGGACGAACGCGGTGTAGTCGCGGAGGTCCGCGAACAGGAACCCGTGCGTGGCGGGACGCGCCCCGCCGGCGGCGTCGGGCGCGGAGCGATCCGTCTGCGTCTCGTTCCGGTCGGGAGGACCGGCTTCGGTCACGGGCGACCACCCCCGGCGTCACTGTCCTGAACGCGCGCGACACCGACCAGAGGCGTTTGTCACGGAGTCCCGCCGACCTCGACCGCTCTGCCCGGGGGCAGCACCATCGTCGCGAAGAGGTGGTCGAGGGTCGCCGCCGGATCCGCCGTCATCCCCGTGTGCACGTCCCCCGGCTGCACGACCGTGCTCGCCGGCGCGACGAGCCAGTGGAACCGCTCCGGCTGCGACAGGGCCGCGATCGGCCCGGCATCGTGGTCGCCGGCGGCGATCCGCGGGATCGCGTCGAGGTGGCGCCGGATCTCCGTCGCGTCGCAGTCGGGCGCGAGCGCGCGCAAGCGGTCCTCGTCGAGGTCCACCCGGGCGGCGAGGAAGCGCTTCGGTCGGCACAGGAGGATGACGCCGGCGTTCATCGACTCGCCACGCTCCACGTGCGGCACGACCCGGACGACGGCGTAGGCGAACGGGCTACGCCGCGGCGCGGTCACGGTCCACCTCGGCGACGAAAGCCGCGCGGGCGTCGAGCCGCGCGAGGAGGTAGTCGACGTAGGCCCGGCGGTGGGCGTCCGGGTCGGGGAGCCCGTGCTCGGGAGCCAGCCAGGCGTCCGGGACCCCCGCGACGATCGACTCGAGCAGTGGGCGGGTCAGGAGGGGCGCGAGGCGCGCATCGGCATCCGCGACCGGGCCCGCGTACGGCAGGAGCACATGGTCCCGCAGCTGCGGGAACGGCTTGCGTGCGTGCTCCGCGGGAGCGCGCCACGTGTGGTGGACGTAGAGCGCGGCACCATGGTCGATGAGCCAGAGCCGGCGATGCCAGACGAGCAGGTTGACGTTGCGCGGCGTCCGGTCCGGGTTCATCACCAGGCCGTCGAACCAGACGATGTCCGCGGCAAGGTCGGGATCCGGCGCGTCCGCGGCGGCCGAGTAGGGGAGCGCCCCGGGGAGGAAGTCCAGCCCCACGTTGATGCCCGGGCTCCGGTCGAGCAGGTCGCGGATCTCCTCGTGCGGCTCGGCCGCGCCCAGGGCGGGGTCGAAGTCGACCAGGACGATCTCGGGGACGCGCAGGCCCAACGCCCGGCCGATCTCGCCCGCGATCACCTCGGCGACGAGCGCCTTGGGACCCTGCCCCGCCCCGTGGAACTTCGCGACGTACAGGCCGTCGTCGTCGGCCTCGACGACCGCGGGCAGGGACCCGCCCTCGCGGAGCGGGGTCACGTAGCGCGTGGCGGTCACGGTGCGGAGCATGGCGCGAGTGTACGGGCCACGGGCGGCTCCCCGTGGGCGGCTTTCCGAGGGCGCAGAGGGCCACGGGGCGGCATCCCGCTGGGCGCCGGAGGGCGTCGGAGGGCGCCCGTCAGTCGCTGGTCCTTCTATAGGTGTCATGTTAGACTGACGCACACAGGCGACGAAGCGACTGCGTCGCGCCGAGTCAGGAGGTTCGCGATGGACCGCGAGAACACCCGGGCGAGCGTCGCCGCCTACTTCGAGAAGCTCGCGCAGGACCGGCCGATCCTTGCCGACGCGCTCCCGGAGGATGTGCGCGAGCGCCGCTCCGCCCGCGGCCTGCTGGACGTCGCCGACCTGGTGCGCGAGCTGCCCGCCGACGACCCCCGGCTCGACCGGATCGGTGCGGTGAGCCTGGCGCCCGACGCAGGGCCGGACACGCCCCTGAGCGTCGGGAACGCGGCCGACGAGCTCGCCTACGCGTTCCGGTACGACGACCCCCTTGAGAGCCCTGACGCCCTGCTCGACCGGTTCACCGCCGCGGTGGAGGCCGGCGCCTCCGAGTTCTATGCGGAGACGCGCACCACCGTGGACGTCGCCCGTGACCTCGACTCGGACGACCCGACGCGGGCCCTGCTCGCCGTGCGCCACGTGGCCGAGCACCTCGACGCCTG
>JAKOQS010000229.1 GCA_029778235.1 Chloroflexota bacterium | reverse complement strand
GCTTCCTCCAGTTCTGCTCGGCGATGACCGCCGCGCTGGCGCTCCCCAAGAGCTACACGCCGCGCATCGTCGAGGCGCTGTCACAGCAGACCAAGCCCACCGTCGTCTGGCTGGAGTTCCAGGACTGCGCGGGCAACACCGAATCCCTGCTCCGCAGCCCGCACCCGGACGTCGCCCAGCTGGTCATCGAGATCCTGTCGCTCAACTACCACGAGACGATCATGGCGGCGGCCGGGAAGCAGGCCGAGCAGAACCTCGACGACGTCGTGGCCACGCTCCCTGGCAAGTACGTGGCCATCGTGGAGGGGAGCATCCCCACCGCGGAGAACGGCGTCTACTGCACGATCGCCGGGCGGACCGCCCTGGACATCGTGAACCGCGTGACCAAGAGCGCCGCCGTCACGATCGCCGTGGGCGACTGCGCCTGGGACGGCGGGTTCGTGAGCCTGGGCCCCACCCAGGGCAAGGGCGTGGGACAGGTCGTCTCCGGCGTGAGCCCCATCAACATGGGCGGCTGCCCGCACAACTCGGTCAACCTCGCGGCCGTCATCGTCCACTACCTCACCTTCGGCGCCGCCCCGGCGCTCGACCAGTTCGGGCGGCCGCTGTTCGCCTACGGCCACCTCATCCACGACCAGTGCGAGCGGCGGTCGCACTTCGACGCCGGCCGCTTCGTGGAGCAGTGGGGCGACGAGGGCGCGCGCAACGGGTGGTGCCTCTACAAGATGGGCTGCAAGGGCCCGGCCACCAACTACAACTGCTCGATCGCCCGGTGGAACGACGAGACCAACTGGCCCATCGGTGCCGGGCACGGGTGCATCGGCTGCGCAGCCCCGGCCTTCTGGGCGCAGATGAGCCCGTTCTACAGCCGGCTCCCCAACGTGCAGATGATCGGCGTGGACACCACGGCGCAGACGATCGGCCTCATCGCGATCGGCGGTGTCGCGGCCCTGACCGCGGTGCACGGCGCGGGGGTCATCGCACGCATGCAGCGCAACAAGCGGAAGGCGACCGTCGCCCCCGACGGGACGGTCGTGATCGAGCCGCCGCCCGGGCCTGACGCCGGCGCCGGGACGCCTGGCGGCGCGGCCGCCGGAGGGACCAACTGATGGCCAAGATCGTCGTCGATCCCGTCACCCGGATCGAGGGCCACCTGCGCATCGAGGCGCAGGTGGACGGCGGCCAGGTCACCGATGCGTGGTCCAGCGGGACGATGTTCCGCGGGATGGAGCTCATCGTCCAGGGGCGCGACCCGCGCGAGGCGTGGATCTGGACGCAGCGGATCTGCGGCGTCTGCACCACCGTCCACGCGATCGCCTCCGTCCAGGCGGTCGAGCAGGCCCTCGGGATCTCCCCGCCGCCCAACGCCCTCCTGATGCGCAACCTGATCTCGGGTGCGCAGTACATCCAGGACCACGTCATCCACTTCTACCACCTGCACGCGCTCGACTGGGTCGACGTCACCGGGGCGCTCGTCGCGGACCCGGCCAAGACCGCCGATCTCGCCCAGTCGATCTCGCCGTGGCCGCTCTCGTCGAAGGCGTACTTCACCGAGGTCCAGGCCCGGGTGAAGGCGCTGGTCGACAGCGGCCAGTTGAGCATCTTCACCAACGGCTACTGGGGCCACCCCGCGTACAAGCTGCCGCCCGAGGCCGACCTCATGGCGGTCGCGCACTACATCGAGGCGCTCTCCTGGCAGCGCGACGTGATCCGGATGCACGCGGTCCTCGGCGGCAAGAACCCGCATCCGCAGACGTTCCTCGTCGGCGGGATCGCGGCGCCGGTGGACCCCAACTCCCCGAACGTCATCAACCCCGAGCGCATGAACCTCATGGCCAGCCTGCTGCCGACGATGCGGCGGTTCGTCGAGGAGGTCTACCTCCCCGACGTGAAGGCGGTCGCCTCGTTCTACCCGGAGTGGTTCGGGTACGGCGCCGGCCACAAGAACTACATGTCGTACGGCGGGCTGCCGAACGGCGCCCTCGACGACTTCGCGAAGTACACGTTCCCGCGCGGGATCATCCTCGACGGCGATCTCACCACGGTCCACGAGATGGACCCCGCCAAGATCACCGAGGCGATCGCCCACAGCTACTACCAGTACCCGGGCGGCCAGGACTCCACGCTCCACCCGTTCGACGGGGTGACGGATCCGAAGTACACGGGCCCCACGCCGCCGTACGAGGAGCTCAAGACCGACTCCCAGTACTCGTGGCTGAAGGCGCCGCGGTATGACGGCAAGGTCATGGAGGTCGGCCCGCTGGCGCGGATGCTGGTCGCGTACGGCTCCGGGAACCAGAAGGTCCAGGAGCTCGTGAACGGCGCGCTCGAGGCCCTGAAGGCGCCTCCGACCGCGCTGTTCTCGACGCTCGGCCGGGTCGCGGCGCGCGCGCTCGAGGCGGCGTACCTCCTCGACTGGATGGACACCTGGCTCAACGAGCTGAACAAGAACATGAACAGCGGCGACCTCCGCATCGCCGATACGTCCAAGTGGGAGCCCTCCACGTGGCCGTCCGAGGCGCAGGGCTTCGGGCCGCACGAGGCGCCCCGTGGCGCGCTCGGCCACTGGGTCAAGATCAAGGACCAGAAGATCGCCAACTACCAGGCCGTCGTCCCCAGCACCTGGAACGCCGGCCCGCGTGACGAGAAGGGCCAGACCGGGCCCTACGAGGCGTCGCTCATCGGCACCCCGGTGGCCGTCGATGACCAGCCGGTGGAGATCCTCCGGACCGTCCACTCGTTCGACCCCTGCCTCGCCTGCGCCGTCCACGTGGTGGACGCGAAGGGCGAGGAGAAGGTGAAGGTGGAGGTGCTCTGATGGCCGGCACCACCCTCCCGGCAGACGACGGCGTCCACGCCTCCCTGCCGCTCACGGCCACGCCCCAGGAGCGGATGCGCTACCTGGAGCAGCAGGTCGAGGCCCACCAGGGCATCGGACCCAACGCCGTCTACGTGTGGGAGCTCCCGGTGCGGCTGACGCACTGGGCCATCGTCATCAGCATCGTCATCCTCGCGGTCACGGGGGCGTACATCCACGGGCCGTTCATCGTCCCGTCGTCGCCCATCGAGGCCTCCACCCGGATGGCCCAGATCCGCTTCATCCACGAGCTCGCCGCGATCGTCTTCACGATCGCCATCGGGTTCCGGTTCTACTGGGGATTCGTGGGCAACCAGTACGCCAACTGGCGGGCGATCATCCCGCACAACCGCTCGCAGTTCCGCTGCATGCGCGAGATGGGCAAGTACTACCTGTTCCTGCGCAGCACGCCGGTCCCGATGACCGGCCACAACCTGCTGGCGGGGCTGGCCTACACGCTGATCTCGGCCGTCCTCTTCTTCCAGGTCGCGACCGGCCTCCTGCTGTTCGCCTGGATCATCGGCACCGGCCCCGCCGCGTGGCTCTCGTCCGTCGTGGCGTGGATCCCGGGGAACATCCAGACCATCCGGATGCTCCACTTCCTGGCCACGTTCATCTTCATCGCGTTCATGATCCACCACGTCTACAGCGCGATCCTCGTGGACATCGAGGAGCGCAACGGGGTGATGACCAGCATCTTCTCCGGCTTCAAGAACATCCGGCCGGAGAGCACCGTCGACGACCTTGGCCTCTGCAACCCGCCGAAGGACGCGCAGGTCCCGGCGGCCGGCGCCGACGCGCCCAAGGCCTGAGCCGTCGATGCACGAGGCCGGCGCGGTGGGGCGTGCGCTCGACGCCGCCCTCCGCGCCGGACCTCCCGGCGCGGCGACGCCCCGGGCGGCGACGCTCGTGGTGACCGACCCCGCGCACATCGCCGCACCAGCGGCGGAGCTGCACCTCCAGGTCCATCTCGCCGAGCACGGGCTCGGCGACATCCCCATCGCCACGTCCGTGCGGCCGGTCGCCTGCGCCGCGTGCGGCGCGGCGTGCACGCCCGAGCCCTCGGATCCGTTCTGCGGCGCCTGCGGCTGGCCGCTGCCGAAGGTGGACGGCCCGGGCGTCGAGATCGGGCTCGAGTGGTGACATGGTCGCAGACGTGATGCTCGGCACCGGCACCGGCCCGCATCCGGGCACCGGTGGCGGCCCGCGCCCCGGCGACGGCGCGTCCCGCTACGTGGTGCTGGGCCTCGGCAACCGCATCCAGGGTGACGAGGCGCTCGGCGCCCTGGTCGTCGAGGCGCTCGAGCGCCCGGACGGACCGTTCGCCGGGCTGCCCGACCCCGGCGCCGTGGAGGCCATCGATGGCGGGACGGTCGGTCTCGCCCTCCTTCCGCTCATCGAAGGCCTCGACGGCCTCGTCGTCGTGGACCTCATCGATGGCGGGCTGGAGCCGGGGACGCTCCAGGACCTCGACGGGCTCCTGCTGCTCCGGCGCGATATCGTGATGGGCGTGCACGACCTGGGAGCCACCGAGCTCCTCGCCACGCTCCAGCTCATGGGCTCGATGCCGCGCCGGGTGCGCGTCGTCGGGATCCAGCCGATGCGCGTCAGCCTGGGCACGGAGCTGACGCCCGAGGTGGCGGCCGTCGTCCCCGCGCTGATCGCGGCGGTCGTCGGCCACCTCCGCGACTGGCAGACGGAGGACGGGTCGGGCGGCTGAGGAGTCCGCCCGACCTTGCGCCATGGCGTCCCCCGCCGACCGGACCCCGGAAGCCGCCGGGGCGCGCGAAGGCGCGCCCGCGGTCGACCCTGCCCCGCCCGGCGTCGCGTCCGCGGGCGGCGCGCCCGCCGTCGTGATCGCTGACGGCGCGGCGGCGGGCGTGGCATCCCGCGCCGCCCGCCGGGTCGTCGTCGAGGGAGTCGTCCAGGGCGTCGGGTTCCGGCCGTTCGTCTGGCGCCTGGCGACGGAGCTCGGGCTCGACGGCAGCGTCATCAACATGGCCGGCCGGGTCGAGGCCGAGGTCGCCGGCGATCCCGCCGCGCTCGATGCGTTCGCGGCCCGGATCGCGACCGACGCGCCCCCCCGTGCCCGCGTCGAGCGCGTGACGACATCCGCCCTCGACGGCCCGGGTCCGGGACCCGGCAGCGGGTTCGTCATCGACGAGAGCGTCGCCGCCGCGTCGGCAGAGCGCCTCTTCCCGCCGGACATCGCGACGTGCGACGACTGCGTCCGCGAGCTGTGGGACCCCGCCGACCGCCGCCACCGCTACCCGTTCATCAACTGCACCAACTGCGGCCCGCGGGCGACGATCATCGAGGACCTCCCGTACGACCGCGCGCGGACCTCGATGCGCGCGTTCCCGCTCTGCGCCGATTGCGAGCGCGAGTATCGAGACCCCGCCGACCGCCGCTTCCATGCCGAGCCCGTGGCGTGCCCGGCATGCGGTCCGTCGCTGGCGTACCGCCCGGCCGGCGCGCCCGCCGCGTCTGCGCGCGAGGAGGCGGCCCTCGCCGCCACGGTCGCGGACCTGCGGGCGGGCCGGATCGTGGCCATCAAGGGGCTCGGCGGATACCACCTCGCCTGCGACGCGACGGACACCGCGGCGGTCGCCCGCCTCCGGGACCGGAAGCGCCGCTGGGCGAAGCCGTTCGCGGTCATGGTCCGCGACCTCGCCGCGGCGCGGGCCGTCGCCAGGATCACGGACGAGGAGGCGGAGGTCCTCGTCTCGCCGGCCCGGCCGATCGTCCTCGTCCCGCTCCGGGCGGACGCGTCGCTGGACCCGGCCGTCACGAACGGCAACCGCCAGGTGGGCCTCTTCCTGCCGTACGCGCCGCTCCACCACCTGCTCATGGAGGCGATCGGGCGGCCGATCGTGCTGACGAGCGGGAACCTCTCCGACGAGCCGATCGTGGTGGACGACGCGGACGCGCTCGACCGCCTGGCGCCGATCGCCGACGCGTTCCTCCAGCACGACCGCGAGATCCGGGCGCGATACGACGACTCGGTGACGCGGGTGGTGGGGTCGGGGCCGCACGCGCGCCCCTCGATCATCCGGCGCGGCCGCGGCTACGCCCCGGATCCGGTGGACCTGCCGGTCGCGACGCCGGTCCCGCTCCTCGCGGTCGGCGCGGAGCTGAAGCACACGTTCACGCTGGCGCGCCGGTCCCGGGCGCACGTGGCGCCACACACCGGCGACCTGGAGGACCTCCTGGTCCACCGGGCCTTCGAGGAGAACCTCGCGCACCTGTCGCGGCTCCTGGACCTGGCGCCCGACCTGGTCGTGCACGACCTGCACCCGGCATACCTCTCCACGCAGTACGCCGTCGCCCGGTTCGCCGCCGACAGGCGGATCGCCGTGCAGCACCATCACGCGCACGTGGCCTCCGCGGCGGCCGAGCACGGCCACGCGGGACCGTTCATCGGGGTCGCCTACGACGGCCTGGGGATGGGCGACGACGGGACGTTCTGGGGCGGGGAGATCCTCGTCGCCGACCTGGCCGGCTACCGGCGCGTCGGGCGGTTCGGTCTCGCGCCGATGCCCGGCGGCGCGCTCGCGGTGAAGCGGCCGTACCGGATGGCGCTGGGGTACCTGCTCGGCGCGGAGGGGCTGGGCGACGCTGCGGACGCACGCGACGCCCGGGCCGGCGGCACGACCGAGGACGCCGACCCCGGCCGCCGCTCCGCCGCCGTC
>JAKOQS010000228.1 GCA_029778235.1 Chloroflexota bacterium | reverse complement strand
GACCGCGATCACCTCCCGGGAGGCGCTCGCCGACGCGCTGCGTGTCCTGGGACCGTTGTCGCCCGCGGCAGCGGCCGCCCGCGGCGCCGATCCCGCCTGGCTCGACGAGCTCGTCGCCGCGCGTCGCGCCATCCGCGTCCGCCTGGCCGGTGACGACGTCGTCGCGGTGGTGGAGGACGCCGGCCGCCTGCGCGACGCTCTCGGGGCGGCACTGCCGGTCGGCCTTCCCGAAGCCCACCTGGCCGCGGTCGCCGATCCGCTCGGCGACGTCGTCAGCCGCTACGCCCGGACGCACGGGCCGTTCCCGGCCACGCACGCCGCCGACGCACTGGGCCTGCCTCCCGCGATCGTCACCGAGATCCTCGAACGGCTCGCCGGTGCCGGACGCCTGGTCCGTGGGGAGTTCCGCCCCGGCGGAGCCCATACGGAGTACGTCGATCCCGAGGTGCTCCGCCGCATCCGCCGGCGAACCATCGCCCGCCTGCGCGACCAGATCGAGCCCGTGGCGCCGGAGCAGTATGCGGCCTTCCTGCCCGCATGGCAGCAGGTCGCCGCGGTCGGCGAACGGCCCGCCCTCCGCGGGGCCGACGGCGCGTTCGAGGTGGTCGAGCAACTGGCCGGCACGGCGCTTCCCGCGAGCACGTGGCTGGGTGCGGTCCTGCCGGTCCGGGTCGCCGATGCCCACGACGGCCTGCTCGACGAGCTCATCGCCGCGGGCGACATCTGCTGGTGGGGCGTCTCCCCACTGCCGCACGGCGACGGCGTCGTCGCCCTCGCCCCGACGGACGTCGCAGCGGCGTTGCGCCCGCTCCGCGACGCGGCAGAACCGGATGACGACCTCGGCCGACGCATCGTCGCGGCGCTCGGGGCCGGCGGCGCCCTGTTCTTCCGCGATCTCGCCGACCGGCTCAGCACCGAGGACCAGGAGCCGGTCTCCGACGCCGATCTGGTCGAGGCGCTGTGGGACCTCGTCTGGTCGGGCTGGATCACGAACGACGGCTGGGCGGCGCTGCGGGCGCGCATCGGCCGTGCCGGAGCGTCCCGACGGACGGCGCGGCCGGGACGTCCGGGACGCGCGGGGCGCGGCCTCCCGGTCCGCTCCGGTCCGCCCACCGCCGCTGGCCGGTGGTCCGTCGTCCCGGATGGGGCCGGTCCGCCGGAATCTGCCGTGGCGTCGGTTCAGGCGCTCCTTGCCCGTGCCGGCGTGCTGACGCGTGGCGCCGTCGCGGCGGAGCGGCACGCCGGGGGGTTCGGCGCGGCCTACCGCGTGCTGCGCGCGATGGAGGACACCGGCCGCTGCCAGCGCAGCTACGCGATCGAGGGGCTCGGCGCCGCCCAGTTCGCCCTCCCGTCGACGGTCGACCGCCTCCGTTCGCCCCACCGCGGGGTGGTGGCGCTCGCCGCGACCGACCCGGCCAACGCGTACGGTGCCGCACTCCCCTGGCCCGCCGTGGGGGTCGACATCGGGCACCGGCCCGGGCGCAAGGCCGGTGCGGCCGTGGTGCTCGTCGACGGCACGCTCGCCCTGTACCTCGAGCGCGGGGGGTCGTCACTGCTGGCATTCGACGTCGACGAGCGCACCCGCGATGCCGCGCTGGCCGCGTTGCCGGCCGCAGCCCGCCTGACCGGCCGGGACCGGGTTCTGGTCACCCGCGTGAACGGAGCGCCGATCACCCCGGCGTGGTCCGACCTTCTCGCCGGCGCCGGATTCCGGCCGACGCCCCGTGGACTGCGCGCCCCCGAACCCGCACGAGCCGCCGGTGCCTGAGGGTGACGTCGTCTGGCGGTCGGGCCGGCGCCTGCACGAGGCGTTGTCCGGCCGTGCTCTCCAGGCAGCAGACCTCCGCGTTCCCCGGCACGCGCAGGCCGACCTGCGCGGCCGAACCACCACCGAGGTCGTCGCCCGCGGCAAGCACCTGCTGTTCCGGTTCGACGACGGCCGCACGCTGCACACCCACTTCGAGATGGACGGACGCTGGGACGTGCAGCGTCCCGATGAGCGCTGGCGCGGGCCGGCACACGAAGTCCGTGCGGTCCTGTCCACCGACCGGCACGTCGCCGTCGGCTTCCGCCTCCCGGTCGTCGACCTCATCGCGACGCGCGACGAGTTCCGGGTGGTCGGGCACCTCGGCCCCGATCTGCTCGGTGCGGACTGGGACCTCGACGCGGCGCGTCGCCGGCTCCTGGAGGCCCCCGATCGCACGATCGGCGAGGCGCTGCTTGACCAGCGGATCGTCGCGGGGATCGGGACCATCTACCGGGCGGAGACGCTGTTCGTCTGCGGTGTCCACCCGCTGACACCGGTCGGCGACGTCACCGACCTCGAGGGCCT
>JAKOQS010000227.1 GCA_029778235.1 Chloroflexota bacterium | reverse complement strand
GGCGGTTCGCGGGCCGGGAACCGCCACCAACCTCAACACCGGGGGGCGGGGGCTGACGCGTGGCGAGGGCGCGGACGGCCCAGTCCGGCACGCGCGCGAGATCCCCAGCCATGTCCGCACTATCGAACACCTGTTCGATAGTGTCAAGCCGCTAGCGACCGCGCTTCGTCGACGGCCCTGCGGCCCGGGCGGCGGCCAGCCCGCGCTCGGTCCAGCGCTCCAGGTCCTCGTCGTCCTGGACCGCCTCGGCCTCCACCCGCAGCCAGCCGGCCATCTGCCGGCCCTGCATGACGAAGGGATCGACGCCGGGCTCGGCCAGCAACGCGTCGCGCTGCGCGGGATCCACCCGCAGCAGCAGCCCGCCCTCGTGCGACGCGCACACCGCCATCGCCCCGCCGACCAGGAACGCGACCCCGCCGAACATGCGCTTCTCGCTGAGCGCGCGCTCCCCCGCGAGCAGCTCGCGCAGCCGCCGGGCCAGGTCCGCGTCCACCGCCATGGCGGCAGTGTGGCACCGTCACCGCGCGCCGGCGACCTCCGCGACCGCCTCGCCCAGCGCCGCGACCCCCGCCCGCAGCACGGGGACGGTCGCGGTCGTGACGACGAACCGCACGTACGGACCGGTCGGCTCCGTCGGGAAGAACAGCTGTCCGGCGTAGACGAAGTAGCCGCGCCCCAGCGCGGACCGCACGACCTCGGCCTCGTCGATGCCCTCGGGCAGCGCGATCCAGGCGAACGGCGACTGCGCGGCGGCGTACGGCTGGGGAACACCGGGCATCGCCTCGGACACGGCGTCCCACACCGCCGCGCGACGGACGGCGACCTCGCGCCGCAGCCCGGCGACGTGCCGCTTCCAGCCCGCGGACGACAGGACGTCGAGGGCGATCTGCTGCAGCAACGGCGAGACCGCCAACTGCGTCGCCGTCGCCACCGCCGCGATGCGCTGCGTCACCGGCCCGCGCGAGACGATCGCCGCGATGCGCACGCCGGGAGAGATGATCTTGGTGAGGCTGCGCACGTAGATCACGTGCCCGGCCGGCGAGCGCGAGTAGAGCGTCGGCGCCCCCGTGGGGTCGAGGTCGCGCAGGTAGTCGTCCTCGACCACGAAGGCTCCGTGCCGCGCGGCGATGTCGACGACCGCCTGCGCCCGCTCGGCCGGGAGGGTGACTCCCGTCGGGTTCGCCAGGCGCGGCTGACAGTAGAAGCCGACGGCCCGCGTGCGCGTGAACGCCGCCTCGAGCGCCTCCGGGATGACCCCCCGCTCGTCCGTGGCGACGGGGACGACCTCCAGGCCGGCGTTGGCGGCCGACGCGACGACACCCGGGAAGGTGGGCGACTCGACGAGGACCGGCTGGCCGCGGCGCCCCAGCGCCCCGAGCACGACCGACATGCCGGCCTGCCCGCCCGACACGATGACGACATCGTCCGGGTGGGCCAGATCCTCATGCTCGGCAGCCAGATGGGCCCGGAGGTCCGGCAGTCC
>JAKOQS010000226.1 GCA_029778235.1 Chloroflexota bacterium | reverse complement strand
GGCCGGGGGCCGGCACGGCCGGGGGCCGGCACGGCCGGGGGCCGGCACGGCCGGGGGCCGGCACGGCCGGGGGCTGAGGCGGGGCCGCTGTGCCCGGCCGGCGACGCGGACTCGCCTACCCGTCCAGGCCCGGCTCGGCCACGCGCGTCCCGTCGGCCGCGACGGGGAGGTGCGGCAGCGAGCCGCTCACGCCGCCGAGGAGCGTCGCCATGACCGCAGCGGGAGCGAGCGCGAGCAGGTCGCCGTCGGCCGCGTCGGTCGGCTCCAGCTCGAGGAGACCGAGCGTATCGGGGTCGAGCCATGCGATGAAGCCGGGTGCCGTGTACTCGAGGCGCGCGGGTGTCCCGGCCCGTCCCCCGACCGCGCGGAGGCTGTGCGTGACTCCGTCGAACCGGGCGTCGATCGCGCCGTCGCCGAGGAGCATGAACGCGTTGGATCCCTCGGCCTCGAAGTCGGCACGGTCCAGGTAGAGCCGGGGCTTGTCCACGTACGGCCGTCCCGCGGTGGGGCATGCCGTCACGCAGTTCCCGCACTCGTTGCAGAGGTCGGCGAGGACCGCCACCTGGAGGCCCTGGGCGACCACGAACTGCACCGAGCCGAGGCAGACCGGCGCCCCGCCGCGGACCGCGAGCACGGGCAGGCGGACGTCGCGCGGCTCCGACGCGTATGTCATCAGCGCGACGTTGGGGCAGACGCCGACGCAGAGGCTGCACATCCGGTCGCAGTCGAGGCAGCGCGACGCTTCGCGGACGGCCTCGTCCTCCGTGTAGCCGAGGACGGTCTCGGAGAAGCCGGCGCGGTCGTCGAGCGGGCTCGTGGGGATGGGGACGCGGTAGGCGCGGTGGGCACGGCGGAGGAGCAGCGCCGTGCGCTCGTCGCGGTCCAGGTCGCCGGCGCGGGGGGCGGGGGTACTCGGATCGGGCGCCTCCGTGGCGCCGAGCTGCTGTCCGCCGGCCGCGCCGGGGAGGGCCGCATCCCCGGACACGCCGGGGCGTGAAGAGCCGGTTGCCGCGCCGGGGCGCGCCGCATCCCTGGCTGCGCCGAGGCGCGCCGTGATCGCGGCCGCCGCGCGCTTCCCGTCGGCGGCCGCCCGGACGATCGACGCGGGCCCGTGGCTCGCGACGTCGCCCGCGACGTACACGCCCGGAAGGGACGTCTCGAGGGTCTCGGGATCGGACGCGACGAAGCCTGACGGGGTCAGCGCCGGCGCCATGCTCCCGAAGACGTCGAGGTCCGCCCGCTGCCCGATGGCCACGATGAGCGTCTCGACGGGCAGATCGGACTCGCTGCCGGGGACGTCGCGCGGGACCTTGCGCCCGGACGCGTCGCGCGCCCCTCCGTACGCGGTGCGCACGCACGTGACCGCGGTGAGCCGTCCGTCGGCCACGCGGAGCCCGACCGGCCGGGCCAGCTCGACGACGCGGACGCCCTCCTCGCGGATGGCGTGGATCTCCTCGCGATCGGCGGGCATCTGGTCGATCGTGCGGCGGTAGACGAGCGAGACCTCCGTGGCGCCCACGCGCAGCGCCGAGCGGGCACAGTCCATCGCGGTGTCCCCGGCGCCGACGACCGCGACCCGCGGCCCGACCGGGAGCGGCCGGCCCTCGCGGACGCTGCGGAGGAACGTCACCCCGTCCACGACGCCGGCGGCATCCTCACCGTCCAGGCCGAGCGGCCTGGGCCGCTGCGCCCCGACGGCCACGAGGACCGCTGCGAACCCCTCCGCCCGCAGCCCATCCACGGTCACGTCCGCCCCCGCCCGCACTCCGTACCGGATCTCGACCCCGAGGTCGCGCACCACGGCGAGGTCCTGGTCGATGCGCGCCTGGGGCAGGCGGTACGCGGGGATCGCGCCCCCGACCATCCCGCCCGGCGCCGCATGCTCCTCCAGGATCGTCGCGTGGATCCCGGCGCGCGCCAGCCAGGTGGCGGCCGCGAGGCCGGCGGGCCCCGCGCCGATGATCGCCACGCGCCCGGCGCCGTCGCCGCCCGCGTCGGGGGCCGCCAACGACGAGGGCAGCGCCCCGGCCACCGCCCCGGCCACCGCCCCGTCCGCTCCGGCCGCTCCTGCCGCACCTTGCGCCTCGGCGTCCATGATGTACCGCTTGACCTGTCGGATCGCGAGCGGCTGGTCCAGGTGCGTGCGGATGCACGTCTCCTCGCACAAGTGGTCGCAGACGCAGCCGAGCACCGCCGGGAGCGGGTTGTCCGCCCGGGTGATCCGCACGGCCCCGGCGACGTCGCCCGACCGGACCGCGGCCATGTACCGAGGCACCTGCTGGTCCACCGGGCAGGCGTCCAGGCACGGGGCCTGGATGCAGTCGAAGAGGTCGAGGGGACGGGCCGTCTTGGACCGGTCGGTGCGGAAGGTCGCCTTCGCGTATCGCGCGTCCCGGCGGACCTCGTCCGCGTACCGACGGAGGTTCGCGAGCGCGCAGGCGCGCAGGTCCGCCGTCGAGATATCCGCCTCGCCGAGCCCGTCCGGGTCGCCCCCGGGGCGGCCCGCAGGGCCGCCGCCGGCCTCCCGACCGCGCGCGCCGTCCGGGGCCTCGTGGGCGGCCGCCGTCCGCCGGACGAAGTCGTCCGCGTCGATCGCCCCCACGGCCTCGAAGGCCGTGTCGATCGCGTCCGCGTACTGGCGAAGCCGGAGGTAGCCGCCCGACTTGAGCAGGTCGGAGCAGACCGTGACGGTCCGCATCCCGCACGCGAGCAGCGGCGCCACGTTGAAGCAGTCGGCGCCGCCGGCGAACGAGAGCGGGAGATCGCCGCCGAGCTCCCCGGCCAGCGCCGCCGCGAGGTTCACCGTCACGGCGTGGAGCGCCCGTCCGG
This sequence comes from Chloroflexota bacterium, assembly GCA_029778235.1. Taxonomy (GTDB): domain Bacteria; phylum Chloroflexota; class Limnocylindria; order Limnocylindrales; family CSP1-4; genus CAIYQJ01. The sequence continues at coordinate 2,104 of JAKOQS010000226.1, read as the reverse complement.
ACATGTACATCGTGGGGTCGCGGTCGAAGACGGTCCGGGTGTTCTCGACCTCGAGCGTGTTCGACAGCTTCAGGCCCATCGAGAGCCCCAGCGCGTCGGCCCGCGCGCGCAGCCGGCGGAACATGGGGATCGCGTCGTCCCACCGCAGGTCGTGTCCGAAGGCCGCGTCCGGAACGACCACGTCCGCGTACCCGAGGTCGTCGTTGACGATCCCGCGCACCCGCTCCGGCCCCAGGAGCGTGGGGTTGCACTTCACCTGGACGTGCAGGCGCCGGTCCTCGAGCAGGTGGAGCGTGATCCGCTCGATCTCGTCGGGCGGGCAGCCGTGCATCGTCGAGAGCGTGACCGAGTCGGCCAGGCGCGACGGGACCGCCAGGTCGGCGAGCTCGGGGCACCGGCGCGCGACGATCGCGAGGTACGCCGGCAGGTGTGCCGAGGCGTCCTCCATCGCGTCGAGGTACCACCGCACGTTGGGGCGACGGATGCCCGCGAGGTCGTACCCCACGCTCAGGTCGAAGACGACGCCCGGCCGGTCGCCGGGGAAGCCGAGCCGGCGATGGAGCGCGTGGACCAGGACCCAGGCGCGCAGGTACTCGTCGAAGGACTCGTGGACGCGCAGCTCCTGCGACCACTCGACGTTGTAGCCCTCGTCGGTGGCGTCGATGCAGGGCTTGTGGACCTCGAGCTGGTCGAGGGTCTGGACGGTCTTGAGCTCGATGACGCGGGCGCCGGCCAGCCAGGCGGCGACGATGTTCTGCGCCATCTGGGTGTGCGGACCGGCGGCGACACCGTAGGGCGTGTCGAGGAGTCGCCCACGCTCGAACCGACCGGTGTGGTGCGGCGGCCCGGGGACGAAGAAGCCGGACCGGGGGATGCCGAAGACCGACCCCTCCGCCTCCAGCTCGGTGAACGCCCAGTCGGTCAGCTGCTCCATCGACAGCGGGCGGAACCGGTCGGACATCTCAGCGGCCCTCAGGATGCGACGAGGAGGGTGGGTGCCGTCTGTGCGGTGGGTGCGACGGGTGCGGTGGATGTGGCGCCGGCCACGGCGGGCGTCCGTGGGTGCACGGGATCACAGCCGCGCGTGCAGGCGGGCGGCCTGCTCGCGTGCTTTCGCGCGGACCTCGACCGGGTCCACGCGGATGGGCCGGCCGTCCTCGAGGACGACCTCCCCGCCGACGACGGCCCGCAGCGGGCGGATGGCCGGCGTGAACGCGACGTGCCACGGGTCCATCGGGTCGTACGACCAGGTGACCTCGTCGGCGCGCGCCTCCGGGACGATCGACCAGCCGGTCTCCAGCCAGCGCCAGGCGTCGCCCGGCCCGCAGGTCACGTCGGAGGACCGCTGCAGGTAGTAGGCGAGGCGGAACGCCCCGAGCATGTCCGCGCCGATCCCGTCCGTCCCCAGCGCCACGGGGTTGGCGAAGCGTGCGGGCGCCGCGTACCCGACCGCGTTGTTGAGGTTGGACGCGGGGTTGTGGAGGATCGTGCCGCGCAGGGCGTGGTCGGTGGGCAGGTGGACGCAGTGCGCCAGGAGCCAGTCGTCGCGCGTGAGCCCGGCGAGGCGGCGGGGGGCGTCGGCGTCGCCGGGGCCCTCGCACACGTGGACGTGGACGCCCACGCCCAGGTCGCGGGCGAGGCCGGCGGCAGCCTCGAGCGATCCGTCCGAGCAGGTGAAGGCGGCATGGATGCCCACGAGGCCGCGGCCGCCCGCCCGGAGGAACCGCTCGTTCTCGTCGAGGCCGCGGCGTGCGCCGTCGGGGCCGTGGCGGTCGGTGATCCCGTAGGCGAGAACGGAGCGGACGCCCACCTCCGCGCAGGCCGCGGCGATGACGTCCAGGCTGCCCTCGATGGCGTTCGGCGATTCGTGGTGGTCGACGATGGCGGTCGTCCCGCACTCCAGCGCCTCGAGCGCGCCGAGCATGGCGGACCAGCGGATCAGCTCGAGGTCGAGCGCCGTGTCCAGGCGCCACCACACCTGCTCGAGGATCGACTGGAAGTCGGTGGGGGTCGCGGGAGGCGCCGGCATCCCACGCGCGAGCGACGAGTAGAGATGATGGTGGGCGCAGACGAGCCCGGGCGTGACGGCGGTCATCGATCCGGT
>JAKOQS010000225.1 GCA_029778235.1 Chloroflexota bacterium | reverse complement strand
GGCCCCGCGCCCTGACCGCGCCCCGCCCGCGACCGCGCGCGCGCCGCCTCGCGCGCCGCCGCGTACCAGTCCCGGCCCGCGTCCCGCTGGGAGCCGCGGGCGGCAGGGCCGGGTGTCCGGCTCCCGGCGGCCGGCCCGCGCGTGCCCGTCCCGCGCGAGCGCGCGATCGTCTCGTAGGCGGCCTGGACGGTCAGGAATCGCGCCAGGTCGCCGGGGCCGGCCGCGTCAGGGTGGTGGCGCTTCGCCAGGCGGCGATAGGCGGCCTTCACCTCGTCGAGCGGCGCGCCCGGGGGGACGCCGAGGATGCGGTACGGATCGAAGCGGTCGGGGCGCTCCATGCCGGAAGTGTCGCGCACGCTGGTGGTTCGCGCGTCGGAGGGGGTCGGATGGCCGGCGACGCGGCCACGCCGAGGCACCGGGCGGCTCAGCGACGCCGGTGCGGCAGGCGGCGCTGCCGGGGCAGGCGGCGCGATGGCCCCTGGCCGGGCGGATCGGTGGCCCCGGCCTACCCCACCATCTCGTCGAGCGGCGCGAGCTCGAAGACCGGCACCGCCTCCGACGCCGACCGCCCGTGGGCGTCCTGGGTGGACGGTCGGGCATACCGCGCCAGCAGTCGGACCCCCTGGGCATCGAGGACGCCGATCTGCCGGAGCGCCTCGACGGTGGCTGCGTGCGTCGCTCGCCGCCGCCCGTCGCCGTCGTCGATCTTGATCGCCATCCCAGACGGCCCCACGTACCGACCGGCTCGCTGTCCACCGAGGATGGCGATCCCACGGAGCGCCTCGGCACCCCCCTTGGACACGACGCGGCCCGGCGCGGCCTTGACGAGCGAGGTGTCCAGCCGGTCCCGCGAACCCGCGACCATCTCCGGGTTCGCAAGCATCGCGTCGCGCACGACGAGCAGCCACCGCGCGACCTCTGCCCGCGGGTCTCGCGGCATGATCGTCTCGGGGTCCGCGAGCAGCGCGTACGCGCGTGCGATCTCGCGGAGCGAGAAGGCGTAGGTGAGGACGCCGCACTCGTCGACCGCGGTGATGAGGTCTCGCGACTCCACCCCGAAGGCGGTCGCCACGGCCCACCGGACCGCCGCCTGCGCGGGGTGCTCGTCGCGCCAGTAGTCCTCGAGGCTCCAGCCCTTGAGGCGCGCCAGGAGGATCGTGGAGGCATGCTGGCCGGAGCACTGGTGGCGGATGGCGCCGGGGCGCTCGCCGTCCCGCAGGAGCCGTGCCGCGGTCAGCGCGTCGAGGGGCGCGCCCTCCGTGCCGCACGCGAGGAGCGACTGGCTCACCCCCGCCCGACGCATCACGGACTGAAGCGTCCTGACGTGGGCGTCCTCGCCGGAGTGGCTGCTGGCCATGACCGCGACCTCTGCGGGCGAGAGGTCGAACGCAGCGATCCCGCCCGCCTCCAGCAGGGCGACGAGGGCGAACGGCTTCATCGCGGACCGCAGGTTCACCACGACGTCGGGATCGCCCACGGCCCGGACCACCGCCCCGGACGCATCGACCTCGACGATGTGGCCGCGATGCCGACTCTCGACGATCGATCCGCGGTGCTGCTCCACGAGGACCGGCGGAGGGGGCGGGAAGAGGCGCTCCGGCCGCGGGGACGGCGTGGTCGCCGAGGCCCGGCGACGCGGTGCTCGCGGGCTCGTGGGAGTGCTCATGGCGGAGAGGATAGCCGCGCCCGGGGGCGGCGTCGGGGCCGCCGCGGCTCGGCGCGTCCGGGCCGACCCGCGGACACGCGATGGATACGCGGCGCACACATCGCGACAACCGGCCGGCTCGAGGATGGCTCAGCGATGTCCACGTCCGCAGCATCGGCGATCCACACGCCCGCGGCGCGCGATGGCGCCTCGGCCGAGTGGGTCGAGCCGTTCGACCGGGAGACTCAGCGCGCCGACCGCGAGCTCGGGGCGCTGGCGGAGGCCCTTGCGTCCCTCCTCGCGCGAGACGGCGACGATCCCCCCGCGTGGACGTCGCCGCCGTTCGTGCGGCGCATCTCCGCCGCCCGGTCCATCATCGCGAGCGTCGACGACCCCGCGCGGCTGGCGACCGGGCTGGAGCAGACCAGCCGCAGTCGGGTGAGGCCGTCGGCCGCGCACCAGACGCGCGTCCGGCGGCTCGCCGGCGACGCGATGGCGATCGCGATCGTCCTTCGCTGGCGCGAGCTCCGGGATCGATGCGCGCTGCCCGGCTGGCCGGAGATCGTCCGCCGCAGGTCGCTCGACCCGCCCGCGACCGACCCGTCCCACGGTGTCGGCCACTGGTTCGGTTGACCGGGCCGCACCAACGGTGGACCGTGGCGCGGCGCCTGCTGTCACCGGATAGCTGTTAACGGATTGGGGCCGCTCGGGCGACCCGCTTCGAGCCGTACGGCCCTCTGGCGGCGCCACCACGGGCCGTGACCATGACCGGTCGGCGCGGACCAGGTCGGTCGCCCCACGGCGAGGCGCGTGCATGGGAACCGAAGTCGGTCACGGCGACGGAAGGGTCGCCGAGACCGTCGTCGACGGCGGGACGGCGGAGACCGGTGGGGGCATCCACGACGACGTCGCCGCGGCCGTGGCGCGCGCGCAGGGACTGCTTGCGTCGACGCGGTCGCCCGGCGTCGCGGGCCAGGATCGGTGGTCGGCCGCTGGCCGGAAGGTCCTCAGGTTCCACCTCGCGCGCATGCTCGTCCGCGTGCCCGGCGTCGTCGCCGGCGACGACCCGGAGGAGGTCCACGCGATGCGCGTCGCGTCCCGGCGGATGCGCGCCGCGTGGCGGGTCTTCGGCGACGCGTTCGAGGAGGAGGTCGCCGCCCGCTGCCGAGCCGACCTGCGCGTCGTCGGCGAGCGCCTGGGGTCCGTTCGCGACCTCGATGTCCTCCTCGAGATCCTCGACGGATACGGGGCGCGTCGCACGGCCCGGGTCCGTCGCGGCCTGCTGCCCCTCCGAGTGGCGTGGGTCGTGGAGCGGGCGCGGCTGCACGAGGCCTTCGTGGCGCAGCTCGGGTCGGCAGCGTTCGGCTCGTTCGTGGCCGAGTACGAGGATCTGCTGAACGGCGACGGTGCATCCGCGGCGATCCGGACTCGGGGGAACGGCGTCGACGAACGAGTGCGGGTGCGGATGCCCGCCACGGCATGGCGCGCCTACGGACGGGTGCTCGCGTACGAGGACCTCCTCGAGGGGCGCGACCTGGCGACCCTGCACCGTCTGCGGATCGAGGGCAAGTGGTTGCGATACACCCTGGAGTCCGTCCGGGAGGCACTGGGCTCCGAGGCCGCCCTGGTCATCGAGCCCGTGATCGGCCTCCAGGACCACCTGGGCGTGCAGCACGACCTCCACGTCGCCGCGGGCCTCGCAGCCTCCTTCGCGGCCGACGACGCGAACGGCCTGACGGCGAAGGAGCGCTCCGTGCTCGAGCGCTTCGTCGCCGACCTCGACGCCCGCGTCGCGTGGCATGGCGACCGGCTTGGCCGCGCATGGGGTCCGGTGGCCTCGCCGGCATTCCGGGGCAGGCTGGGTCGCGCCCTCGGGCGCCTCTGACAGCGAGCACGCCCAGGCTGAGGGCTGCGAGCGACGCGGGCACGGACCCCTGGGTGCGGCCGACCGAGCGCGGCGCCCGTCACCCTTCGCCGATCGGCACCAGCCGGAGGATCGGGAACGTGCGGTCCGTGGCGCGGCGGAAGCGCTCGTACGAGGGCTGGACCTCCACGACGTGCCGCCACGCGACGGCGGCCTGGTCCGGCGGCAGCTCCTCGGCCCGGACGCGGAAGGCCCGGCCGTTCACCTCGACGCGTGCGACCGGGTCGGCCGACAGGTTGTGGTACCAGCCGGGATGAGACGGGCCGCCGTCGTTCGCGGCGGCCACGATCATCGCGTCGCCGTCGGGGAAGTAGCGGAGCACGAGCGTCCGTTCGCGGCCGGTCCGTCGGCCGCGCGTCGTCAGGATGAGGGCGTCGACCTTCCAGAGGCGGGCGACCCGGCCATTCGTCCGGCGGAAGACCCAGACCCCGAACGGTCCCAGGCGGAGGTCCGCCTCGCGCTCGAGACGCAGGATCAGGCGCTCCCGGCGCGACAGCGGGCGGTCGGCAGGCGGGGTGGCGGGTCCGTCCGGCAAGCCGGCGCGTTCGTCGGGCGTCCCGGATGCGCTCACGATCAGGCGCCGACCGGCATCCGTGCGGGCGCTGCGGCCAGCTCCGCTGCGATGGCGTCGGCCCAGGCGTCGATGGCCGGCCAGTCCCGGAAGTCGCCGGCCGGCAGAGCCGAACGCGCCGCCGGCATCAGGCGCATCAGGCGCTCGGCCATGCCGACCGGGGGCGCGGTGGGATCCCACGCGCCGAAGAAGACCTGCTCGCCGCGGGGATGCACCGCGGCGCGCAGCTCGGGGAACTCGCGCGGGATCGACGTCTCCATCACGTCGCGGCCGTCCTTGTCCACGAGGTCGGTCCCGATCGGGCCGCTGGTGAAGAGCCAGGTGGGCCTGCCGGCGAGCAGCTCACGGTTCCGCCGGACGAACGTGGTCGCGTCGCCCAGCCAATGGAACATGTACGCGGCGGCGCCCACGACGTAGGCGTCGTAGCGGGCCGGGTCCTTCACGGATCCGGCGGGCACCACGTCCGCCTCCAGGCCGTGCGACCGGAGCCGCTCGCCGATCCGCTCGGCGATCCCCGCGGTGGCACCGTGCCTGGTCGCATACGCGACGAGGACCTTCATGCGTCCGCCTCCTGCCCACCGTCGGGCCAGATGCTCGGGGGACGCGCGTCCATCATGCGACGGGCGCTGCCCCGCGTGGCCACGGCCGCGCGGGGCAGCCGGCGGCCGTCGCGCGCCGGGTCCCGGCGTGAGGGGCGTGGACCCGGCGCCGAGCGAGCATCGCGCGGTCATGTGTTCGGCGTGTTATCGCTCGTCCCGTCGCGCGCCGATCCCGCCGCCGTCATACCGCTCGCCTCGCACGACGGCCGTCCCGAGCGTGACGACCGCGAGGGCGACGACGAGGAAGAACGCCTCCGTCGGCGACACCACCTCGGCGTCGCCGGTCAGCACCACGATCTCGCCGGCGATCCAGCCCGCGAGGATCGCGCCCGCGATCACCGACGCGATCCCGCCGGTCCTCGCATCGCGGACCGTCATCACGGTCGCCAGGGCCGCGCTGCCACCGACCACGATGGCGAGGAGAAGCCCGGGCACGACGTAGTCCGCGAACGGCGTCCCCGCCAGCCAGCCGGGCGGGAACCGCCCGCTCTCCATGCCGAGCGCGAGGGCGAGCCCGCCTCCGACCGCGGCGAGCGCGACGAACGCGTCGGCGATGACCAGCGCGGCGCGAAGGCCACGCCTCCCGGTCCGACGCGGTCCGCCGGCGCTGCTCGTGCCCATCGGACCGACGATACCGCGGGTCGGGGCTTGCGCGCGCACGGGCCCCGCGCGGGGGATGCGCTGCCGCATCATTGGCGCATGCGGCGGATCGTGCGGACCCTTCTCCTCGTCGCCTTCCTGGCGCTCGGCGCGGCCGCGCTGGCATACGCGCGATACCTCGCGAGCGCCGACTACCGCGATGGGAACCAGCTCTTCTATCGCGAAGGCCGGCCCACCGGGGCGGGCCGTGCCTTCGGGCACTTCTGGTCCGCGATCGCCGACCGCGGCCTCACGCCCGCGTACGTGGTGACGCTGGAGACGACCGGCCACCGCACCGGCCGGCGGTTCTCGATCCCGGTCGTCCTCGCCGACGTCTCCGGGAGGACGTACGTCGTCTCCATGCTCGGTGAGCGCCCACCGTGGGTCCGCAACGTGAGGGCCGCCGGCGGGCGGGCGACGATCCGCCGCCGCGAGGCGCGCGAGGTGCTCCTCGTCGAGGTCCCGCCGGACGAGCGCGCGCCGATCCTGAAGAAGTACCTGCAGCGCGCGTCGGGCGCCCGGCCCCACTTCCCGATCGGGCCGGACGCTCCTGTCGAGGAATTCGCGCGGATCGCCGGCGACTACCCGGTCTTCGAGGTCCGTCGGGCCGCCTGACGGCCCACGCCGCGGGAAGCTCCGCCTGCGGCCGGCCGGTCCGTCGCCGCGGCAACCTGCTCGCCTGGGCCCATCGCGCGGGAGCGGCCGATCCGGGCGTGCCTCGCGCGCGTGGGCACCCGCACGGAGCCGCGTCCGGACCGACCGCAGGCGCCAGCCTACGCCGGTCGGGTGCGCCTCGCCCGGCGCCCGCGCAGTGCAGTACGATGCAGCGCGGTCCCACCAGCACACGCCCCGCGGCGAGGAGCGCAGCCATGCCCGAGCCCGTCCTCACCGGCGCCACCTGGCGTCCCGACCCCGACCGCTGGCCCCGATTCCACGTGAGCCAGCACCCGGCCGTCCTCCACAAGCTCGGGATCCTCCGCGACGAGCGGACCGAGCCCAAGAAGTTCCGCGAGGTCGTCCGGGAGCTCAGCTGGCTCCTGGGCTACGAGGCGCTCGCCGACGTGAGCACCAAGCCGATCGAGATCCGCACGCCGATCGAGCCGATGGAGTCGGCCGAGCTGGCGGTCCGCATCGGCCTCGTGCCGATCCTCCGGGCCGGCCTCGGGATGGTGGACGCCATGCTCGAGCTGATGCCGACCGCCGAGGTCTGGCACCTCGGGCTGTTCCGCGACGAGCGCACCCTGCGGCCGGTGGAGTACTACAACAAGCTGCCCGACTCGGCGACCGTGGACCTCTCCCTGATCCTCGACCCGATGCTCGCGACGGGCGGCTCCGCCACCGCGGCGATCGAGGTCCTCAAGCGCTGGGGCGCCGCGCGGATCAAGCTCGTCAACCTCATCGCGGCGCCCGAGGGCGTGGACGCGGTGACGAAGGCGCACCCGGACGTGGACATGCACTGCGCGGCCCTCGACCGGCAGCTCAACGAGCGGGGCTACATCATGCCGGGCCTGGGCGACGCCGGCGATCGCCAGTTCGGGACCGCCCACTGACGGTGGACCCGGAGGCCCTGGGGCCGTTCCTGGTCGCGCCGCGCGTCCCCCCGGCCCTCGATCCGGGGTTCCGGCCGGCCGTGCTCGCGCGGCGTGCGCTCGAGGCGGCGGCCGACGCCTCGGGGGTCGGCGTGCCGGTCGCGATCGCCATCGAGCAGCCCGGTGGGGCGGTGGACGTGCGGGAGGCGGTCGTCTTCCCCGACGGTCATCCGTCGGCGGCCGCCGGCCACGCGGCGGTGGAGAGACTGGCGAAGACCCTCCTCTGGTCGCGGGGCGGTCACCGGCTGTGGGTGGACGGCCCGCCGGCCCTGGTCGACGCCCTGCGACGCCACTACGCGGATGCGCCGACGGGCCGCTTCGACGACGGCGTGATCGCCACCACCGTCTTCGGCTCGGCGCTGGAGGTCGTGGCGGCGTCGCGCGCGTCCTTCCCCGCCGACCGCGCGGCCGCCTCGAGCCTCGGCGGGCACCTCGACGGCTGCCGGATCGGCTTCGACCTGGGCGCGAGCGACCGCAAGGCCGCGGCCGTCGTCGACGGGGAAGTCGTCTTCAGCGAGGAGGTCGCCTGGGATCCGGCGAACCACGCAGACCCGCAGTGGCACCACGACGGGATCATGGACTCGCTCCGGCGCGCGGCCGCCCACCTGCCGCGCGTGGACGCGATCGGCGGCAGCGCGGCCGGGATCTACGTGGACAACGAGGTCCGGGCAGCGTCGCTCTTCCGCTCGGTGCCCCCGGCGGCGTTCGATGCGCGCGTGCGCGGGCTCTTCCGCGAGCTGCAGGCGGAGTGGAACGGCATCCCGTTCGTCGTCGTGAACGACGGCGAGGTGACCGCGCTCGCCGGCGCGATGGCGACGGGCACCGGCGGGCTGCTGGGGATCGCCATGGGGTCGAGCGAGGCGGCCGGATACGTGACTCCCACGCGGACCCTCACGCCGTGGATCGACGAGCTCGCGTTCGTGCCGGTCGACCTGCGCCCGGACGCCCCGGTGGACGAGTGGTCCGGCGACCGCGGGTGCGGCGTCCAGTACCTCTCCCAGCAGGCAGCGGCGCGGCTCTTTCCCTCGGCGGGGATCGAGGCCGATCCCGCGACTCCCCTCCCCGAGCGGCTCGTCCTGCTCCAGGACCTGATGGCCTCCGGTGACGCGCGTGCGGGCCGCGTCTACTCGACCATCGGCACGTACCTCGGATACGCGCTCCTCGAGTACCGCGAGTGGTACGACTTCGGGCACGTGCTGGTGCTCGGGCGCGTCATGACCGGCGCTGGCGGCGACGCGATCCTCGCCGGGGCACGGGCGGTTCTCGAGGCCACGGAGCCGGACGCGGCGGCAGCCATCGCCTTCCACGAGGTCTCGGAACGCGACAAGCGCCACGGCCAGGCGGTCGCGGCGGCGAGCCTGCCGGCGATCGCGCGGTAGGCCGCGCGATCAGGACCGGCCGTCGCGGCGCCGCAGGCCGGTCCACCGGCCGCGACGGACGGAGCGCAGGCCCGTCGCACAGGCCCAGCGTCGGTCACGGGGCGGTCGACGGCGAGGCACCGCCGTCGGCCGGCGCCGCGTCGCTCGCAGCGTCGACCGGCGCGGACTCCTCGGGCGTCGTCCCTGCTCCCCCGTCGGCCCCCTCGGTCGGCGGGACGAGCGGCAGGTCGTCGCGCGGCACGAAGTCGGCGCCGTGGACATCGAGCGAGGGGCCGAGGGCAGCGAGCACGGCATCCACGAGGTCGTTGGTGAAGGTCAGCCCGGCCGCCCCGTCGACCCCCGCGGCCGACGCCGCAGCGAGGGTCCGGTCCCAGGCGGCCGGGTCGATGTGGGCGATCCCGTCCGGTGCCGGGAACAGGAGCCGGTCGAGCTGGTCGATGGACCAGGCGATCCCCTCGGGGGTCCGGTCGCTCTGCGCGGATGCGGCGCCGGCACAGTCCTCCACGTTCTGGCTGCATGCGATCTGCGACTGTGCGACGACCCCGAGGAAGGCCGTGATCGCCGGGCGCAGCGCGGGGTCGGCGATGTCCTCCGCGCGGGCCCACACGAGCTCCCCCAGCGGCTCGCCTCCCTCCGGCCAGACCGAGGCCTGCGTCCACGAGGCCGGGTCCGCCCCCTGCGCCGCGAGCGACTCGACGATCCGTGCCCACCCGTCGTAGAGGGAGACGGCCGCGGCGGTGGCGGTGCCGTCGAAGAGCGGCGTCGGGTCGAACGGGGCACTCGGGTCGTCCGGGGTGAGGATCGTGACCTTCTGCGGGTCCACGCCGGCCCCGGCGAGGGCGGCGCGCACCGCGGCGGCTGACGTCTCCGTGTCCGCGAGCACGGTCTGACCGGCCAGCGCCGAGAGCGGCTCGCCCTGCCGGTCGGACGGTAGCGCGAGGACCGTCGCGTCGCGCCCGGTGATCTCGCCCACGGCGCGCAGGTCGAGGCCCGCCGCCGCCGCGGGGGCGACGTCCGCCGCCGAGCCGACCCAGACGGTGACGGAGTCAGGCGCCGGCTCGACCGCGAACGGGTCGTACCCGACGATCGGCGGGGCGATGTCGATGACGAGGTTGGATTCCGCATAGGAGTCCAGCGCCTGCGCGTACTGGAGGCCTGCGTCCGCGGCGTTGAAGCTGCGGAAGAGACGGGCGGAGACGCTCGTCCGGGCCTCGGGCCGCAGGGCGACCGCCGGCGCCGGGGTGGGCGACGCGGCCGGCGCCCCGCTCCCGCCGTCCGCGATGTCGGGGTTCTCCGCCGCGATGGGCGGGCGGCACGCGGCGACGAGGAGGCAGGCGAGCACGAGGCCGGCGACCGGCAGGATGCGACGGCCGCTTCGACGACGTCGGAGCCGGTCCACGGGCTTCACGAGCATCACCCGAAGCGCCCCGAGACATATGCCTCGGTCAGCGGGTCGGATGGCGCCGTGAAGATGCGCTCCGTCTCGTCCCACTCGACGAGATAGCCAGCCCGGTCCTCCCCCATCGAGAAGAAAGCCGTGACGTCGCTGATCCGGGCAGCCTGCTGCATGTTGTGCGTGACGATCACGATCGTGTAGCTCTCCTCGAGCTCGTGCATGAGCTCCTCGATCCTGAGCGTGGACACCGGGTCGAGAGCCGAGCAGGGCTCGTCCATGAGGACGACCTCCGGCTCGACTGCGATCGACCGCGCGATGCAGAGACGCTGTTGCTGGCCGCCGGAGAGTGACGTACCCGGCTGCTTCAGCTTGTCGCGCACTTCGTCCCACAGCGCGGCGCGGCGAAGGCTCGTCTCCACCTTGCCGTCGAGGACCGATCGGCTGCGCTCTCCGGCGAGGCGCAGCCCGGACGCGACGTTGTCGTAGATCGACATCGCCGGGAACGGGTTCGGCTTCTGGAAGACCATCCCGATCGTCCGGCGCACGCGCACTGCGGCGACCTCGGGGCGGTAGAGGTCGATCCCGTCGAGGAGGACCCGGCCCTCGATCCGTGCCCCCGGCAGGGTCTCGTGCATCCGGTTGACCGCGCGCAGGATCGTGCTCTTGCCGCACCCCGACGGACCGATGAAGGCCGTGATCGCCCGCGGGCGGATGCGCAGGGAGACGTCGCGGACGGCCCGGAACGCGCCGTACCAGGCGCCGAACCCCTCGAACTCGAGGCCTCCTGCCTCGTCCTCGCTCGATGGGGCCGACGCACGAGCGGGCTGCGCCGCGACGAGCGGTCGCATGTCGGTCATCCCGGTGCCGGAGGGGAGCGTCGTCATCGCTACTCGACCCGCGACGTGATGCTGCGCCCGCGGACGATGACGTTGATCGCCAGCACGATCGCGAGCAGCACGATGGCGGCGGACCACGCCTGCGAGACGTACAGGTCGTTCGGAAGGCGCGAGTACTGGTACACGAAGAGAGGGAGGGCGGCCATCGGCGATCGCCAGTCGCCGACGTTGAGCGCTTCCGAGCCCCGGGCCGTGAACAGCAGCGGCGCGGTCTCGCCGAAGCCGCGCGCGAAGGCGAGCATGAGCCCGGTGAGCAGCCCGGCGCGGGCCACGGGCATCACGACGGAGACCACCGTCCGCCACTGGGCGATGCCGAGGGCGAGAGAGGCCTCGCGGATGGAGCCGGGGACGAGGCGCATCACCTCCTCGGTGGCGCGGATGACGATCGGGAACATGATCACGGCCAGGGCGAGGGCGCCTGCGATGGCCGACGACCCCGTCCAGTAGGTGACGACCGTGCTGTACAGCAGGACGCCCGCGAGGATCGACGGGACGCCCAGGAGGACGTCGACGAGGAAGGTCCCGCCGGCCGCGAAACGAGAGCCCGCGAACTCGGCCAGGTAGATCCCCGCCAGGATGCCGAGGAGCCCGCCGATCGCCAGGCCCACCGGCACCATCTGGAGGGACCCGAGGATCGCGTTGAGGGCGCCCGGCGATTCCGTGTCCCCCGAGCTGTTCGTCAGGAAGTCGAGTGTCAGGGTCGGCAGGCCGCGGACGAGCACGTACCCGACGATCGCGATGAGGGGAAGGATGACGATGACCGCCGCGGCGAGGGCGACGAACCGCATGCCGACGTCCACCGCCTGGCGGCGGAGCTCGTGGCCGGGCTGGCGGCCCAGGAGTCGCTCCTCCGCGGTCCGGCGCGGCGCGGCGGACGCCGCCGACGTAGAGGCGGCCGCGATCGTGCCCCCGTCCTCGGGCGCGCCGGCGCGGCGGGCCGGCCCGTCGCTCATCGGGCACCCTCGTAGGCGCCGCCCAGCCGCCGGGCGACGAGCCGCACGACGACCGACAGGCCGACGCTCACGACCAGGAGCACCACGCCGAGCGCGAGCAGGCCCGCGAGCTCGACGCGGTCGCTGACGTCGGGGAGGTTCGTCGCGATCTTCGATGCGATCGACTGGCCCGGCTGGAAGACGCTCGATGGGACCTGGTCGACGTTGCCGATGACCATCGTGACGGCGATCGTCTCGCCCAGCGCCCGCCCGAAGGCGAGCATGATCCCGCCCAGGATGCCGATCCGTGCCGTGGGCAGGATCACGTGCCGGATCGTCTCCCACCGCGTCGCGCCGAGGCCGGTGTACCCCTCGCGCAGCGAGAGCGGAACCGACCGGATGACCTCCCGCGAGACCGCGACGACCATCGGCACGATCATGACGGCGAGCACCATGCCGGCTGTGAAGACGCTGAACCGCGTGGGGTTCGCGGGGTCCTCGGCGAAGAAGGGGATCACACGACCGATCGTCGAGGCGATCCACCACTGGATGGTGTCGCGGCTGGTCAACGAGAAGACGTACAGGCCCCAGATCCCGATGACGACGCTGGGGATGGCCGCGATCAGCTCGACGATGAACGTGAGGACGACCGACAGGCGCCGCGGCGCGTACTCCACGAGGAACACGGCGACGAGGACGCCGAGCGGTGCCGCGAAGGCCAGGCCGATGACCGACGAGAGGACGGTGCCCACGATCATCGGCAGGGCACCGATCTCGACGGACGTCTGGCCGGTGACGGGATCGACGTAGTTCGGCGCCCAGGTCGTATTGGTCAGGAACGGGACCACCCCGTACTCGGCCCAGATGGGCCAGGACTGGGCGACGAGGACGGCGAACAGGGCGACCAGCAGGGCTCCGGCGAGGAGCACGGCCACGAGCGTCGTCCGGCGGAACAGGAGGTCCACCGACGACGTGCGCCCGTGCGAAAGCCGGGCGATCCGGTCGTCACCGGCGGCCTCGGCCGCGAGCTGGGTCAACGTCGCGACTCCGAAGGTGGGGGAGGAACGGGCCGCCGGCGGCCGAGACCCGCCGGCGGCCCGTCATGAGGAGGAGGCCGAGACCCCGGTCGATGGCTACTGCCAGACCTTGGACCCGTTGTAGGCGACCGTCTTGAGCGCGGCGGTCGCCGCGGCGCGCACGTTGGGCGGGAGCGGCGCGTAGCCGAGCTTGCCCATCGTGGACTGGCCGCTCGACAGGGCCCACGCCCAGAACGCGACGATCGCCTGGGCCTTCTTGAGGCCCGGGTCGTTCGCGCCCTTGTAGTCGCCGTAGAGCATCACCCACGTGTAGCCGCTGATCGGGTACGACGTGGCGCCCTTCTGGTTCACCGGCTGGTAGAACGCGCCCGACTCGACTGTGCCCGGGTTGATCGGGTCGTCGGCGGTGCCGGCCTTGTACGCGACGGCGGCCGCCGCCTGGGCGCCGGAGATCGACGGGGGCACGAAGTACTTCTTCGACGTGTCGCCGGTGCGCATCCAGGCGGTCTTCAGGCCGAGCTGGAGGGCGTAGCCGAGCTCGACGTACCCGATCGCCCCAGCGTCCTGGCTGACCGTGGCGGAGACGCCCTCGTTCCCCGGCGCGCCGACCGCGTTCGCCTTCGACGGCATCGTCGCGATCTTGTCCGCCATCGTCTGGGACGGCTTGCCGCCGAGGGCCGTCGTCCACGGCGGGCTGACCTTGTTGAGGTACGACGTGAAGATGAACGACGTGCCGGAGCCGTCAGAGCGATACACGGGCTCGATGGTGGAGCCGGGCAGGTTGGTGATGAGCGGGTTGAGCGCCTTGATCCTCGCGTCGTTCCACCTGGTGACCGTCCCGTTGTAGATCGCGCCGAGCGTCGGACCGTCGAGGTATAGGGTCGCGGCCCGCGTCGACTTGCTGGTCTTGCTGACCTTCTGCTTGAGCCCCGGCAGGTTGTAGACGACCGCGACGGGCCCGAGGGCGCTCGGGATCATCACGTACGTGCCGACGTTCTTCGTGACGTTGGCCAGGTCGTCGTTGGTGAGCAGCGCGTCGGTCCCGCTGAACATCTGGGACGGCTTGCGCGCGTCGCTCCCGTAGAAGTTCTTCTTGCCGGCCCCGGAGCCGACGGCGGAGTAGGACAGCACCAGGCCCTTCGAAGGATCGCCGCTCGCGTCGAAGGTGCCCGGGTACTTCCGCGAGAACTGCGTCATCCACGCCTTGTACAGGAGGGCCGGGAATGTCGCGCCGGAGCCGCCGATGGTCCCGGTCTCCCCCGTCGGGACCGTGGGGTCCGCCGCCGCCACCGGGCCGATCGTCATGGTCAGCGCGGCGACGGCCGCGACGGCCGCGACGGCCATCCTGCGTGTTCGATCGATCACCTTGCCACTCCTCTCACGGCCGTGAGCGCGGCAGCACGCCGGCATCCGGCTCCGGCCGAGAGGGTCCCTCGCGGGGGTGTCCGGCCCGTGTCCGCGACGTGAACGACTGTTTCTGTTGTTCATGGAAACCGTGTGAACGCCGTCAACATCCGGGGCGGCGGGCGACGGTGAGTGGGACGGATGCGCGGGACGCCCGGGAAACACGACGGCCGGCCCTCGCGGGCCGGCCGTCGGTCGTGTGGCCGTGGTGCCGGGCGCCGCCCGGCGCGCGGTCGTCAGGCGAGCGCGGCGTCCACCTTGGAGAGGCCGCGGTCGATGATGTCGAACCCCTCGCGGAGCTCGTCCTCGCTGATCGTCAGCGGCGGGTTCGTGTAGAAGTTGGCCCAGCGGACCATCGTGTACAGCCCCTCCTCGCGGAAGTGGTGGTGCATGATGGCCATCTCGTCACTGGTGCCGTTGTACGGCGCCAGGGTGGTGTACGGGTAGCGCGACCGGACCAGCTCCACGATCCCGAACAGCCCGATGTTCCGGACCGCGCCGACGCATGGATGCTTGGCGTAGAGGTCGGCGAGCAGGCCGCTCATGATCTCGCCCTTGCGCGCCGCCTCCGCGATGAGGTCCTCCTGCTCGTACACCTCGATCGTCGCGAGCGCGGTCGCGCAGCCGAGCGGGTGGCTGTTGTAGGTGAGGCCGCCGTAGAAGACGTTGTCGCGGAAGTGGTCGGCGATGTGGCGCCGCATGCCGACGGCGCCGAGCTGGACGTACGCGGCCGTCAGGCCCTTGGCCATGCAGATGAGGTCCGGCACGACGCCCCAGTGGTCGATCGAGAACCACTTCCCGGTCCGGCCGAAGCCCGCCATGACCTCGTCGGCCACGAGCAGGATCCCGTACCGGTCGCAGATCTCACGCAGGCCCTGCATGTAGCCGTCCGGCGGGATGAGGATCCCGTTGGTCCCGACCACGGGCTCGACGATGATCGCCGCGACCGTCTGCGGGCCCTCGTACATGAGGACGTCCTCGGTCTCCCGCAGGACCTGGTCCACCGGCTCGGGGTCCTTCTTCCCCCACTTGTGCGTATCGGGGATCCGGATGACGCCGGGGATCCCGGGCTCGGCCGCCCAGCGGCGCGGGTCGCCGGTCAGCGTGATCGCCCCGGCGGTCCCGCCGTGATAGGCCCGATAGCGGACGGCGATCTTCTTGCGGCCGGTGAACATCCGGGCGATCTTCACCGCGTTCTCGTTCGCCTCGGCGCCGCCGTTGGTGAAGAAGAAGACGTCGATGTCGCCGGGGGTGAGCTCCGCGAGCTTGGCGCCCAGCCGGGCGCGCGGCTCGGTGGCCATGAACGGATTCGCGTAGGCGAGCTGCTCGGCCTGCTCGGCGATGGCCTTGATGATGTGCGGGTGCCCATGGCCGGTGTTCGTGCACATGAGCTGGCTGTTGAAGTCGAGGTAGCGCTTGCCCTCGGGCGTCCAGAAGTAGGAGCCCTTGGCGCCGGCGACCGGGATGGGGTCCACCTTCGCCTGCGCGGACCACTCGAAGATCGTGTGCTTCTTCGTCAGCTCCACGATCTCGGGTCCGGTCATCGTGCCCGGAACGGTGCTGGTCGCCATCGGCTCCACCTCATCCACACGCCACGCCGTGCTCCCCGCACGGCGACCGTCGAGCGGCCGCGTGTCGCGCGGTCGCATCGCATCGTCATGTCCGACGGGGGCGGCCTGAAGCCGGCCGTCCGGGGGATCGGGGCTATTACACCACGCGCAGGGACCCACGGCGGGGGCCGTCCGAGGGCCGCATGCGGGGCTTTCGGCGGGCCGTCGACGGGCCTTTCGGCCATCCTGGGGTACCATCCCCCTCGATGACGACGCCGACCCGGGAACGGCGCGTCGGGTCCTCGGCCCGCCACGTCCTCCCCTCGATCGCCCTCGCCGCCATCCTCGCGGCCGTCCTTCCCTTCGCCGCCCCGTCCGCGACGCGCGCGGCCGGAAGCGTCGGCGCGGCCGCCGTGGTCGTCGGGTTCACGCCCGAGTCGAGCGAGCAGATCGCCGCCTCCGTCACCCA
The DNA here is from genome assembly GCA_029778235.1 of Chloroflexota bacterium. GTDB lineage: Bacteria > Chloroflexota > Limnocylindria > Limnocylindrales > CSP1-4 > CAIYQJ01. Next base: position 4,663 of record JAKOQS010000225.1, on the reverse strand, counting down.
CCAAGTGGGGCGGATCCAGACCGACAGCGCCGGGGGCCAGGAGGTCCACGTGGTCACGGCGCGCGCCGGCGACCCCTCGCTGCGCTTCCAGGCGAGCCTGGCCACCGGCGACGTCGTGGGCCGGGCCACCGTCACCGCGCAGGCCCGGGCCGTCTCGATGGACGGCAACCGCGTCATCACGGCCATCAACGGGGACGTGTGGGGCGGCTACTCGTCGCCGACGCAGGACGCCCCCAACGGCATCCACGTCCAGGACGGCGAGCTGATGGTCGCGTCCACCGACACGCGGTCTGCGTTCGCCGTGGACGCCACGGGACGCGCGACGGTCGGGCCCGCGCAGGTGACCCTGAGCGTCACCGGGATGGACATGGTCCCCTACCCCATCGACCGGCTCAACCAGCTGCGGAGGGCCGGAGAGATCGTGGCGTACACGTCGCGATTCGGGCCGCGGACCCCGCAGGAGGGATCCGGCATCGAGGTCGTCCTCGGCGGCCTGCCCGGACCGCTCGGGCTCAACGGGGCGTACCCGCTGACCGTGCTGGAGGTCCGCGAGGCCGGCTCGCAGCCGATCGCACAGGGGCAGGTCGTTCTCAACGGGCCGTCGGGCACGTACCTCGACGCGATGATGCCCGGGTCCCTGGTGACGTTCGCGACCGCGATCACGCCGGGCCTGGAGGGCACCCGCCAGCTGGTCACGGGCCGGGAGAACATCCTGACGAACGGGACGGTGGACATCCGACCGCGCCCCGCGATGGCCGACCAGCTCCACCCCCGCACCGGGATCGGGGTGACGGCCGCCGGCGACGTCGTGATCGTGACGGTGGACGGACGACAGACGCCGTACAGCACCGGGGTGGACCTCGACGAGCTCGCCCAGATCATGTCCTCGCAGGGCGCCGTCAACGCGATCAACCTCGACGGAGGCGGCTCGACGGCCATCGACGTGCGCGAGCCCGGGGACGTGGAGGCGACGTTGCAGAACCGGCCGTCCGACGGCAAGGAACGCGCCGTCGCGAACGCGATCCTGCTCATCAGCACCATCCCGACCGGGCCGCCGGCGCAGCTCTTCGTGCGGCCGCCGGCCGCGACCCTCTACGTCGGCGAGAAGGTCGCCTTCGAGGCCAGGGCGACCGACGCAGCGTTCAACGGGATCGCGGTCCCGTCGTCCTCCGTCGCCTGGTCCACCACGGGCGGGACCGGGTCGCTGTCGCCGGACGGGACGTACACCGCGGCGTCCCCGGGGGCCGACACGATCGTCGCCAGCGCCATCGGCCTGACCGCTCAGCTCGCGGTCACGGTCCAGCCCGACACGGTCGCCCCGGAGATCGCGGGGACGCCGGTCTCCCGGCTGACCGCGCAGACGTCGCTCACGGCCAAGGCCGTGCCGCTCACCGTCACCTGGCCGGCCGCGACGGACCGGGGCACCGGCGTCGCGTCGTACGAGGTCCAGCGGAGCACCGATGGCGGCGCGAGCTGGTCCGGCGTCACGCTCGACGCGCCCGGCAAGCCCAAGGCGCTCGTGTACGCCGTGCCTGGCGAGGTGATGCGCGTCCGCGTGCGCGCGGTCGACCGGGCGGGCAACCCGGGCGACTGGACCCAGGGCCTGCGCTTCCGTGTCATCGCGTACCAGGACGGCTCGGGCAAGATCGCCTACAAGGGGACGTGGAAGTCCACGAAGTCCGCGCCGAACTTCGGGGGCACCGTGAAGTACACGCTGAAGAAGGGCGGCATCGCCACGTTCGCGTTCACGGGGAGCCAGGTCGCGTGGGTGACGCTCAAGGGACCCGACCGCGGCCAGGCGCAGATCCAGATCGACGGCAAGGCCGCGGCCACGGTGGACAACCGTGCGTCGCGGACGGTCGTGCGCCGCGTGGCGTACGTGAAGCTCTTCACCGGGACCGGCCGGCACGAGATCACGGTGAAGTCCCTGGGGACGGCAGGCCGGCCGCGCGTGGACATGGACGCGCTGGTCGTCGTCATCCCGATCAACGACTGACGCTCCCGCCTCCTGGTGCCCCGGATCGCGGGCCGTCCCGACCGTCCACGCGGGGCGCTTCGCCCGCCGCGCCGGGGCGCATCGGCACCCCTCCGCGGGCGGCGCGAGGGTGTACCGTGGCGGTCTGAGTCCGCGAGAGGGACGACGTGGCGATCGCGCGTCGTGCTCCCCTCCCGCACGTCATCTCTCGGAGGGTCCCGATGCCCCGTATCGTCCGCGGCGCCCTGCTCCAGGCCACCTGGACGGGCGACAAGGAGTCGATGATCCAGAAGCATGAGCAGTACGCGCACGAGGCGGCCAAGCAGGGCGCGAAGTTCATGCTGTTCCAGGAGCTGTTCTACGGGCCGTACTTCTGCCAGGTGCAGGACCCGCAGTACTTCAGCTACACGGAGCTGATCCCCGACGGCCCCACGACCAAGCGCATGCAGTCGCTCGCGCGCGAGCTGGGGATGGTCCTCGTCGTCCCGATGTACGAGGAGGACACCACCACCCGGGGCATCTACTACAACACCGCGGCCGTCATCGACATGGACGGCACGTACCTCGGCAAGTACCGCAAGACCCACATCCCGCACGTCAAGGGGTTCTGGGAGAAGTTCTACTTCCGGCCCGGCAACCTGGGCTACCCGGTCTTCACCACCGCCGTCGGGAAGATCGGCGTGTACATCTGCTACGACCGCCACTTCCCGGAGGGGGCGCGGGCGCTCGGCCTCAACGGCGCTGAGATCGTGCTCATCCCGTCGGCCACGAGCCGCGGCCTGTCGGAGTACCTCTGGCGCGTCGAGCAGGTGAGCCACGCGATGGCGAACGGCTACTTCGTCGGGACGATCAACCGCGTCGGCATCGAGGCGGAGATCGGTGAGGACGACTTCTACGGCCAGAGCTACTTCTGCGACCCGCGCGGCCAGTTCATCGGCGGTGTCGGAGACCCGCGGGAGGAGGAGCTCATCGTCCGCGACCTCGACCTCGACCTCGTGACCGAGGTCCGGCAGACGTGGCAGTTCTACCGCGACCGGCGGCCGGACATGTACGGGGACCTCGTCAAGCCCTAGGGAGTATCCTCGTCGCCCGCCGCACGACACGGTCGCGCGGCGGGCGACGGCTTTCCCGGGAGCGGCACGCTTCGCGGCGGGCCGCGCGGGACGGGAGGCAGGGAGGGGAGATGGAGTTCGGGTTCACGCTCAAGCCGGAGCACTCGCTCACCCGGCATGTCGCGCTCACGCGGCAGGCGGAGGCGGCCGGCTTCGACTACGGCTGGATCTTCGACAGTCACGTCCTCTGGCGCGAGGCCTACGTCCTGCTGACGCTCATGGCCACGGCCACGGAGCGGATGCGGCTGGGGACGTGCGTCACGAACCCGGCCACACGCGAGCCCACGGTGACCGCGAGCGGCCTCGCCACGCTGCAGGAGCTGACGGGCGGGCGGATGGACCTCGGGATCGGGCGCGGCGACAGCGCGCGCCGCGTCCTGGGCAAGCCACCGACGTCGATGGCGATGCTCGAGGAGGCCGCTCTCGTCATCCGGGACCTCGCGGAGGGGCGGGGCGCGGAGTACGAGGGCGCCTGGCTCGAGCTGACCTGGGCGCCGCGTGGCTACCGTCTCCCGCTCTGGATCGCCGGCTACGGCCCGAAGGCGATGGACCTCGCCGGCCGCGTGGCCGACGGGCTCATGCTCCAGTTCGCCGACCCGGACCTCATCGCCTGGCTGGTGGGCCAGGTGCGCGAGGCCGCGGTCAAGGCCGGTCGCGATCCCATGTCGATCCGGGTGATGGCCGCCGCGCCGGCGCACGTCGCGACGCGCGACGTCGCGCGCGAGCGCGTCCGCTGGTTCCCCGCCCTCGTCGGCAACCACGTCGTGGACCTCGTGAACCGGTACCCCGCGTCCGAGCTGCCCGAGTCGCTCACCGGCTACATCCGCGAGCGCCAGGGCTACGACTACCTGCACCACGCGGAGGTCGGCTCCAGCAACGCGGCCTTCGTCAGCGACGAGATCGCGGATCGGTTCTCGATCATCGGGAGCGTGGACGACCACATCGCCAAGCTCCGGCGGCTCGCCGAGGCGGGCGTCGACCAGTTCAACCTCTACCTCATGAACGGGGACGAGGAGGAGCAGGTGGACATCTACGGGCGCGAGATCATCCCGGCGATGCGGGGGATCGAACGGGGCTGAGCCGCCGGCGCCGGGCGCCGGGCGCGGGGCGCGGGGCGAGGTTCGACCGCCGCGGCGACCGGCTCGGGCCTGGTCTGTCGTGTGGGCCGCACGCGCACGCCGGGCGCCTGACGGGGACGCAAGGGAGGCGGAGATGCAGACGATCCTCAAGGCGCCCGTCGATCGTGACGACGGGCCGACCTCGCCGCCCGGCGTCCGGGACACGGTCTCGAGGATCATCGCCGACGTCCGTGAGCGCGGCGACGGCGCGGTCCGGGAGTGGTCCGAGCGGCTCGACGGGTGGTCGCCCGTGGACTTCCATCTCGGCCCCGACGAGGTCGAGAGGATCGTCGCGACGGTCCCGCCCCAGGTCCGGGACGACATCCGCACCGCGCAGGCCAACATCCGCCGGTTCGCGGAGGCGCAGCGCGCGTCGCTGCGCGACTTCGAGGTCGAGACGGCGCCGGGCGTCTTCCTCGGCCAGCGCAACATCCCGGTCGCGGCGGCGGGCGCGTACG
>JAKOQS010000035.1 GCA_029778235.1 Chloroflexota bacterium | reverse complement strand
CTCGCCCTCCACCGTGAGCACGTACTCGCTGCGCACGCGCGACGCCACTGCATGGGCATCGGGCGCCAGGTAGGCGTCGATCACGACCTGGGTGATCCCGTGCCGGTCACGGAGGTCGATGAAGATCAGGTGCCCCAGGTCCCGCCGGCGGTGGACCCATCCGGCGAGCCTGGCGGTCGATCCTGCGTCGGCGGCGCGGAGGGCGCCGCAGGTATGCGTGCGGTAGGGCGTCGCGAGGTTCGTCATGGGCGGAATGGTAGCGGAGCGGACTCCCCGGCCGGGTCGGCCGCTGCGGCGGCCCGAGGGCCCCTGCGGCGTCGGACTCGCGGGGTCGCTCAGCCGCCCTGGCTCTTCCGCAGGAGGAGCGCGGGAAGGTCGTCGATGGCGACGACCTTCTGGGATGCCGCCTCGAGGTCGCGCAGCTGGACGTTGCCCTCGGAGAGCTCGTCGCCGAGGATGACGGCGAAGTGCGCGCCCTCGCGGGAGGCGGCCTCCAGCTGGCGCCCGAGCTTGCGGACGGCGAGGTCGGCGCGGACGTGGAGGCCCTCCGCCCTGAGGTCCGTCGCGACGCGGAGCCTCTCTGCGGTCGCGTCGGGGTCGGCGCCCACGACGACCGCGATCGGCGGCCGCTCCGTGGGGACGTCGAGCCCGCCATCCTCCTGCGCCATGATGACGCGGTCCAGGCCGAGCGCGAAGCCGATCCCCGGCGTGGGCCTGCCGCCGAGCAGCTCCACCAGGCCGTCGTATCGACCACCCCCGCCGAGCGCCTGCTGCTGGCCCTCGCGACCGCGCCGGTAGTACTCGAACGCCGTCCGCGTGTAGTAGTCGAGGCCGCGGACGAGCCCGGGCTCCGGACGGTGCTCCACGCCGAGCGCGTCGAGGTGGTCGCGCACCTCGGCGAAGTGGTCCGCGCACCCATCACAGAGGTGGTCGGTGATGAGCGGCGCCTCGGCGTTGATCCGCGCGAGCGCCGGATCCTTCGAGTCGAGCAGCCGCAGCGGGTTGCTCGCCAGCCGTTCGCGCTCGTGCTGCGGCAGCTCGTCGGCGTGCCCCGCGTAGAACGCCGTGAGCCGCTCCACGTATGCCGGACGACAGGCGGGGTCGCCGATCGAGTTGAGGTGCACCTCGACGTCCTCGAGGCCGGCCTCGCGGTAGAAGCGGAGGCCCAGCTCCACGATCTCGGCATCGACCGCCGGCCCGGGATCGCCGATGGCCTCGACGTCCCACTGCCAGAACTGCCGGTAGCGTCCGGCCTGGGGACGGTCGTACCGGAACATCGGACCCAGGAGCGTGAGCCGGACCGGCTGCGGCCAGGTCTGCATCCCGTGCTGCACGTAGGCGCGCACGATGCCGGCCGTTCCCTCGGGTCGCAACGCCCACGCCTCGGCGTCCTCGGTCCGCGGCTGGAGACGGAAGAGCTCCTTCTCGATGATGTCGGTCACGGCTCCGACCCCGCGCTCGAAGACGTCCACCTGCTCGAACAGGGGCGTCTCGATCTCGCGGTAGCCGTACGCATCAGCCAGCGAGCGTGCCAGGTCGGCGAGCGCGCGCCAGGCCGGACGCTCAGGGGGAAGCAGGTCACGGGTGCCGCGTGGCGCGCGGAAGGCGGGCATGCCGGAAGTCTAGCCGCCGGGCGGGGTGCCGGAGGCGGTCCGAGGCCCGGGGCGGTCCGGGCTGTACCGGATGCTCGCCGGGGCTGACCGCCGCGGGGTCCCGCCCCGGCGCGTCCCGGCCGCGCTCCGCCCGACCTACCCCGCGTCGCGGGCGACGGCCGTGACGCCCTTGAGCTGCTCGACGCGGCCCATGACCCGCGCGAGCTG
>JAKOQS010000224.1 GCA_029778235.1 Chloroflexota bacterium | reverse complement strand
GTGTGCAGCTCGTCGATGAACAGGATGGCGTCGTTCGTGGAGCGCAGCTCCTCGATGATCTTCTTGAGGCGCTCCTCGAACTCGCCGCGGTACTTGGTGCCCGCCACGAGGGACCCGATGTCCAGGGTGAGGACGCGCTTCTCGGCGAGCGTCTCCGGGATGTCCCCCGAGACGATCCGGTGCGCGAGGCCCTCGGCGATGGCCGTCTTGCCCACGCCCGGCTCCCCGATGAGCGCCGGGTTGTTCTTGGTCCGCCGCGACAGGATCTGGATGACCCGCTCGATCTCCTTCTCGCGCCCGATCACGGGATCCAGCTTGCCGGCGCGCGCGGCGTCGGTCAGGTTGATCCCCAGCTGATCGACGGTGGGTGTGCGGCTCGCGCGCTTGGCCTCCTGGGCCGGGCCGGCCGCCGACGACTGCGAGAGGACGCGGATGACCTCGTGGCGGACCTTGTCCAGGTTCACGCCGAGCGACTCGAGGACGCCGGCCGCGATCCCCTCGCCCTCGCGGACGAGGCCGAGCAGCAGGTGCTCCGTCCCGATGTAGTTGTGGCCGAGCCGGCGAGCCTCGTCGATCGCGAGCTCGATCACGCGCTTGGCGCGGGGGGTGAGCCCCACCTCGCCGACGACCGGCCGGTCGCCGCGGCCGATGATGAACTCGACGGCCGTCCGGACCTTCGGCAGCTCGACGTTCATGTTCTCGAGGACGCGAGCCGCGACGCCCTCGCCCTCGCGCACGAGGCCGAGGAGCAGGTGCTCCGTCCCGATGTAGTTGTGATTGAACCGCTGCGCCTCGTCCTGCGCCAGCGTCAGGACCTTGCGCGCGCGATCCGTGAACTTGTCGAAGCGGTCCATCCGGTCGAACATCCGTGCCATTCACGCGCCGGGGACCGGCGCCCCGCCATGCTAGCACGCCCTGCCGCCGGCCCCTCCGCGGGCGGTCCGGAACGGGGGGCGGGACACGTGGTTCTCGCGCGGACGGGGGTCGCCGCCATGACGAGGGGCCCGCCGGTCGGCGGGCCCCTCGCGTCGATCCCCGTTCAGCGGCCGCGTTCGCGGCCGGCGATCAGCGCTTCTTCTTGCCGGCCTTCGCCTCGGCCGCGGCGGCATCCTCGTCGGCGATCCCGGCCTCGCCGGCCGCGATCTCGGCGCCCACCTCGCTCTCCTCGGCGACGACCTCGGCGACGAGGGCCTCGGCGGCGGCCTCCTCGGCCACGTCCTCGGCGACCTCGGCCACCTCGTCGGCGACGTAGGCGTCGGCGGCGACCTCGTCGGCGACGTCGGCGGCGATGGCCGCCTCGGCCACGGCGTCGACCGCGTCCTCGGTGACCGCCTCTGCGACGACGTCGGCTGCGACGGCCTCGGCCACTGCCTCCTCGGCCACGACGTCGGCCACGTAGGCGTCGGCGGCCGCCTCGTCGGCGACCTCCTCGGCCTCGAGCGCAGCCTCGACGGCGGCCTCGGCCTCGGCCTCGGGCACCGACTCGTCGAGGACCGCCGCGGCTGCGACATCCTCGGCGACCGATGCGGCGGCGGCCGCCTCATCGGCGACCTCCTCGGCCTCGGCAGCCTCGACCGCGGCGACGAGGGCCTCGGCCTCGAGCGTCCTGGCCACGTCGTTGGCGACCTCGGCCTCGACCACCGCCTCCGCCGCATCCTCGGCCTTCACGTCGGCGACGGCGCGTGCCATCTCGGCCGTGATCTCGGCCTCGGCGGCCTCGGTGACGGCCTCGTCGGCGACAGCCTCGGCCACGACGGCCTCGACCACGGTCTCCTCGGCCACGACCTCGGCGGTGTAGGCCTCGGCGGCCGCCTCGTCGGCGACCTCATCCGCGTTCTCGGCCGCCTCGCTCGCCGCGAGGGCCTGGCGGACCTGGGCGAACGCCGACGCGAGGGTGTTGTCGATCCCCCCCTCGGGCTCCTGGACCGCGTCCGCCATGGTGTAGCCGCGGTCCTCGCGCGGGCGCCGCGGGCGCGGAGCCTCGGTGGGGGCCGGGCGAGCCGGCGGCTCCTCGGCCTGCTTGAGGCTCAGGCCCAGGCGATGGCGCTCGGAGTCGAGGCTGATGATCTTGAGCTTGAGCGTCTGGCCCTCGCGAACGACATCGCCCGGATGGGCGACGCGCTGGTGCGAGAGCTCGCTGATGTGGATGAGGCCCTCCAGGCCGTCGCGCACGCGCACGAACGCGCCGAAGTTGACGAGCTTGGTCACCGTGCCGTCGATGACGTCGCCGACCTTGAAGTCCGCGACGGTCGAGTGCCACGGGTCCGGCTGCAGCCGGCGGATCGACAGGCTGATCCGGCCGCGCTCGTGGTTGATGTCGATGACCTCGGCCTCGACCGTGTCGCCGACCTTGTACCCGGCCTCCGGGTTGTTGACCTTGTTCCAGGAGAGCTCGCTCTTGTGGACGAGGCCGTCGATGCCGCCGAGGTCGATGAAGATCCCGAAGGGCGCGATCGACCGGACCGTGCCGGAGACCTTCTGGCCGACCTGGAGGCTGCTGAAGAGCTCGTCGCGCTTCTCGCGGCGCTCCTCGTAGAGGGCGACCTTCTCCGACAGGATGAGCCGGTTGGCCTTGCGATTGACCTCGAGGATCTTGAGGCGGAGCTTGCGGCCGACGTACGGCTGCAGCTTCTCGGCGATCTCCTGCGCGGCATCGCGCGGCTGGTCGTTCTGCGGCCGACGCGGGAAGTCCACGATCTGGCTGATCGGGACGAAGCCGCGGATGCCACAGTCGACGATGAGGCCGCCCTTGTTGTGGTCGATGACAGGGGCCTCGATGATCGCGCCGCCCTCGAACTGCTCCTGCATGGCGCGCCACTTGCGCTCGAGGCCGGCCCGACGCAGGGAGAGGACCGCGTGGCCCTCCTGCGACTCGGGCTGGAGCACGTAGACGAGGACGACGTCGCCGACGTCCAGCGACGGCTGGCTCTCCGCGTGGCGCCCGTAGAGCTCGCGGTTGCTGACCACGCCCTCGCTCTTCGCGCCGATGTCCACGAGGATCTCGTCGCGGTCGATCCGGACGACGGTCCCCTCGACGACGTCGCCGTGCTTGAACGACCGGATGTCCGCGTCCTGCTCGGCGAGCAGCTCGTCCATGGTCGTGGGCTCGGGGCGGGCGGCGGCCGGCGCCGCGGAGACCTCGGCCTCCACGATCGCCTCGACCTCCTCCTCCGCCGGCGGCGCGTCGGCGACCTCACTGGCGAGCTCGGCGGCGGCCTCCTCCGCTGCCACGGCTGCCACCTCGGCGGCGACCGCCTCGGACGCGGCCTCCGCGGGGGACTCGGTGATCGTGCTGGCGGGATCGTCGGCGGCGACTGCCGCGACGGTCTGATCGGACGCCCCGGCCTCGGCGGCGGCCGCCGCCGTCTCGGGTGTCGTCCCGCCCATCTGCTCCTCGGTCAACTCTCGTGCACTCCTGCTTGGACTGGTCCGCCCTTCGCGCGGGGCCGGCGCACGGACCGTCCTGGGCGGACCGCGGGTGCGGTGGCGGGACGGAGGAGCGCGGCGGGCGTCGCACGGCGACGCCTCGGTCACCCGGGCAGGGCCGTGCGAGTCTAGCACAGGCGTGCGCGCACCCCGAACGTGCGTCCCTGCTCAGTGGATCCGACACGGATGACTGCTCTGCGACTCGTCAGTCCCACCCGTTGCGGGAAAGCCCTCACGTTGAGCGATCGAGGAGCCGCAGCGCGGCGGGGCCGGCCGCTACTGGGCCGGTGGGATCTGGAGCACCTGGCCGCGCACGATGCGGTACGGCGACTTGATCTTGTTGGCCTTCGCGATCGCCTGCCACGTGACGCCGAACTTGGCCGCGATCCCCGAGAGGGTGTCTCCGCTCTTCACCGTGTACGTGCGACCGGCTGGCGAGGGCTTCGGCGTCGGCCGCTCCGTGGGCGCCGCGCTCGCGCCGGCGGAAGACGACGGGTCGGAGGACGCCGCCGTCTCCGAGGGCGTCGTCGGGGTCGCAGAGGCCGCGCCCGCGAGGCCCGGGTCCGTCGGCGCGGCGGTCGCCACGGCGGTCGGCCGCGGCGTGGGCTCCGGCTGGGCGCCGCCGAGCACGCGCGATCCGATCAACACGACGACCACGACCGCCATCAGCGCGACCGCGCCTTCGGCGAGCCGATGGGTGCCCAGCGAGATGGGGACCGTCCGCCGGCGGGGCGCGGCCTCGACCACCACGGGAGCCGTCCGGACGAGCGGGCGCGCCGGCTCCCACCCGGCCGGCACCCCCGCGAGGGCCTTCTCGCGGGCGGATCGCGCCGCGACGAACGTCGGACAGGCGCGATGGGCGGCGACCAGGCAGAGGCGCCGCTGCTTGTCGAGAGAGAGCGGCGGCGCCGGGTCCAGCGCGGTGCAGCGATGCTCGCGAGCCGCGCCGGTGGAACGCCAGCCGCCCGGCGCCGCGAGATACGGGCACGGGGCCGGCGCCAGGTCCTCCGACGAGGCCGCGGCGGCCGGCGACCCGGCGCCGGGCGCGTCGTCGCCGGCGGTCGTCCCGGCGCCGAAGGCGTCGTCGATCGCGGGAGGATCGCTGGGCGTGGTCACGCGGTCAGGATACCGGCGATCGCGCCGATGGGCCGTCGGCCCTGGTCCTGCTGTGGGGCGCGTGGCCGGCGAAGGCCGCGAGGACGGACATCCCCGGGCTCACGGTCCGGGAGCGCTCCGCGACGCGACGCATGCGCACGTTGTGCACGTGCACCGTGCCAATGAAAAAAGGACCCTGGCGACGACCTATCTTCCCGAAAGGCTGCCCTCTCAGTATTTTCGGCGCTGGAGAGCTTAACTTCCGTGTTCGGGATGGGAACGGGTGTGGCCTCTCCGCTAGAGTCACCAGGATCCTTCTTGTGGATCCGCATCGGCACGGCCGCGCCCGGTGGGGCACGGCCTCGAAGATCGATCTCGGCGTGACGCGACGCCTCGCGGCGTCGGTGAT
>JAKOQS010000034.1 GCA_029778235.1 Chloroflexota bacterium | reverse complement strand
CGGGTCCTGGCCCTGGCCGTTGCCGTTGTTCTGGCCGTTGCCGTTCTGGTTGAACGGGTCCTGGCCCTGGCCGTTGCCGTTGTTCTGGCCGTTGCCGTTCTGGTTGAACGGGTCCTGGCCGTTGCCGAAGGGGTTCTGCAGCTGGCCGGAGCCCGAGGCGCCGGTCGCCGTGGACGAGACGATCGTCACCACGGCGGGGCTGACCCGGGACGCCGCGTTCACGACCGTGTCGTTGACGCCGTTGAATGCGGCGGTCGGGGATTGCTGCGCCGAGCCCGCGCCCGGCGTCACCAGGCTGGCGGGCTTCGCGGGTGCCTCCGTCACGATCGCGACGGACCTCTGGTCGAGCGCGCCCGACGCCGCGAGGAGGCCGACGGTGCCGCCGGCGCCGATCACGGCGGCGGTGACCGCGACGACGGCGATCGTCCCCAGGCCGCGACGCCGCGCGGGCGCTGCGGGCGTGGGCGACGGCACCGGCGCGGGCGTCGGCGCGGCCTCGGCCGCCGGGGCGACGGGGAGGGATCCGGTGGCTGTCATGGGCGCGGGCTCGGCGGCCGGCGCGGGAGCCTCGGGCTCCCAGACGACGGGGTTCTGCTGGTCCATCAGGGACGTGGTCTCCTCTGGTCGTGGCCGGACCCCTTCCTTCCCGGTCCGGCGACGCAAACCATCGACGTCTTCCCTGAACGTTCCCTGAAGATTCAGGCTCCTTATCCGCGCCGAAACGTGCGGATCGACCCCGCCGACGGTGCGCATCCCTGCCGCTGCAGAGGACGGTGCTCCGGTGCCCGCGGTCGCTGGGCCGCGCCGCCCGGCTCTGCTATCGGTCCCCGACCACGTGTGTCGGCGGCACGACCTCCACGGGCAGCGCGACCTCGATGACGCCATCGGCGATCCGCACCGGATAGAAGCGGATCCGTCGCGTCCGCGTCAGGCGTCGTGCGTCCGCCTTGGCGCCGGGCGGGTCGGGCTTCGGTTCGGAGCCGGCGGGCGTCCACGTGGGGTGGACGGCGCCGTCGGCGTCGAGCCCGCCGGTGGTCGGGTGCTGGAGCGTCTCGCCCGTCGCCAGGTCGAACACGCCGCGGTGGAGCGGGCATGCGACCGCGCACCCATCGAGAGCCCCGAGCGAGAGCGGCGCGGCCATGTGCGGACACCGGTCGTCAGTGGCCACGATCCCGTCGGACGTGTGTGCGAGAAGGACGTCGAGGTCGCCCAGCGAGACCCGGCGCATGGTGCCGGACGGCAGCGCCTCGACGGGAAGCAGGGGGCGGTAGGGCGCGCCCGTCGTCCCCGGCGCGGCCAGGCCGGCCGGGATCCCCGCGACGCGCGGATCCGCGGTCGTCACGCCGGCTCCGGCGGCGCATCGGCCGCCCCCTCCGGCCGCTTGACCGGCAGCCGCGTCGCCGTGCGCAGGGGCAGCTCGCGGATGAACAGGACCGCGACGAACGCTGCGGCGCCGCCGAAGACGCCGAGCCAGAAGACGTTCGCGATCGCGAGGCCGATGGCCGCGTAGATTCCGTTCACGATGTTCGGGACCAGCGGCTCCACGATCGGCCGGAACTGCTCCGGCACGTTCGCGAGGATCGACTGCCCGAGGTCGGCGCCCACGCCGACCAGGTTGTTCGGGTCGAAGCTCCCGCCCTGGAACCCGTCCACGATCTGCTGCGGGACGCCGGCGGCGACGAGCTGGACGGGGATCTGGTCGCGCAGCACCGTGCCGAAGACGGTCCCCGCGATCGACAGGCCCACCACGCCGCCGATCTGGCGGAAGAACGTCAGGTTGGAGGTCGCCACGCCCAGCTTGGTGAACGGGACGGCGTTCTGGACGATGATCGTGAAGACGGCCAGCGTGGGGCCGATGCCGATCCCCAGGACGAACATCCACGCCCGGATGACCCACGGGTCGGTGGTCGAGGTGAGGTTCGTGAAGAGCCACGAGCCGGCCACGATGAGGATCGCGGACCCGATCATCAGGAGCTTGTACTTCCCGGTCCGCGAGACGATCTGGCCGGAGATGATGCTCGACCCGATGACGCCGATGAGCAGCGGGAAGAGCTCGTAGCCGCTCATCGTGGCGCTCTCGCCGAACACCACCTGGTAGAGCCGCGGCAGGAAGACCGTCGCGGCGAAGAACCCGAACGCCGAGAAGAACGTCGCGACGATCGCGCCCGCGTACGTGCGTCCGCGCCAGAGGTCCAGGGGGACGATGGGCTCCTTCGCCCGATACTCGATCGCGAGGAAGACCAGGAAGGCCGCCAGCCCGAAGGCGATGAAGCCGCCCACGGTCGCGTCGGTCCAGTCGCCCGTCTGCTTGTTCGTGAGCCCGACCAGGAACGGCACCATGGCCACGACGAAGACGACGGCGCCCAGGAGGTCGAACGTCCGGGTCGCGTCGGCCCGCTTCACCGTGGGCAGCAGGCGGGCGATGAAGTACAGGGAGACCAGGCCCACCGGGATGTTCACGTAGAAGATCCAGTGCCAGCTCCACGTGTCGGTGATGAACCCACCGAGCGCGGGGCCCACGAGGGCCGAGACGCCGAAGACCGCACCGAAGAGGCCCTGGTACTTGCCCCGCTCCTGCGGGCTGAACAGGTCGCCGATGACGGCCAGGCTGATCGGGAAGAGGGCGCCCGCACCCAGGCCCTGGATCCCCCGGAAGAGGATCAGCTGCTCCATCGTCTGCGAGAGACCTGAGAGGGCCGAGCCGACGAGGAAGATGACGATGCCGATGATGAGGAGCGGCCTCCGGCCGTACAGGTCGGACAGCTTGCCGTAGAAGGGCACCGAGATCGTGCTGGTGAGCAGGTAGATCGTCACGACCCACGTGTACAGGTCGTTGCCCTTGAGGTCGGTGACGATCGTCGGCAGCGCCGTCCCCACGATCGTCTGGTCGAGGGCGCCGAGCAGCAGCGCCAGGAGGATCGCCCCCAGGATCTCCATCCGGGCGCGATGCGAGACTTCGATGGCCGGGCGCCAGCCGTGGCCGCTGTAGCCGCCGGGCGTGCCGGCCTCGGGGATCGGTGTCGCTTCCATCCTCTCCTCAGGTTCTCGCGTGCCGGTCCCGACCGGCGCAGCGCGGATCGACCGGCGCCGGGCCGGCCTCCACATCGATGTCGTCGAGCACCGCGACGCAGCGTTCGAGCGTCTCGCGGTCCATCGCCTGCAGCACCCGTCCAAGGACGTCGCGCTGCAGCCCCTCCATGCCGTCGGGGATGCGGCTGCCGGCCTCGGTGAGATGCACCCGCACCACCCGCCGATCCGCCGGATCGCGCAGCCGCTCCACGAGGCCTCGCTCCTCCAGCCGGTCCACCAGGCCGGTCACGTTCGGCAGGCCCAGGCCAAGGACCTCGGCGAGTCCCGAGATCGACATGTCGCCCAGGTACCGGAGGCGCATGAGCAGGCCCATCTGCGCCGAGCTCACCCCGTCGCGGGCGAGGCCCGTGAGGTACTCGCCCCGGCGTCGGGCCAGGGCACGCGCCAGGTGGTCGCCTAGCTCGGCCCGCAGCGCGTCGTCGGAGACGGGCGCCTTCGAGGGACGCGCGCCCGCTGTCGGCCGGGTGGCTAGCGGGGTGGTGTCGAGCGGTGCGGGCATGGAGCCGGTAGGATAGGCGACCTGAATGATTGCGTCAACCTGAAGTATCTGATCGGTGCCCGGCCGGCCGGCGGTGTACCGTGCGAGCGTCGTCCACCCGAGGAGGACCCCATGCGCTTCGCCCTCATGACCGAGCCCCAGATGGGGCTCTCGTACGCGGACCAGCTCGCGGCAGCGCTGCACGCGGAGCAGGCGGGGTTCCAGACGTTCCTGCGGTCCGACCACTACGAGAGCTTCCCGGGCGGGAGCGACCGCCCGACGACCGATGCGTGGACGGTCGTCGCCGGCCTCGCCCGCGAGACCTCGCACATCCGGCTCGGCGTGCTCGTCTCCCCCGTGGCCTTCAGGCACCCGGGGAACCTCGCGAAGATCGTCGCCACGGTCCAGGAGATGAGCGGGGGACGCGTGGAGCTGGGGATGGGTGCCGGCTGGCACGAGGAGGAGCACCTGCGTCACGGGTTCGAGTTCCCGGCGATCGAGCGGCGGGCCGACCTGCTGGAGGAGCAGCTGGCCATCGTCCGCGGGCTGCTGGAAGGGCCCGATGGGTGGACCTTCGCCGGCGCCGCCTACCGCGTGGACGACGCGCGGTTCCGCGCGAAGCCATCGCCCATGCCGCCGATCGTCGTCGGCGGAGAGGGGACGCCGCGGGGCCTCCGCATCGCTGCCCGCTGGGCGGACGAGTTCGACCTCACCGGCTCCAGCCCGGATCGGGCGCGCGAGATCTTCGTCAGGCTCGACGCCGCGTGTGCTGCGATCGGGCGCGACCCCGCGACGATCCAGCGATCCGTGATGACCGGCGTCGTCGTCGGGCAGGACGACGCGGCGGTCGGCGCGCGGCTCGAGGCGCTCGGCAGGGCCGTCGGCGCCCCGGCGGGCGGCGAGTGGCTCGCGGCGCGCCGGGAGCGCTGGGTCATCGGCACGCCCGACGAGGCGCGGGCGATGGTCCGGCGCTACATGGCGGCAGGCGCCGAACGGGTCGTCCTCCAGGACTTCATCCCGACCGACCTGGCGATGATCGATGAGATGGGGGAGTACCTGGTCCGCGCTGCCTGGTAGGGGCGTACCGCAGGCGGCCGACGGGCGGGGCCTTCCCCCCGCGTCGCGCGGGCGACGTGCCGATCAGCGGAAGAGCCGACCCAGCCCCGGGAGTGGGCGACGCCCGTTCTCGCGCAGGCTCGCCGCCTCCAGGTCGGCGACCGGCGCCGCCAGCGCTTCGGCGAGGACGCGCGTCATCGCGCGGCCATCGCGCGCCAGGCGGGCTCGGTCGGCCGTGCCGGGCGCGGCGACCTCCGCCCCGGCGACGCCCTCAGCCGCAGCGACCCCGAGACCGCTCTCGGCACCGGGAGCGGCGCCGCCCGCCCAGGCATCCGGGTCCCCGGTGATCGGCGGCAGGACGCGGACCCGGAACCGGGTGCCCAGTCCGGTCTCCAGGAAACCGCCGAGCGCGACGGGCACGAGCGGGACCTCCCCGGCGAGCGCGAGCCAGGCGGCCCCGGGGGCGATGGTCCGCGTCCGACCGCGCGGGCTCGGCGGCCCCTTCTCCGCGAAGACCACGACGACGCATCCGCGAGCGAGCGCCGCGCGCGCTGCCTCCAGGTAGGTGGCCACGGCGCTCGGCGTGGTGGATGCCGCGATCGGGATCATGCCGAGGTGCGGCAGGAGACGCCGACGCCACCACGAGCGTGTCATCGTCACCTCGTCCCCGAACCACGTCAGTCGCGGCGCGTCGCGCGGCCACGCGAGGAGGACGAGGAACGGATCCGGCCAGCCACGGTGGGGAGCGACCGCGAGCACGCACGGCATGACGCGACCGTCCGGACCGCGGGGAAGCGCGCCGAGCCCGTCCGCGCGGACGCTCCAGCCGACCACCAGGAACCCCGCCCGCACGCCGCCGCGGACGAGCCGATCGAGGACACCCTGGCGAGGGCCCGTCCGGCCGAGTGCCGCGAGGTATCGCGCCCGTTCCGCCGCGCGCAGATCGGCGCGCGGATCGGATGGGATGTGCGACGGCCCCCGGTCGGGCGGCGACGTGGTCACGCCGGCCATGGCCCGGCTCACTCGGCGGCCGCGGCCGCCTCCCGGTACGCCGGATCGTCGCGCCGGAGCACGTCGGGCTGGGTCCCCCTGGCGCGGGCGAGGTGCGACGTGAGCACCTGGAGCGGCGTCGCCGTCCCGGCCAGGGCCGCGACCGGCCCCGGCAGCAACGGGCCCTCCGCGATGTGGATGCGGCCCGCGGGGGTCCGCTCGATCGGGAGTGCCCACGACGCCGCCGCCGGCAGGACCGCCGCGGCGCGGACGCCGATCCGGGAGGCGGCCGCGAGGAGGGCCTGCGCGCGAGCCCAGCGCGCGTTGCGGGCAGCCGGGTCCGCGAGGAGGAGCACGAGGCCGGTGGAGCCGTCCATCGCCGGGAGATGCCCGTGCAGCACGGTCTCCAGGTCCCGGGCGACGGCCGGCAGGTGACAGGCCTCCTCCACCTTCAGCGCGAGCTCATGCGCGGCGATCCGGTCCACGCCGGACCCCACGACGACGAGCGTCGAGCACGTCGCGAGCGAGGCCGCGACGGGCTCGGCCTCGGCGCCCGAGGCAGCCCCGACCGCGAGGAGGTCCCGAACCACGACCGGGTCGATCTCCGTCACCGAGAGATGCGCGCCGACGGCCGCGGCCGCCACGATCGGCGACAGGTAGCCCACGGTGTGGCACCAGCTCTGGTCCTGCTCGTCGGTCGTGACGACCACGTCGGCGACCGCCGCGGCCGGCGCGCGGTCCGACACGCCGATCAGGGCGACACGCGCGCCCCTGGCGCGGGCCGCCTCCATCGCGCGGATCGTTGCCGCCGTCCCGCCCTCGTGGGAGACCCCGATGAGCAGGCCGCCGGCGACGGGCTCGAGCGCGGCCTCGAACGCCTGGGCCGCGGTGACGCGCCGGTCGGACCCGGCCGCGCGGAGGGCGTCCGTCAGGATCGCGGCCACGGCCATCGCGCCGTGCTCGCTCGTGCCGCAGCCCACGGCGACGAGCGGTGCCCCCATGTCCGCAGCCGCCCGGACCTCCGCCGCGAGGCGCATCGCGGGACCATCCGAGGCGGCGAGCCGGCGGAGCAGGCGCTCGGCGAAGAGCGGCTCGGCCGCGATCATCTCGTCCATCAGGTACGGCGGACCGTCACGCCGGTGTGGAATGGCGGACGGCGCCCATGGGTCCGGAGCGCCCGGCAGCGGGACGTCGGGCGGGGATGCGGGAGCGCCGAACGTGGTCACGGTCCCGATGATAGGCTCGCCGGCGGTGCGCGACCGCCCGCCGGCGGGCCGCGATCCGTCCGGCCCGGATCCTCCCGCGGTCACGCGCGGGTGGCGGCCGGCGGCCGGAGATGGTCGGGCGCGAGGCAGGGGATCGCGTCCCGGGTACGAGGGTGTCGATGACGATGCAGGTGGGACTGATGGTCCCGCAGGGGTGGAAGGGCGAGTTCGACGGCTGGGAGCCGCGCGCCGCATGGGAGCGGTCGGTCTCCCTCGCCCGCGATGCAGAGCGGCTGGGGTTCGAATCGCTCTGGGTCTTCGACCACTTCACCACGGTGCCCGCCCCGACCGACGAGATCACCTTCGAGTCGTTCACCATGCTCGGCGCGCTCGCCCAGGCGACCGAGCGGGCGCGCATCGGCCACATGGTCGTCTGCACCGCGTTCCGCAATCCCGCTCTCACGGCCAAGATGTCGTCCACGCTCGACGTCATCAGCGGCGGCCGCTTCGAGCTGGGCATCGGCGCCGGCTGGAAGGAGGACGAGTGGGTCGCGTACGGGTACGGCTTCCCGGACACCCCCACGCGCCTCGCGATCCTCCGGGACCACCTGGAGGTCATCTCCCGCATGCTCGGCCCCGGGCGGGCGACCTACCTCGGTGAGCATGCGTCGGTGCAGGGCGCGATCAACGTCCCCAAGGGCCTCCAGTCCCCGCGCGTGCCGATCGTCGTGGGCGGCAACGGTCGCCGGGTCACGTTCCGCCTCGCGGCCCGCTTCGCCGACGAGCTGAACCTCGTGTTCCTGGACCCGGCCGCGACCGCGGAGGCGATGGCCGTCGCGCGCGAGCGCTGCGAGGAGATCGGCCGGGATCCGGCGAGCCTCAGGCTCTCCCTCTACGCCCCGGACCGGGCGTTCGCCACGGCCGGCCCGGAGCGGGTCGAGACGCTCGCGCGGTACGGCGAGGTGGGCCTGGACCGGCTCGTCGTCTTCCTCGGCCCCCGATCCGTGGACCACGAGACCCAGGAGGCGTTCGCGGAGGACGTGCGCGCCGCCGGCCTCCCGCTCGCGCCCCTGGAGCCGATCGCCTCGGAGGCCTGACGTCGGGCACAGGCAGGGACGGTCCTGCTGCAGCCGGGCATCTGCCCGACCTGTCGCGGTCCGGTTCTGCCCGTCCGGCCGCCTCCGGCCCCGATCAGCCGGCCGGGTCCCGTCGCTCGGCCGGATCGCCGGTCCTCGGCGGCAGGCCCTGCCGCCCGGTGACGCGGCCCCACCGCCTCCTGGCCGGCGACCCGGCGACGCGCCACCCGCGGCCGGCCCGCCCTGCGTGGCCGCCATGCGCCACCGGCGGCCGGCGGTCGCCCCGCCGCTGGTCCGGCCGGCCCCTCTCCGCTCCGCCCTGTGCGTGCCAGGCACGTTCCCCTGCGCCGCACCGTCGTCCCGATGACCCCGGGGCATCGCGAGGACCGAGATGAGGTCCCCGAGGGCCCCGGATCGGTCGTCGGCGTGCGCCCCACGCATCGCGGCGACACGCGTGCTCCGCCGATGATGCGTGGAAGGCACATCCGGCACACCCGGGCTCCCGGCGGCGGGCGGTCGGGGGCGCGGGCAGCGCCACGCGCCCGGAAGGGAACCGTCCGCGCCGTCATGTCGTCCGCTCCGTGACGGACCGGGACCAGGATCCCGGGCGCAGCGCCGGAGGGTCCGGCGGAGGCCACGATGCGACGACATCTCGCGCGCCGGACACGGCGCCTGGTGCTCCTCGGGACGGCCGCGGTCATCCTCCTCCTCATGGGCGCGGTCCTCGCCGCGTGCGCCGGCGGCCCGGCCGGCGGCCTGACCCGCACCTCCGACGGGGGCGACGGCAAGGTCGCGATCGCCGAGCAGCCCCTCCCGCCGACGGACGTTCAGGGCGGCGGCACGGTCGGCGTCGGCGAGTCGGCGCCGCTCCCGGCCGGCCAGGGCACCGACGCTTCCATGAACGCGGCCGGACCGATGATCATCCGGACCGGGACGATGGACCTGCAGGTGGCCGATGTGGACGGCGCTGCCGCCGACGCGACGAAGGTCGTGACCGCCGCCGGTGGCTACGTCGCCGGCTCCGAGCGCTCGCTCGACGGCGATCGCCCGTTCGCGCGGCTCACGTTCCGGATCCCGGCCGCTCGCTGGGACGCCACCCTCGCGGAGCTGCGAGCGCTGGGCACCAAGGTGCTCGGCGAGCAGACGACCGCCGACGAGGTGACCGCGCAGGTCGTGGACCTCGATGCGCGCCTGAAGAACCTCCGGGCGACCGAGACCCAGCTGCTCGGCGTCATGCAGCAGGCTGTGAAGATCCCCGACATCCTCGCCGTCCAGGCGGAGCTCACCAACGTCCAGGGTCAGATCGAGCAGCTGCAGGCGCAGCGCGACACGCTGGCCGATCAGGCCGCCCAGGGGACCCTGATGACCTCCTTCGCCCTCGCGCCGGCACCGGTCCAGGCCGTGACGAGCGCCTGGGATCCCGCGACCGTCGTCGCGGACGCGACCGCGACCCTCGTCGGCCTCGGCCAGTCGATCGCGTCCGCCGCGATCTGGCTGGCGATCGTGGGCCTGCCGATCCTGCTCGTCGGGCTCCTCGTGCTCATCCCTCTGCTGCTCGTGGTCCGGCGTCTCGCACGGCACACGCCCGGCCCGATCCCGCCGACCGACCAGGCCGGCCCCTCCGCCGAACTCCCCTCGGCCGCCTGACGCGCGGCCGCGCGGCACGGCGCGCGGCCCGCTCGACGTCCGTCAGCGCCTCCGGCGGCGCGTCAGCGCCGCCGGAGGCGCTCCTCTTCCAGGGTGCGCCGCGCAGACCCGCCGATGACCGCGGCGATGAGTGCGGGGACGACGAGCACCACGAGAAAGAGTGCTCCAGGGAGGCCGGCTGGGTCGGTCGGGTAGGGCAGAGCGAGGCCCAGCACCGTCGCGGTGAGCCGGACCACCGGGACGGCCAGCCCGACGATGAGGCCCGCGGCGACGATCCCGTCGGGACGCAGGAAGCCGCCGATCGCGGCGGCCGTGATGAGCGCCACCAAGACCGGCGCGACGGGCTCGACGCGCAGGTCGGCCACCGCGACGAGCGCCGCGAGCGCGGCGCACGCGACGAGGTGGGAGCGGCGCGAGAGCCCGATCCCGGCGAGGCGCGGGTCGCCCGTCATGCGCGCGGCGGCGGCGCGGTAGGAGGACGGTGCGCGGCGCGGCAGCGACGGCGCGGAAGGAGAGCGGTACGCGGCGCCGGACGGCGATCCAACCGCCGACGACGGCGGCGCCGACGATCGCTGTGCCGGCGGGTGCCCGCGCCAGGACCCGCGACCGCGCGCGGCTCCACCAGGCGCCCGGGCGCAGCGCCGGGGGGTCACCGGAGCCGGCCGGCGCGGCGCGCGGGCCAGTAGCGGAACCACGCCCGGGCCACGAGACGGTCGAGCGGCACCGGGCCGTACCTGCGCGAGTCGATGGAGCGGTCGAGGGCGTCCCCGAGGAGCCACGCCTCGTCGTCGTCGAGATGGACGAGGCCCTCGGGCGTGCGCACGTGGTCGCCCGGGCGGGCCGCAACGCGCTTGAGAGCGAGGACGTCGCTCCCCGGCTCGCGGAGCACCACCACGGTGCCGCGTCGCGGCCAGCGACGGATGGTCGGGTCGAGCAGGAGGAAGTCGCCCGGCAGGATCGCCGGGGTCATGCTCTCCTCCGCGACCGCGGCCCGCCAGGGCCGCGGTCGGCGGGCCTCCGCCGTGCCCGGGCCCGGCTCCGGCGGGGTGCCGGCTCCAGGCCCGTCGGGCGCGGGAAGGCTGGTCGGTCCGGCTACTTCTTGGTCTCCCAGAAGATCGCGCTGAACTCCTCGACCTTGGCGATCAGCTGCGCGGCCGCCTCGGCGTCCACGTTCTGCTTGTTCCTGCCGGCGAGCTTGAGGATCGTCCAGGTCAGCTCGTGGATCTGCGGGAACTTCTCGAGGTGCTCGGGCTTGAAGTAGTCGCTCCAGATCACCTGGATCTCGCGCTTGACCTGCTCGGCGTGCTGCTCCTTGACCATGACGCAGCGGATGAACTTGTTGCGGTCGCCGACGGTGCGGCCGTCCTCCGGGATCTGGCCGATGAGCTCGACCATCCGGGCGACGGTCTTCGCTCCGAGAAGAGCGCTTGCCGGGTCGTAGATCCCGCACGGCACGTCGCAGTGCGCGCGGACGACGGTCTTCGGGGTGAGCAGGGACGTGAGCCGGGGCATCGGATCTCCCTCTGTGCCATGCGGTCGGGCCGGGACGCGCCGCGGTGGGTCGGCGGGGCGCGTTCGCGCGCCGTCGGGCCCGTGCCCGAAGTGTCCGGGGGAGGGGAAAGGCTGTCAATCGTGGGTGGACGGTCCACGACCGGCAATCCGCCGCGGGGTCTCCCGCGATAAGGGAGCAGATCGAGGCGATGACGCCTCGCGGCCGGGGGCACAGGCCCCGATACCAGGGAGAACGACTCGGATGAAGCGCATCGCGGCCCTCGTCGGCGCGGCTGTCCTGGTGATGGCCATCGTGCCCACCACCCTCGCCGCCTCCAGGCCCACCCAGTCGATCGTGGAGATCGCCACGGCGAACGGCAACTTCAAGACGCTCCTCGCCGCCGTCGGCTGCGCCGACCCGGCCGTGGGCAAGGCGCTCACCGGCCACGGCCCGCTCACCGTCTTCGCCCCCACCGATGCCGCGTTCCAGGCGGCCGGCCTCACGCCCGACAACGTCTGCTCCGCACTCCCGCAGGCCACCCTCACCAAGGTGCTCCTGTACCACGTCGTCCCCGGCACGTACATGGCCAAGCGCGTCCTTCCGACGCAGGGCGGGATCCGCGTGCTCCGCACCGTCCTCCGCCAGCAGCTCGCGTTCAACTACACGGGCAAGATCTTCACGACCTCCGGCGGGACCTCCCAGATCCTCGTCAACGAGAAGCTCTTCGACATCGCGGCGACCAACGGCGTGATCCACGTCGTCCGCGTCGGGTCGCGCCATCCGGACCCTTCGTGCCCTCCCGACCGGCACTACCGCTGCCGACCGCGCGGGCGCTCCACTCGGATCGTCGGTCCATCGCTCGCGTCCCGCCCTCCGAAAGGGGTCATCGGGATGTCCTCGGGACGGCGGCTCGCTGCGATCCTCCTCTCCTCCGCCCTGGTCGCTGGCTGCGGCGGCACTGCCCCGCCCGCCCCACCGTCCCAGGCGGCCGTCGCCACGCAGGCGCCCGCGCCGGCCACCGCCGCGCCGGCGACTCCGACCCCCACGCCTGCCGCCCCGCTCCTCGAGCCCGTCGTGGATGGACCGACCGTCATCGACGTCCCCGCCACCGTCGTCGGCGAGGCGGTGGTCACGCCGGCCGGCGCGACGATCGAGGCCGAGGGCGTCCGCGTGGCGATCCCCGCCGGCGGTGTGAGCTCGGACACCGAGGTGTCCGTCGCGCGGCTCGAGGCGCCGTTCGCGATGAGCGTCTTCGCCGGGGCTGCGGCGGAGGGCTCCTCCGCCACGGCGGTCGGCAAGGCGTTCGACTTCGGCCCTGCGGGCGTGACGTTCGCGCAGCCGGTCGTCGTCTCGCTCCCATACGACCCTGCGAACGTGCCACAAGGGACGGACCCGTCATCGATCACCCTGGCCTACTGGACCGGGACGCACTGGGCCGTCGCCGGCGGGACGGTGGACCCGGTCGCGCACACCGTGACGGCCCGCATGACCTCATTCCCCGGCGAGATCCTCACGACGATCGCGGTCGCGACCGCCGCGGGCGTGGTCATCAACCGCCTCATCAAGTGGGCGTACGGCGGCGAGGGCGTCAAGAGCGATGCCATCAGCGAGAAGAACGCGCCCACGTGGATCACGCCGGACGATCCGACTGTCCGGAAGACGGCCGGGACGGCCAACGTCGGCGGCGTCCCGCTCAGCGACCCGGCGAAGGTGGCCGACTACCTGAAGAAGAACGCCGAGACGAAGCCGGTGCCCGTCTCCGTCACCGGCCCCGACGGCTCGAGCACGACCTTCGAGAACAAGTACTCGACCGCCCCCGGCAAGGGGTGGCAGAAGCCCGCCGACTACCTGACCAAGGGCGGCATGTCGGGCGACTGCACCGACGTCACGAACGCGATGGTGTCGATGTTCCGCGCGCTCGGCTACCCGGCCAAGGGGGTCTTCGGGTATGCCGTGGACAAGGACTCGCCGCATGCGTGGGCCGAGGTCGTCATCGGGGGGAAGCCGTACGTCGTCGACGAGGACGGGAAGATCCAGCCGCTGGACCAGGCGGTCGCCAACATGCGGCTGATCAGGCCCGACCCGAGCGATCCGCGTGCCTTCATGTGGGATGAGACGGGCCAGGCCCCCTACACGGCCGAGTGGTGGAACGAGCAGATCGACGTCAACGGCAAGTGGGCCGGGACCTTCACGGTGACGGGCGTCTCGATGGACGAGAAGACGCGCGCCGAGGCGGAGAAGGCGGCGAAGAGCGAGGGCTGCGACCTCACCGACGCGCTGGAGCAGCTGGTCGGCAAGCCGATCCCGATGACGATGGACATCTCGGTGGACCCGGGCGGGACGGGCAGCGCGATCGTCTTCATCGACTACTCGGTGATCAAGGACGCGAAGGGCAAGCCGCTGTCCAGCAAGCCCTCCCGGGAGAACGTGACCTACGGAGGGAACCGACTCACCCTCGCCAACGAGGGCGGGTCGGGTGCCATGTCCGGCACCGCGTCGCGGTCGGGGAGCACGCTCACCATCCGCGGCACCACGTCGGTGGCCGAGTCGGGCCTCACCCTGACGGGTGTGTGGACCGTGAGCCGGTCCGAGTGACGGCGTCCGACACGGCTCGGCGATAGCGGTTCCCGAGCGATGTGGCCGGTCCTGGGGATGCTCCACGTCGGCGAGGCGACGGTCGTCGTGCCCGCCTATGCCACGTTCGTGGTCGTCGCGGCGGCCGCGGCGGCCGCGCTCGGCGTCCGGGCGGC
Organism: Chloroflexota bacterium; assembly: GCA_029778235.1. GTDB lineage: Bacteria > Chloroflexota > Limnocylindria > Limnocylindrales > CSP1-4 > CAIYQJ01. The sequence goes on along the minus strand of JAKOQS010000034.1, from coordinate 25,380 downwards.
TCGCGGACTCGGCGTCGGGTGGCCCGCCGCCGCCGCGGGGATCTGCGTGGCGATCGCCGCCGGCCTGGTCGGCGCGCGCCTGCTGTCGGTCGTCCTCGACTGGCCGGCGTACGCGGCCGACCCGGGCCGGATCGCGGAGGTCAGGTTCCGCGGCTTCGCGCTGTACGGCGGCCTCGTCGTCGGGAGCGTCGCCGCGCTCGCCGTCGCCGTCCGTGCCTGGCGCGTCGCGCCGGCCCGCCTGGCCGACCGAGCGGTCGTCGCGGTCGTCGCGGGGATCGTTCTCGTGCGCGTCGGGTGCTTCCTCAACGGCTGCTGCGCGGGCGTGGCCACGGACCTGCCATGGGGCGTCACATTCCCATCGCGGGACGGCGTCCTCGACGCCGAGGGCGCTGGCGGGTTCGGCTTCCTGGCGTTCTCCGCCGAGCCGGCCGCCGTCCACCCGACCCAGCTCTACGAGATCGCGGCGGTCCTTGCGTGCTGCGCCGTCGCCCGGGCCCTCGCGCGCCGCGGCGCCCCCGACGGGCTGCCGGCGCTCGCGTTCGCGGCGCTCTTCCTGGCGTTCCGGGCGGGGGACCAGGTCGTGCGCGTCCCACCACCCGAGGGGTCGATCCCCGGGGCGGTGCTCACCGCCGTGTACGCTGCCGGCGCGGCGGTGGTCGGGTGCGCGGCCGTGATCTGGGCGTGGCGCGGGCTCCGGCGGTCGCGCCCAGGGCCCGGCGGACGGGCGGTGCCCGTCATGGCGGGCGTCAGCGCTTCGTCGTGAACGTCCACGTCGTGGGTGCGAGGCGGTTGCCGGCGTAGTCGGCGATGGTCGCCGTGAGCGCGACCTGGTAGCGGCGGCCCTTCGCGAGCGAGGCTGCCGGGCTCAGCGTCGCGGTGCGGCTCGCGGCGTCGTACGTGACCGTCGCCGGGACGGGCTTCCGCGTCGCGGCGTCGCGGAGGACGACGGACCGCGCGGTGACGCCGGTGACCGGCTCGCTGAACCGGACGACGACCCGCGTGGATGTCGCGACCTTCGTCGCGTTCGGCTTCGGTGCGCGGACGGTCACGACCGGGCGGGCGCGGTCCGGCGCCCCGACGACGACCGACGCGGCGTTCGCGGCGGCCGGCGTGAACCCGCCGGCGCCGAGGTAGCCGTCCATCGCGACCGGGTCCACGGGCACGACCATCCCGGCCGTCCACGCGAGGGGGAGCCCCACGGTGTACGTGCCCGGCGCGCGGATCCCCACGGTCCACGGCCCTGCCGACGGCAGGGCGAGGGCGAACGCGCCGTCGCGCTGGGCCGTCCGCGTCCAGAAGCACGTGCCGCCCGCCGCGCAGGCGACCACCACGCCGCCGCGCAGCGGCGCGCCGGCGCCCGTGACCGTGCCCTCGAGCCGCGCCGCGGCCAGCGGCAGCGTGACGTCGAGTCCGTTGACATCGCTGCCCGCGACCGTGATCCGCGCCGCCGTCGCGAGGCTGGGCGCGTATCCGCCATCGCCCCGATAGCCGCCGGCGTGCGTCGTCGTCGAGGGCAGTGCGTACGCGAGGGTCCAGGTCCCGCTGCCGAGGCCGGGGATCGTGAACCGGCCGTCCTCGTCCGTCCATCCGGCGGGTCCGTACACGCAGGCGGCGTCCGCGCAGGCCTGGACGAGGACCTGACCGTTGGCGGCCGGACCGCTCTTCTCGAGCGACACGGCGCCTCGCACCGACCGCCCGCGCGGCAGTGTGATCGCGACGCCGGTCGAGCCCGCCTCGATGCGCCGCGCCGCCGACGCCGCCGCCGCGATGCCGCCGTTCGCCAGGTAGCCGCTCGCGAGCCCGGACCCGGTGGGCGCCTGTGCACCGACCGTGTACGCGCCCTGCCCGAGCCCGCCGACCGCGAACACGCCGTCCGCGGCGGAGTAGGTCCCCGTGCACGCCACGCCGGGCGGCGCGTCCGCGGCACACGCCTCCACGAACGCGTCTCGCACCGGCCTGCCGTCCGCGGTCGTGACGGTCCCGGCGATCACCCTCCCTGCCGGAAGCGAGAGATCGAGTCCCGAGCGATCCGTCGCGACCTCGACCGCACGTGCCGTGGAGCGCGCGGCGACGTACCCGGACGCCCCGACGTAGCCTGCCGCCGCGCTCGTGCCCGCCGTGGCGGGAGGCGCCACGCGGACGACGTAGCGACCCGGTGCGAGCCCGGTGATCGCCCAGGACCCGGCGGCCGTCGTGATGCCCCCCTTGCAGGCGACCGGGACGCTCGTCGCGGGCGTCGGCGTCGGGCACGCGGTGACGACCGCGCCGGCCACGGGGCCCGACCCGCCGGTGATGGTCCCGGACAGCCGCAGGCCGGCAGGGGAGGCGAGGGCCACGCGCTCCACCGCGGGCCCGGCAGCCGCTGCCACCGACGAGCCGGGCGCCAGGGCCGAGCCGGAGGCGAACGCCGGGCTGGCGGCGGCGAGGCCGGGCAGGACGGCGAGCGCGAGGGCGGCCATGCGCGCCAGGGACGCCGGTCGGGTGGTGTGGAGCGAGCCCGGACGAGGAGGCTGCATGGGGACCTCGGGAGTGGTCGGGACGGATGGCCGGGCCGCTGGCGCCGGCGCACGACGCGGGTATGATGCCCGAGATGACCGGTCGCAGCCCCGCGGAGCGCCCCACAGCGTGCCCGTTCCTCGCCTTCGAGGACGACCGCGACTACCGCTCGGACCGGCCCGACCACCGCCACCGGTGCTTCGCCGAGGCGCGTCCGGCCCCGCGCGCGATCAGCCACCAGGAGCTGTTCTGCCTCGGCGGCGCCTTCGGGGAGTGCCCCACCTTCGCCGCCTGGGCGGCGCGCGAGGCCGCCGCGGTGAAGCGACCCACGGTCCGCGCCACCGAGGCGTCGGGCGCCGCCCGCGGACCCTCGCCGAGCGGACGGCCGACCTCCGGCCAGGCGGTCGGGTTCGCCGCCGTCGGCGGGGCGTACGCGACGCCCCCGCGGCCGGCGCCCGACGCCGGCCCGTACGCGACGCCCCCGCGGCCGGCGCCCGACACCGGCCCGTCCGCGGCCCCGACACCCGGCACGTCCCGCCCGACGCCGGAGTGGCAGGCCCCGCCGCCGTGGATCTCGGAGACGGCGGACGATGCCACGGGCGACGCGCAGGGGCCGGCCTACGGCCGGGCCACCTCCCCGTACGAGATGGAGGGCGAGACGCCGGCCTTCCTGGTCAGTCGCACGCAGCGACCGGCGACGGGGCCGGCGGCTGCGGGCATGGACGGCGGTGCGGCGGCAAGGGACGGCGACGGCTCGTCGGCGGGCACCCGCGGCGACGCAGCGGGTGCCGCGACGCCCGGCATGCCGATCGCCGCCGCAGGTGCTGTCGCCGCAGGAGCGGCCGCGGGGTCGTCCGCGTTCATCGGTGGCTCCTGGGCGGACGAGGCGGAGGACGGTCCCGGGCGACAAGGCCCGCCCGCTCCGGCCGGCGGCTCGACCGCGGACTCACGGACGGCCACTCCCGCGCCACGGTCGTCGGCCTCTCCCTACGCGCAGCCCGTCTCGGGCCGCGCCGGCGGCGCCGGGGCTGGCAGGAGGCCTACTCCCTCGTCGGATGCGCTCTGGGTGGAGCCGGACGTGGACCTGCCGGCCGAGGACGAGCCCTGGGAGGATCCGGTCGAGGCCGCAGCGGCCGCCCGCGTCGCCCGCGCTTCGCGTTCCTCCGGCTCGGGGTCGCCGCGGTTCGGGCTCGGGCGCTCCAGGTCCTCGTCCGGCCAGGCTCGCCCCCTTCCGCAGCGGGCGGCGGACCCGGCGGCCCCCGCCTGGGAGCGCCCGCGCCGGTTCGAGGCCTACCCCACGATCAAGTCGGCCGGAGGCGGGCGGCCCGGGGGCCGGTCCCTCCGCGTCCCGCGGGTCCTCGTGTGGGCGGGCCTGCTCGCGGTCGCCGCGCTCGCGCTCTTCCTGATCCCGCCCTTCCTCCTCGGCGGTGGCGGAGGAGGGTCGGACGCCAGCCCCACTCCGTCGGCGTCGGCCGCCGTCACCTCGGCGCCGTCCGTCGCGCCCACCCCCGAGCCTTCGCCCACGCCGTTCACGTACAAGGTGAAGGCGGGCGACACGCTGTCAGGGATCGCCGCCAAGTACAAGGTCACGGTGGAGGACATCCTCGCCGCCAACCCGGACCTCAAGGACCCCAACGCGCTCCAGATCGGGCAGGTGCTCGTCATCCCGCTGCCGGCCTCGTCGGAGATCCCGGACGCGGGCACGACCGAGCAGACGGCAGCTCCCTGAGTGCGGCCGGATGACGGCCGGCCCCGTGCCATCGACCGGGTATCGCCGACCCAGGACGGCCGACCGAGGGGCGCCGACCTCGTGCCGCCGGCCCGCGCGCGTCGCCGAGGCGCGGCCGCGACGTGCGGTCAGCGCGGCGAGAGGTTGATCGCCGTGATCCTCCCGGCCTCGATCCGGAACGTGGCGTCCAGGTGCTGGCTCGGTGCCCCCGGCCGGACCGTCACGATGTCCGCCTCGTAGACGTTCCCGAGGTCGCGGACCTCGCCCGGGACCATCTTCAGCCCGGCGTCGGCGCGGAGGAACCAGCCGCCGACCTGCTCGGACCCGCGCAGCACGCGTGCGCCTTCGCCGACGTGCACCCGCATCTCCACGCGCTCGTCGAGCAGGGCCACCGCCCCCTCCCGGTCGCCGCCGTTGAGGCGCTCGAAGAACAGCTCCATCGTGTCGACCGCACCCATGCGCGCAGTCTACCCGCCGGAGCCGACCGCGGACCGGCCGCGCCGCCGCGGCGTCGGCCCACGGCCCCGTCGCCGGCCGTGCCAGCCCGGGACTGCCGTCGGCCGCGCCGCCGCGCCGGCCCCGGCGCGCAGGTCCCCCGGCCCGGCCGCGCGGCATCGCGGCTCAGAAGCCGCCGCCTGCGCCGCCTCCACCTCCGCCGGACCCGCCGCCGCCGAAGCCGCCGCCGCCACCGCTGCCCGAGGAGGACGGCGAGTTCCCGATCGTCCCGAGCGCGGCCATCATCCCGCCGAAGTCGGGGATCGCCGAGGCGGACATGAGCCCCGGGGCGATGCCACCCGCGCCCGATGTCCCCCAACCGGAGCGGTCGCCGCCGGCGTGATACCAGACCGGGAACCAGGCGGTCGAGGTCGTGCCCTGCCGGACGTCCTCGACGCTCCGGGCGAGGACCTGCTCGATCTCGTCCTGGAGCCCGAGGGCGGTCCCCCAGGCCACGGCACGATCGGGCGTCTCGAGCCAGGCAAGGCCGGACTTCGCGACCACCTCGTCCATCGAGCGGGCCTGCTCCATCGTGGCCTTCAGGGTGCGGCGGTACCCGTCGAGCCAGACGCGCGCGAGCGCCCCCTGCCGCGTGCGGGCCGGCATCACGGCCGAGACCACCAGCGTGACGACGCCGGCGGCGATCAGCCCGCCGCCGACGAGGGCGATCCCGCTGGACGGCAGGATGAACCCGAGGATCACCACGCCGATCCCGCCGAAGAGCTCCAGCGAGCCGAGCCCTGCCCACTTCCCGCTCACCTTGCCCGGCGGAGCGGCGAACCAGCCGAGCTCCGTGGCCCTCTTCTCGAGCATCGTGTCGAACGCGGAGACCTTGGCCCCGAGCTTGAGGAGCTCCTCCGGCGAGACCCGGTCGTCCATCCCGGCGATGCTCCGGACCTGCCGGAGGATGTAGTCCTCCGCGGCGCTCGTGGGTGGCCGGCGGTTCAGCACAACGCGGGGGTCGTCGAGGTCGGGGCTCGTGAGGCGGAGGGCGAGCTTCTCCGACTTGATGATGTGGCCGGTCTCCTCCTGCTCGAATGCGACGTCGCCCCGGCTCGCGAGGTCGAGCATCGCCGCCGTCAGGGCGCGGCGCGATGCACCGCCGCCGTAGACGACCGACCCGAGGGCGGGCGTCATCTGCGCCGGTGGATCCGGCATCAGCATCGAGTCACTCTGCGTGACGGCCGGGTCGCGCCCGCGGCGCCACCAGTTCAGGATCGGCCACGCCGCGGCGACGAGCAGCACGAGCGGAGCGAGCACCAGCCCGATGGCCGCGTTCGCCACCCGGAAGAGCTGGAGCTGGGCGGCGTTCTCCGGGGTCGTGAGCGCCTCGAGGCGCTGCATGGCCACCGTCATGGCACCGTCGAGGTCGCCGCTCCGCAGGTACGGCACCATGTCGTTCTCGAAGATCGACTGGCGCTGCTCGTTGCTCACGATGTTGCGGTAGCCGGGGCCGGCGTAGAGCTGGACCTGGCCGTGCAGGCGCGACTCGTCGAGGTTCCAGAGGATCACGAGCCCGTCGTCGAATCCCTTCCGACCGACCCCCCAGGCGTCCATCAGGGAGATGGCGTCCTCCTCGGTGGACGCCTCGGTCGCCCAGGGCTTCACCTGGGTGTACACGGCGATCTGCGCGCCGGTGCGCGCCTCGATGCGGTCGATCGCGGCCTCCGTCGAGGCGATCGTCCCGGGCGAGAAGACGCCCGCGAAGTCGTAGACGCGCCGCCCGGCCTCCGGCTCGGGCCACGGCGGGCCGACCGGCGGGGCGTTCGCGGCCCCCTGGCCGGGGGTCGGGTCGCCGGGCGGGCCCCCTGGATCGGTGGCGGACCCGACGGCGACCTGGATGGACCCGGCGGCCGACAGCACGATCATGTCGGGGTTGCAGCCCGCCGCCATCAGCGGCCGCAGCTGGCTCTCGATCAGGCTGCTCGCCGCCGCCGGCGTGAGGACGTCTCTCCACGCGTCGCCCACGCGCACCGCCACGTCCACCGGGCAGACCGGATCGCCCCCGACGTCGAGCATGATGACGACGGTGTCCGCGACCTCCGGGTGCTCCGGGCTCCACGCGGCGACGAGCGCCTCGGCGTCCGCGGCCGCGTTCGCCGACGCCGGGTCGGAGACGCGGTGGACGTAGACGATCGGGTCGGTGCCTGCGCGCGCCGTGGGCACCTCCAGGATCGTCGGGACGATGGTGGGGATCGTGGAGCCCAGGACGGCGGCCTCGTCGTACACGACCTGGCCGGGCAGGTAGGAGCCCGTGAACTCCGCGGCCGAGGCCAGCCCCGCGGCGCCGCCGAGGGCGAGGTGGACGGCGGCCGTGAGCGCGGCGAGGCGACGCACGGTGCGGCGGGACGGCTTCACGGACGACAGGGTACCGCGCCCGTGGCCGGCGTGACCGCGGCGCTGTACCGTTGGGGAGTCCGGCCGAACGGCCCCCCAGGCCGGTGTCCGTGGTGGAGGGCTCGCCTGATGGACCGTCCGATCCGCCGTCTTCGCCGGCTCGCTCCGGTGGCGGCACTCGTGGCCGCGCTCCTCGTCGTCCTCGCCGCCGCCTCTCCGGCCGGCGCCGCCTCGGAGCCGACCCGCTGGTGGGTCTCGCGCGTGGGCTCGGGCGGCGCGAACGGGAACGTCGTCGTCATCTTCGACTCCGATCCCGCCGCCGGCCAGGTGCGTCTCGCGCTGCGCGCGCTTCCGGCCCGGTCGATGGTGTCCGGGGCCATCAGGGCCGGGACGTGCGCCGCCCGTGGCAGGGTCCTCGCGGCGCTCCCGGCCGGCCGGGCGACGGCCGACGGCCGCTTCTCCCGGACCCGCGCGCTCCAGCCCAGCGCGGTCGCCTCGATCGGCGCGGCCTCATCGATGGTCGTGCTGGTCCGGGCCGGCGCGACGACCCGCTGCGCCCCGCTCGTGGAGCGGCCGATCGTCGGCCCGGGCGCCAGCCCGACGCCCACGCCGACCGCGACGCCGACCCCCTCCCCGACGCCTGTGCCGACGGCCACGCCGGGCGCTCCGTCGGGCCAGCTCGAGATCGGCCGCAAGGTCATGGTCGGCGGGTCGATGTACCTGACCGTCCTCTGGGTGGCTCCCTTCACCGACGCCGTCGGCAACACGGGCGTGCTCGTCCGAGTCCAGCTGGAGGCGCTGGTGCCCGGCCTCTCGGTCTCGTCCGACGACTTCAGGATCGTGGAGCCCGACGGGAGCCTCCGCCGGCCGGTCTACTGCGCGGCCTGCGACGACATCCCCGCACCTTGGGCCGCGGCGCTGTCGACGACCGTCCCGTACGCGGGCACGCTCCTGTTCACCGCGCCGGTGCTCGGGCGCCTCGACCTTCGCTTCTCCGCGTCGTTCGGCTCGGCCACGATCCACATCCGCGACTGAGGACGAGGCCCGCCGGGTCCGGCGGCGCCGGGCAGGGGCGCCCGCCGGGCCGGATGCTGCAGCCTCGGGCCTCGGCGCCCTGCGGCGCGCCACGCCGGGCCGGATCCTGCGGAGCCGGGCCAGCCACCCGGCGGTGCGTCACGCCCGCCGGTGCGCCTCCCCTCAGGCCAGCGAGCCGAGCGTGCCCCGCCGCCGAGCGAGCTCCACGCGGCCGCCCGCGGCCAGGAGCACCTGGGGCGGACGCGGCCGCCCGTTGTACCGCGACGACATCGACGCCCCATACGCGCCCGCGTCGCGGATCGCGACCAGGTCTCCGCGCTGCAGCGGCGGCAGGTCGTGCGTCCCCAGGGTGTCGGTGGACTCGCAGATCGGGCCCTCGACGGCGGTGGGGACGGCCTCCGCCCCGGCCGCTCCGGGGTCCACGGGCCGCCCGCCGGAGGTCAGGGCGACGACGCGATGGCGGGCGCCGAAGAGGGCAGGCCGCACGAGCTCCGCCATCCCCGCGTCGATCACCACGAGGGGCCTGCCGTCCGGGCCGCGACGTGCGCGGACGTGGAGTACCCGTGCGACGAGGTAGCCGGAGCGCGCGACGAGGTACCTGCCGGGCTCGATCGCGAGGCGCGTCGGGCGCCGCGCCTCGGAGACGCTCGCGAGGAGAGCGGGGACTTCGGCGGCGAACCGGGCAGGCGACGGCACCGTGCCGTCGTCCCCGTCCACGGCGACGGGGAAGCCACCGCCGACGTCGAGCGTGTCGAAGTCCGCGTCGTCGCGCCGGAGCAGGGCGCCCACCGCGAGTGCACGGCGGACGGCGTCCCGCCAGGCGTCCACCGCGCCTAGCTGCGAGCCGACATGGAGGTGGATCCCCCGCCAGCGCAGCGGGCCCGCCCACCCGCCGCCGGCCTCGATCGCCGACGCGACCTCGTCGTCGGCCAGCCCGAACTTGCTCCGGGCGGCACCCACCGCAAGGCCGTGGTGGGTCTCCGGTGCCACCGCGGGGTTGAGCCGCAGCAGGACCTCCGGACGCGAGGCGCCGGCGAGGCGGGCCGCGCGCGCGAGGGCACCGAGGGCCCGCGCCTCGTCTGCGGACTCGATCGCGACCCAGCGCAGCGGATGGCCCGTGGCGGCCGCCCGGACGACCGCCCGAAGGTCGGCGTCGGTCTTGCCGATGCCCTCGAGCGTGATCTCGGCGTCCGCGAGGCCGGCCCGGCGGGCGACCGCCCACTCGCCGCGCGAGACGACGTTCGCCCCGAACCCGCGGGCGGCGATCGCGGCCACGACCGCCGGCACGTCGTTCGCCTTCACGGAGAAGGCGCGCAGCCAGGGGTCGGGGAACGCGGCGCGGATCTCGGCCGCCGCGTCGTCGAGCGCGGCGAGGTCGGTCGCGTAGAGCGGCGTGCCGTGGCGCCGGGCGGCGGCGCGGAGTCCGTCGGCGGCCTCGCGGATCCGGTCTGTCATCGTCGGCAGGCTCTCCGGGCGGCGGGAGGAGGCCCAGCCTACCGCTCCGGGCCGCGCGGCGGGCGGCGTCGGATGCCCGGATGGGCCCGACGCGGCGCGCGAGGGCGGCGGCTGCGTGCGAGGGCGGCGGCTGCGCGGCGCCGCGGCGGCTGCGCGGCGCCCCGGGCCGCTCGCCGCCCGCCCGTGCCCGGTCGCGCGACTAGTCGCGCGACTACACTCGGCGGGTGACCACCACCGATCTCGCCCCGCTCCTCGAATCCTTCATCCACGAGCTGCTCGCCCTCGACCCCGTCGTCGCGACCGCCGCCGGCCTTCACGACCACGACGGTCGCTGGCCGGACATGACGGACGCTGGCCGTGCCGAGCGGCTCACGTTCCTCGACCGATGGGAGGCGACGCTCCGGGCCGTCCCTCCCGAGCCACTCGACGCGGATGGACGCGTGGATCGCGACCTGGTGCTCGACGAGATCGCGGCCCGCCGGTTCGACGAGACGGAGCTGCGCGAGCACAGCTGGGACCCGCTCTCCTGGGTCTACCTCATGGGCGGCGGGATCTTCCCGCTGCTCGCCCGCGAGTTCGCCCCGCTCGCGGACCGCCTCGCGTCGGTCGCGGGACGGCTGGAGGGGCTGGACGCGCTGGTGGGCGCGGCCGAGGCCTCGCTCGTCGGGGATGCCGGCCGGCCCGTCTCGCGGTTCCACACGGAGGTGGCGATCCGGCAGCTGCCCGGCATCGTGGACCTCGTGGACGAGGCCGAGTCGGCCGGCCGGGAAGCGGCCGGCGATCCCGCGGTGGCGGCCGTCCGCCCGCGGCTGACCGCGGCGGCCGCCTCCGCCCGCGCCCGGCTCGACCGCTTCCGTGCGCACCTCGAGAGCGTGGTCCTGCCCGCGTCTGAGGGAGAGGGGCGACTGGGTCCCGACCTGTACGCGCTCAAGCTCCGCCACACGTTCCGGAGCCCGATGTCGCCGGACGCGATCCGCGAGCGCGCGGCGCGCGAGCAGGGCGCGGTCCACGCGGAGATGGTCCGCCTCGCGCGGGAGGCGTGGCCGGCGTGGGTGCCCGATCGACCGCTTCCGGACCCCACCGCGCCCGGCGCGGATGCCGAGACCGTCCGGGCCGTCCTGGACGCCGTCGGGGCGGCTCATCCGTCCGGCGAGGCGATCCTCGCCTACTGCCGGTCGGAGCTCGAGGGGATCGAGGCGTTCGTCCGCGACCTCGACCTCGTGGGGCTGCCGGATGACCCCCTCGCCATCGAGTGGACCCCGCGCTTCCTCCGGTCGCTCGCCGGTGCCATGTTCGACCCGCCGGGGCCGCTCGACGTGGGCCAGCGCAGCTACTACTACATCACGCCGGTCCCGGACGACTGGACGCCCGACCAGGTCGCGTCCTACCTGCGGGAGCACAACGACCGCACGCTGCGGATCATCACGATCCACGAGGCCGTCCCCGGGCACTACCTGCAGCTGATGGCGTCCAACCGCTGCCCGTCCCTCCCGCGCGCCGTGCTCGGGAGCGGCGTCTTCGCCGAGGGCTGGGCCGTCTACGTGACCCAGGTGATGGTGGACGCGGGCTATGGCGGCAACGACCCTGCCTTCCTGCTGAGCCACTGGAAGTACTACCTCCGGGCGGTCGCCAACGCGCTGCTCGACGTGGGGATCCACGTGGACGGGATGACCCGCGAGGAGGCGATGCGGCTGATGGTGGACGGGGCGTTCCAGGAGGAGTCCGAGGCCGCGAAGAAGTGGGACCGTGCTCGCCTCACCTCCACGCAGCTCTCCACGTACTTCGTCGGGAGCATCGGCATGTGGGACCTCGAGCGTGAGGTGCGGGCGCGGGCCGCGATCGCGTCCGGCGACCCGCGCGGGGCCGCGGCGGTGCCCGAGCCGCGCGTGGTGGGCGGGTACGGCGCGACGCCCGGGTTCGTGTACCGCGAGCACCTCGAGGAGGTCCTGCGACACGGCACGCCGCCGGTCCCGCTGCTCCGGCGCATGGTGCTCGGAGAGGCGTCGTGAGCGGCACCGCGGCGCCGGGCCCGGGCATCGAGCTCGTCGGGGGCCCGACGCCGGGCGCGCTGCCCGAGCCGCCGCGCGGGACGTCGGAGCGTCCCCTCCCGATCGTGATGGACTGCGATCCCGGCCACGACGATGCGGTGGCCATCCTGCTGGCGCTGTCGCGGCCCGACCTGCGGGTCCTGGGGATCTCGACCGTCGGGGGCAACGCCGTGCTCGAGCGGACGACCGAGACGGCCCTCCGCGTCCTGGCGCTGGCCGGACGGCCGGACGTCGAGGTTGCCGCCGGGGCCGCCCACCCGCTGGAGGGTCCCCTCCACACCGCGCCTCACGTGCACGGCGAGTCCGGGATCGAAGGCCCGGCGCTGCCCGAGCCCGTCTCGGCGGCGATCGGGGAGTTCGCCCCGGCGGCCATGGCCAGGTGGATCGCGGCCGCCGACGCGCCGGTCGTCCTGGTCCCGACGGGCCCGCTGACCAACGTGGCGCTCCTGCTGGAGGAGCACCCCTCCGTCCGCGACCGGATCGCCCACATCTGCCTCATGGGCGGCTCGATCACCGAGGGCAACATCACGCCTGCCGCCGAGTTCAACATCTGGGTGGATCCCGAGGCGGCGGAGATCGTCTTCGACGCAGGCATCCCGGTCACGATGATCGGCCTCGACGTCACCCACCGCTCGATCGTCTGGGAGCCCGAGCGCGAGGCCCTCTCGCGGGCGGGCGATCGCGTGGGACCGGTCGTCGGCGGGCTCCTCGCGTTCTTCCAGGAGTTCCACGAGCGGACGTACGGCTGGGCCGGCACGCCGATCCACGACGCCGTCACCGTGGCCCACCTCGTGGAGCCCGGGCTCGTCCGGACCGCGGCGCTGGATGTCCGGATCGAGACGCAGGGCCGCTACACACGCGGGCGCACCGTGGTGGACCTCCGCCGCGTGACCGGCCGCCCGCCGAACGCGCACGTGGGCCTGGACATCGACCGCGAGCGGTTCGTCACGCTGCTGACGGAGGCGATCCGCTCGTACCGCTGACTCCCCGGGACGATGACCGTGCCCCGCCCGGAGGCCGGGCGGGGCACGGAGAGGGGCGACGCGACCCGGTGGAGAGGGGCACCGCGGTCGCGTGAGGGGTGGGTCGGTCAGCTCACGATGGACTCCCGGCTCGCAACGGGCGCAGCACCTCGCATCCGGCTGGCCCGGAGCCGCGCGACACGGTCGGCGACCGCCGGGTGCGTTGAGAACAGGCCCGCCATCCGCGCGCCGGCCAGGCCGCTCGTGAAGTACAGGTGGTTGAAGGCGGGGTTCATCGCCGGCTGCGCGCCGCGTGCATCGTCGGCATCACGTGCACCGTCGGCCGGCCGGCCGAACGAGCCGGACCCCTTCGCACGGGCGTCGATGCGCTCGAGCGCCTGCGCGAGGCCCTCGGGATCCCCGGTCAGCTCTGCGCCGGACGCGTCTGCCATGTACTCGCGGCCGCGGCTCACGGCGAGCTGGATGACCATCGCCGCGATCGGGGCGAGGACCACGGCGCCGAGGAGCGCGAGCGGATTCCCGCCCTCCTCCTGGTCGCCGCCCATCCAGGCCGAGAACATCGCCATCTGCGCGAGCCAGGAGACGGAGCCACCGATCGCGGCGGCGATCGTGCCGACAAGCGTGTCGCGGTTGCGGATGTGCATCAGCTCGTGTGCGAGGACGCCCTCGAGCTGGCGGCGGTCGAGCGTCTCGAGCAGGCCACGCGTGACGGCGACCGCGCTGTGCGAGGGGCTGCGCCCCGTCGCGAACGCATTGGGCTCGTCGCGCTCGATGAGGTAGAGGCGCGGCTCCGGGATCCCGGCCCGCCGGGCGAGATGGCCGACAGCGGAGCGGACCTCCGGCAACTCGCCCTCGGCGAGGGGGCGAGCGCCGTTCGCGCGCAGCGCGAGTGAATCGCTCCACCAGAACAGCGCGAAGTTGAGGGCCAGGCCCATGAGGAGGGCGAGCATCATCCCCGACGCGCCGCCGATGAGCCCGCCGACGAGCACGAAGAGACCGATCATCGCGCCCAGGAGCGCCCAGGTGCGGATCCGGTCGAGGCCGATGGTGGTAGATCGCATGTCGGTCCACGGAGGTGTCACGCCGGACGGCGCGGCCCGGAGACCCGGGCGGTGACGCCGGCCGCCGGCGTCGATCGGAGTGTGACCCTGCGCGCGCGAGCAGGCAAGGTCACAAGACGGCAGGGAGACGATGGTCTATCCTGCCGATATGCTGCAAGATCGTGACCTGTCCGCGCACGTCTCGCTCGTCCGACGGATCACGGAGGACCTGACGCCAGTCATCGATGCGGTGGCGCGCGACGTGGGCGAGCCCCCCGCCGAGGTGGAGGGCGTCGTCGGCGACTACGTCGCGATGCTCGGTGCCGGCGAGACCCTCGCGCACGACGCGCTCGCCGCCCTGCGTGCAGTGGGCGCGGAGGCGGCGCGCGACGGTGTCTCTCTCCAGGTCGTCCTCGACCGCTACCTGTCGACCGGCTGGGCGGTGTGGGCCGCGGCGGTCGGGCCCGGGTCCGGGACGGCCGACCGGGACGCGGTCGCAGCTCTCGGCTCGGTCCTCCTGCGGGCGGGCGACGCGGCCGCTGCGGCGATCGCGGAGGGACACGAGCTGGCCGAACGCGAGTCCGCCGCACGCGACGCCGCGGCGTACCGGGGCTTCGTGGACGAGCTCATCGGCGCGGCCGGCGGCGACCCCATCGCCGCGGCCCGCATCGCCCGTCGCGGCCCGCGTTTCGGGCTCGATCCCCGCGCGACGTACGCCGTGGTCGCGGCACACCCCGGGCGCGACGTGGAGGACGAGGGTCGCGAGGTCTCCCGCGTGGCCGAGGCGGCGCTGGATCCGCGATCGCGGCCGAAGCACGGCGGCGCCATCGGCGCCGCGCGCGGCGGGCGGCTCGTGCTCGTGGTCCCGGCTTCGGTCCTGCGCGCCGAGCGCCTCGCCGCGGCGCTCGGCGAGGTCGCGGCGGGGGCGCGATGGACCGCCGTCCGCGGGCCCGACGCCCCCCGGCTCGCCGACGTCGGCGCCTCGGCCGCGGAGGCGGTCGCGGCTCTCGCGATCGCGGAGAGGCTCGCCGACCGCGCCGGCCGGATCATCGACGCGCGGGATGTGGCCCTCGAGCGTGCCCTGCTCGCCGACGAGGCGGCGCTCCGCGCCGCCGTGGCGTGGGAGCTCGGTCCGATCGTGTCCGCGCCACGGATCGGCGGGGCGCTCGTCGAGACCCTGCGCGCGTACCTCGACAACGGGCAGAGCGTCCAGGCCACCGCGCGGGCCACGGGGATCCCCGCCCGCACGGTCGCGTACCGCCTCGCACGCATCGAGCAGATCCTCGACGCGCCGCTCGACGGTCCGCGCGGCCGGCGCCTCGCGGTGGCGCTGTCCGGCAGGGACGTGCTCGCCTGCGTCGCGCCCGGTCCGTGACGGCCCCCGTCGTCAGGGGAGCGGCTGTCCCACCTCCGCGAGGGCCTCGCGGTAGATCGCGGCCCCGTCGATGCGCCGGGCGGGTGACGAGAACAGGGAGAGGTCCTCGAGCAGCTCCCGCTCGATCCGCGTCCCGGCCGCCGCGTCCACGGCCCGGACGGCCTTGGCGGCGCACCGGAGGACGTGCCGCGTCTCCTCCCGCGCTGGGTCGTCCCAGTACCACCCGTCGCTCGCGAACATCGCGAGCCGCCACCGCTGGGCTTCGAGCAGGACGGCGAACAGGCGCCGACGGCGGGCGGACCGGTCGCCGCCGAGCGCGTCGCGGACGAAGCGGTCGGCCTCCTGGCGTCCGGTGGCCACGTCCACGTATCGGTCCCGTGCCTCCCAGAGGACCCGGGGATCCGCGCCGGCGGCGCGGACCAGGTCCTTCGCCACGGCATCGATGCCCCCTGCCAGCCGGTCGAGCGCCGCCCGCAGCGGCCGCTTCCACCTGCCGTCCGTCACGCACGGGCACTCGGCATGCCAGCGCAGGAGGCCATGGTGGCACGACCACGAGGTGCCCTCCCGGAGGCGCGTGACGGGGAACGGCTCGCGCGGCCCCTCCTCGACGATGCCGCCCAGCGCAGCGACGTCGAAGCCGCGCCCCGGGACGGCCCGGCCGTCGGCCACGAGCCGGTGAAGGAACAGGTCGCGGAACGGCTTGTGGTGGCCGTACAGCTCGCCGTCCGTTGCGATCAGGACGAGCGGCTCGCCGACACCGGGCGGCAGCGGGCCCGTGAGCCGGGGTGCGACCCACTCACGTGCGAACAGGTCGGCGTCGACCGTCACCCCGTCCTCGAAGCTGACGGCCGCCGAGATCGCCCGGTCGTAGAACGCGATCACCATGCTCCTGCCGCCGCCGAGGTCCACGCGGTACGGCCGGCGCGTGTCGGTCTCCGGGTCCGCGGCCTGCCACGGCGCCAGGATCGTGTAGCGGACCCCCTCCGCGGCAGCGAGGCGGAGCGTCGGGAGGTCCATCGCGGTCTCCGGCAGCCAGAGCCCGCGGGCCGGCCGCCCGAACCGGGCCGCGAAGTCGCGCAGGCCCCAGCGGATCTCCGTCCGCCGATCGCGGAGGGAGGCGAGGGGGAGGATCGCGTGGTGGTAGGCCTGCGCCACCGCGTCGACGCCGTCGGCCGTGACCCGGTCGAGCGTGGCCGGGTCGTGCTCCTCCAGCCACGCCGCCAGCGTGGGCCCCAGGTCGAACGAGATGCGGCCGAAGTCGCCGCGCTCGGCGATCGGCCGGTAGCACTCCGCGTCCACGCGCTCGTTCCAGTCGCGGAACGGCGCCGCGGCCGCCGCCGGCGCGATCCGGCCGGAGAAGGGGTCCCGCCGCTCCGGCTGGTAGAAGTGCCCGTGGACGACGAGTCGGCCGCGGCTCACCGGCGCTAGCACCCCTCCTCGGCCGCCCGGTCGCGCGTCGTCGCGACCGCGTGACGGACCGTCACGGTCAGCGACGCGCCCGGGGCCAGGTGCAGCGGCCATGCGATCACGAGGGCGCTGCCCTGGTAGACGCGCTCGAAGCCGGCCTCCGAGTTGGAGACGGTCTCGATCGGTCCCCAGAAGGCGCTCGCCGGCGGCTCCGCGCGGGTGGCCACCTCGACCCCGATGTACGTGTTGCCGGACCGGACGACGTCCATCTCCTCGACGGACCCGGTCGCGTCGTGGGTCGTCCGCACGTCGCCGGCCGCGTACCAGGCCGCCGGGTTCCCGCCCCCGCCGAGCATCGTCGTCGCCCACTCGACCGCGAGGATGCCGTCGATCGCGGCGGCCCCCCGGTTCTCGAGCGTCACGGTCTCCTCGAGCGTGGGCGCCGACCGGTCGCCGCCCACCGCGAGGATCTTCGTCGCGTGCACGGGGACGCGCGCATCGCCGGCGCGGACCGACCCGTCGCGCACCAGCGTCACGTGGTCGTCCGCCAGGTCCGACACGGCGTAGGCGCCGTCCACGAGATCGCCGAGCTCTTCGAACGCGGCATCGAGGAACGCCTCCGCCCCGGTGCCGGCGGGCAGAACGTGGACCAGTCCGCTCCGGCGCTCGTACCCGTCGTAGTGCAGCCGCTCCGCGAGGCCCGGCTCCTTCGTCGTGACCCGGTCGTGGATCGACCCGACGGCGCCGCCGGCTGCGGCCTGCGCGTCCTCCGCGGCGAGGCGCCTCTCGTGCTCGACGAGCGTCGCGTGGTATGCCTCCGGCCGCCGCCGCATCACCGCCGCGAGTGCGTGGGCGACCGGGCGGATGTCCCACGTGCCGACGCCGCCCCCCTCGTTGGGCTTGACGACGACCACCTGCCCCGGCGTCGACAGGACGACCTCGTCGATGCCGTCCATGTCCGCGTCCACGACGCGGCCCCCGTCCACGCGCTCCCCGGTGTCACGCGCGACGCGGTCGGCGATGTCCTCGGCGAGGATGAGGTGCTCGTGGGTCGCGAGCCGCATGTGACTGATGTAGATGCCGCCGAAGAGCCCGTGCCAGTAGCAGTCGTTGGACTGCCCGCGCATCAGGTGGTCGAGCGCGGCCTCGCGGGCGGGGCCCTCGGGCAGGGCTGCGACCTTCTGCGAGACCCCGAGCATCCGCTTGTGGAGGTCGTTGATCTCGCGGTACTTGACCTGGAAGTTGCGCCAGAAGCCGCCGCGGAGGTACCGGGCCTCGGGCAGGTGCTCGGCCCGTGCGCGGTGCAGCAGGTCGGCGAAGACGAGGGACTCGTCCGCCGGGAGGACCCACTCGCCCATCTCGGCGTACGACGCGGTCGGCAGGTAGACGCGGCCGATGGGGGCGCGCTCGGCGAGCCAGCCGCCCGGCGTGATCGTCGTGAGCCAGTCGGCGTTGGCCTCGAGGGCCGAGAAGAAGCGGTCGACCCACCGCGTGGCGCCCCAGCAGTGCTCCCACGTGGTGGGCCACGAGCCGAACTTCTCGCCGTCGTCGCCCATCACGCCGACCCGGTCGCCCTCCTCCGTCGCGTGCGCCCGCAGGTAGGCGATGACGTCGTCCACGTCGCCGAACGGGATCCGGTACCGGAGCCCCTGCTCGGTGCCGAAGACGCGCAGGATCGCCCCCTGGTCCTCGGTCGTGTACGCGCCCCAGTGCGCCTCCTCCGGGATGGCGGCCGCCCGGAAGTGGTTGTCGTCCACGATCGTGTAGCGGTAGCCGGCACGGACGAGGGACGTGGGGAGGTCCGGCTCCCAGACGCGCTCGGCGAGCCATGCCCCGGTGGGTCGCGCCCCGCTGAGCGCCTCCACGGCATCCGCCATCCGCGTCAGCTGGGCGATCCGGTCCCGCTCCGGGAGCGAGGCGAGGACCGGCTCGAACATCCCGCCACCGAGCAGCTCGACCTGGCCGCGTCGCACCAGCGCACGCAGGCGCTCGACGAAGTCCGGGCGCTCGGCTGCCAGCCATTCGAGGAGCGGTCCGGTGTAGTGCAGCCCCAGCCTGACGCCCGGGTGGCGCTCCAGCGCCTCGAGCATCGGGAGGTACGCGGTCTCGTAGACCTCCGCGAAGACCCAGCCGAAGTTGCCCACCGGCTGGTGGTTGTGGAGCGCGAGTGCGAGCGAGATCCGAGGCGCCACCGTGGCATGTCCTTCCGATGCGCGAGCGGGCGGGGTCGGCGCGCCGCTTCGCGACGCGCGTGGGTGGGTCAGCCGGCCTCCGTCACGAGGTGAGGCTGTGCGTCGCCGGCCCCGGGGACGGGGACGCCGGCGGCAGGGAGGTACAGCTGCTCCACGTACTCGTGGAGCATCCGCGTCGTGGAGAAGCGCCAGATGGAGCTCGCGATCGCCGCGCGCACGAGCTGCAGCCACGCGTGCGGGACGCCGTTCGCGTCGCGCTCGTAGTACCGCGGCACGACCTCGGTCTCCAGCAGGCGGTAGAGGTCGAGCGAGTCGGCGTGGTCCTGCGCCCCTTCGTCGGGGTCGGTCTCCCGCCCGCCGATCGCCCAGCCGTTGTCGCCGTTCCAGCCCTCGTCCCACCAGCCGTCGAGGACGGAGAGGTTCAGGACGCCGTTCTGCGCCGCCTTCATGCCGGACGTGCCGGAGGCCTCCAGCGGGCGACGCGGCGTGTTCATCCACACGTCCACGCCCTGCACCAGGTAGCGCGCGATCCGCATGTCGTAGTCCTCGAGGATGAACACGCGGCCGCGGAGCCGGTCACCCCGCGACCGGCCGAAGATGTCCTGGATGACCTGCTGGCCCGGTCGGTCGGCGGGGTGCGCCTTGCCCGCGAAGATGAACTGGACCGGGCGGTCCGGGTCGTCCACGAGGCGCGCGAGCCTGTCCATGTCGCGGAAGATCAGGCTGGCCCGCTTGTACGTGGCGAATCGCCGGGCGAAGCCGATCGTGAGGATCGTCGGGTCCAGCTCGGACTCGAGCGCAGCGAGGACCGACGGCGCCTCTCCGTGCCGGGCGAACTGGCGCACCAGCCGTCCGCGCGCGAAGTGCATCAGGTCGCGCTTCTGGCGCTGATGGGCCTCCCAGAGCTCGCGATCGGGGAGCTTCCCGACCTTGTCCCAGAACCGCGTCCCGTTCGTCCGGCCGTCGAGGTCGTCCAGATCCGCATCGAGGTAGCGCGCGTACAGCTGTCCCATCGGCATGCCGACCCACGTCGGCGCGTGCACCCCGTTGGTCACCGCGAGGATCGGCTCGGTGAGGATGGGGCTCCACGTGGCGTTGGCCGTCCGGGCGTGGAGCCGGCTCACCGCGTTGGCCCCGTTGGTCAGGCGCAGCGAGAAGGCGGTCATGTCGAACTGGCTGCCGTCGCCGTCCACTCCCAGGCCGCGCTCCAGGATGGCGTCCACGGGGACCCCACCCGTCCGCGGACGGCCATCCCCGTCGAAGAGCGGGCCCGCGACCCGCCGCACCAGGTCGGCGTCGAAGCGCTCGTTCCCGGCCGAGACCGGCGTGTGGATCGTGAAGACGCTGTCGCGCTTCACCGTGACGAAGGCGTCGTCGAGCGAGTCGCCGGCCGCGACCAGCTCGCGTGCGCGCTCGGCGAGGAGGAACGCCGAGTGACCCTCGTTGAGGTGCCAGACCGACGGCGCGATGCCGAGCGCGCGGATGGCGCGGACGCCGCCGACGCCCAGGACGAGCTCCTGGTGCAGCCGCATCTCGCGGCCGCGGACGTACAGGATGTGCGTGATCGGCCGGTCGGCCTCGTCGTTCTCGGGGACGTCCGTGTCCAGCAGCAGCACGGGGGTGCGGCCGACCTGCGCCCGCCAGACCGCGACGGTCAGGGTGCGGCCCGGCAGCTCGACGGGGACGGTCAGCGGGTCTCCGCTGGCGTCCGCGACGCGCAGGATCGGCAGCGTGGCCGGGTCGTAGTCCGCGTAGGCGTGCTCCTGGTGGCCGTCCGCATCGATCGTCTGGCGGAAGTAGCCGTTCCGGTACAGGAGCCCAACCCCGACGAAGGGGATCGCCATGTCGCTGGCGGTCTTGGTGTGGTCGCCCGCGAGGACGCCGAGGCCTCCCGAGTAGATGCCCAGCGATTCGTGGATCCCGTACTCGGCGCAGAAGTACGCGACGGGACCCGGGAGGTCGTTGCCGTGGCGGCGGGCGAACCAGTGGTCCGCCCCGGCGGCCATGTAGGCGTCGAAGCGGCGCACCACGTCCTCCGCCTCGGCCATGAAGCGCGGGTCGTCGAGCAGCGCGGGCCAGTCCACGCCCGAGAGCAGTGCGCTCACGGGGCTGTGGTGGCGCGTCCAGGCGTGCGGGTCGATGCGCGCGAACAGGCGGCGGGCGTCCGTGTGCCACGCCCACCAGAGGTTGTAGGCGATGCGCCGCAGGCCGTCGAGCGGCGGGGGGACCCGGATCGGCGGACCCGGGAGGGTAGGGATCGTGACGAGCGGCTCCATGTCGGGCGGATGATAGCGCCGCATCCTGCGCCGCGTGAACCGGTTTAGTAGACCGCCCCTCCCCGCCACGCTGCACCTGCTCCGGCGCGGCGGTCCGGGGCGACCCGCCGCGGGTACCATGGACCCATGCGCGTGACCATGATCGCCTCGGAGTGCGAGCCCTGGGCCAAGACCGGCGGCCTGGGCGACGTGGTGGATGCCCTCGCACGGGCGCTCGGTCGGCCGGGGGCCGACGGGTCGTCGCGTGTGGACGGGCCGGTGGACGTCTTCCTGCCCCGGTACCGGGCGATCCCGGCTCCCTCGGACGCGGCGACCGCCACGGTGCGCGTCCCGGACCCCGTCGCCGCCGACGGTGCCACGGACGTGGAGATCCTCTCCGTCGCGGCGGACGGCTATCGCCTCCGGCTCGTGGACCTTCCCGCCGCGTTCGACCGCGACGGGTACTACGGGACGCCGTCCGGGGACCACCCGGACAACGCCTGGCGGTTCGGGATGCTGTGCCGCTCAGCGCTCGAGACGCTGCGCGTCGAGGCGCGGCCGGTGGACGTCGTCCACGTCCACGACTGGCAGGGTGCGCCCGCCGTCCTGTACCGGGACGCGTGGTACTGGGGCGACTTCACGCTCGGTCGGACGGCCTTCGTGCTCACCCTCCACAACCCGGCCTACCACGGCTGGACCCACGCCCCGGACGTGTGGACGCTGGGGCTGCCCGGCAGCTTCGGGGACGCGTACGGCCTCGACCTGCTGCGCACGGCGATCGAGCGGGCGGAGATGGTCAACACCGTGAGTCCCACCTTCGCCAGCGAGGCGCGCACGCCGGCGATGGGCAAGGGCCTCGACTGGGCGCTCGCGGGACGCGGCGACCGGTTCGTGGGGATCCTCAACGGCATCGACACCGACCAGTGGGATCCGGCCGCCGACCGGGCCCTTCCGGCCGTCTACGGCCCGGGCTCGATGGCGGGCAAGGCGGCCTGTCGCGACGCGCTCGCGCGCGAGCTCGGCTTCGACCCGGACGCCGCGGGGCCCATCGCGGGTGCGGTCGGCCGGCTGGACCCCCAGAAGGGGTTCGACCTGGTGGCGGATGCCGCCGCATCGATGACCGACGCAGGCGTCCGGCTGGTGGTCCTCGGCTCCGGCGACCCGGCGATCGCCGACCGCCTGCGCGAGGTGGCGGCAGCACGGCCGGACCGGGTGGCGATCCGCGAGACGTTCGACCGGGACCTCGCCCGCCGGATCTACGCGGGTTCCGACCTGTTCCTGATGCCCTCGCGATTCGAGCCATCCGGGCAGTCGCAGATGATCGCGATGCGGTACGGCACGCCGCCCGTCGTCCGTGCCACCGGCGGGCTGGCCGACTCGGTGATCGACGTCGACGTGGCGCCCGACGAGGGGACCGGCTGGACGTTCGTGGAGGAGTCGGGCGCGGCGCTCGCCGCGGCCGTCGCGCGGGCGACCGCCGTGTTCGCAGCCCCGGACCGGTCGCGCTGGGATGCGGTCGTCGCGCGCGGCATGGCGCACGACTGGTCGTGGGAGGCCGGGCCGGTCGCGGGGTACCTGGCGATGTACGAGAGGGCCATCGCCGCCCGACGGTAGACGCCCGGCGACGGACGCCGGCCGTCGTCAGGCCGAGCGACGGGCGCCCCGGGCAGGGACGCCCGTCGGCCTCGCGTCAGGGCAGGACGAAGAAGCGATTCGGGCTCGTCGCGCTGAGGCGGAGGCGGGTCGTGATGCGGATCGGCCCTGTTGTCGCGCCGACCGGGACCGTCGTGACGATGAGCGAGGGGCTCCGGATCGAGTAAGTCGCGACCACCCCGTTGAACGTCACCGAGTCCACGAACGTGAAACCCGTCCCGACGATCGTCACGATGCTCCCGAGCTTGCCCGATCCGGGGCTCACCCGGGTGATGACGAGGCTCGGGGCCGCGGTCGGGACGCGCTCGAAGGCGCCGGCATCGCAGTGGGCCCCCTGGGGGCGGGCGACCCCGCGCTGGTCCACCCCGTTCACCGGCGCCGCCGCGCACGTCGCGTCCACCCCCGCGTCGATCGCCACGGAGGTCGCGCCCAGGGCGATCGTCTGCGTGGGCCCGCCGTTGCTCGCCAGGGGTCCGAGAGCTAGGGCGGCCCCCGTCGTCACCGTCCCCGGGCAGCTCGCGTCGGTCACGAGGTTCCCGCCGCCGTCGGTCGGGCCGGGGACGGCGCACTGTCCGCTCGTCCCCGCGACGATCGTGTTCGCGAGCGTGGTACCCGACGTGGAGTGGATCGCGCCGCCGTCCGGCGCGCTGTTCCCGCTGAACGTGCTGTTCGTCGCCGTGACGGTGGCGGGGCTGCTACCGGGGCTGTAGACGCTGACCGCGCCGCCCTCTGCCGTGGCCGCGTTCGCGCTGAGCGTGCTGTTCGCGAGCGTGACGCGGTTCGCATGGATCACGCCGCCCGCTCGCGCGCT
This sequence comes from Chloroflexota bacterium, assembly GCA_029778235.1. Lineage (GTDB taxonomy): Bacteria > Chloroflexota > Limnocylindria > Limnocylindrales > CSP1-4 > CAIYQJ01. The sequence goes on along the minus strand of JAKOQS010000034.1, from coordinate 2,069 downwards.
GTTCCCGCTGAAGGTGCTGTCCGTGGCGGTGACGGCGTACGTCGTGCCGATCGCGCCGCCGTTGAAGGCCGCGCTGTTCCCGGCGAACGTGCTGCGCGCCGCGCTGACATTGGCGTAGGTAAAGATCGCGCCGCCATTGCCGGCCGTCGCCCTGTTCCCGCTGAACGTCGCGTTCGCGACCGTGGCGGGGCACCCGCTCGCGCTGATCGCTCCCGCGGTGCGCGCGCTGTTGCCGCTGAACGTGCTGTTCGTCGCGGTGACGGGACAGCCGTAGATCGCGCCGCCATTGCCGGCTGGTGCGCTGTTGCCGCTGAACGTGCTGCTCGTGGCCGTGATGGCGCCTCGCGCGTAGATCGCGCCACCGTAGCTGCCCGCGCTGTTCCCGCTGAACGTGCTGTTCGTCGCGTTGGCTGCGGTCTCCGCATAGACCGCGCCGCCCGCGTTCGCCGCGCTGTTCCCGCTGAATGTGCTGTCCGTGACGGTGACTGCGCCCGCGAAGATCGCGCCGCCGAAGGGCACGCCCGAGCCGTTGCGCAGGGCGAGCCCGATGAACGAGAGGGTCAGCATGGGAGCGTCGAAGAGCCGGACCGGCGTGCCGCCGTTGGACCCGTCCACGATCGTGGTCGCGGCGCCGTCGCCGACGAAGGAGAGGTCGACCGGGACGACCACCGTGGCGGCGAGGTTGTATGTCCCCGCGCAGACGTGGATCGTGTCGCCTGCGCTCGCCGCTGCGACCGCGGAGGCGATGGTGGCGTGCGCAGGCGAGGCGCATGCCCCTGGTCCCCCGCCTGGGCCCACGTAGAGGGTGGAGGCGGCGGAGGTCGCCGGGGCCGCGACCAGCGCGGCGAGCACGGCGGCGCCGGTGAGCAGCGCGACGATGCGTGGGCGTGCGCGGAGCATCGGGAGTCCTCCCCTGCGCGGAGAGGGCGCGATGCCCGGCGCACCCCCGGCCCGCGGGCCGATCGTACGCAGGCGGGGGGCGTCTTCCTCCAGTGCCGTCCGTCATGTCTCCGAGCCACGCCCGTCGGCAGAGGCGACGACCGAGGCCCGCGGGCAGGCCGCGTCAGAGGCGCGTCGCGGCGAGGATCCCGCGGATCAGCGAGAAGGACTCCGCGTCCGGGGCGATGCGGAACGCCTCACGTGCCCGCGGCGGCGCCTCGATGAGGAGCTGCCGCGCCGCCGCTTCCCGCCAGGGGGCTGTCCGTGAGCGGGCGAACCAGTCGGCCGAGGCCAGCTCGATGGGCGACGTCTCGGCCGTCTCCACGCGGAAGCCGGCGTCCTCCAGGACCCGCCGCCAGCCGTCCATCGTGAGGTCGCGGCCGTGGCTAGGGTCACGGAGCAGCTCCACGGCGTTGATGAACGAGTCGAGGGCCGGGCTTTCCGGGGCCACCGTGTCGATGACGACCAGACGCGCTCCCGGGCGCAGCACCCGTGCTGCCTCGCGGATCCCCGCGGGGACGTCCGACCAGTGGTGGGCCGACACGCGCGTCACGCCCACGTCGAAGCTCGCGTCGGCGAAGGGGAGCGCCCGCACGTCGCACGCGTGGAACCCGACGTTGGCGACGCCGCGCTCGGCCGCGAGCAGCCGGGCCTGCGCGAGCATCTCGGGCACCAGGTCCACGGCCTCGACGTGCGCCACGTGCGGCGCGAGCCGGACGGCCGCGTGGCCGGCGCCGGTGCCGAGGTCCAGGGCCGTTTCGCGCCCCGTCGGCGCGAGCAGCTCGACCATCCGGTCCAGGTCGGCGCCGGTCGCGTGGACGCGCGACGTGCGGTAGGCCGCCGCGACCGCGGCGTACTGGTCGCGCACGCCCGCCGTGTCGTCCGTCACGGACTGGGCCCGCCCGCCTCGAAGTAGCTCCCGTGGTCCGGGTCGATCGTGTGGTGCCGGACGTCGTCTTCGACCCACGTCAGGTGGTCGTCCACGCGCAGGACGCCGCCCACGTCGCGGGCGATCACCACGATGGTCTCCGCGAGTGACCTCCGCTCCACGGTGCCCGAGAGACGGACGACGCCGTCGCGGACGTCCACGTCGAGGACGCCGGGCTCGGGTCCGACGGAGGTGCGGGCGG
>JAKOQS010000223.1 GCA_029778235.1 Chloroflexota bacterium | reverse complement strand
GTCGGTGCGCGCTACGCCGACATGGACTGGGTCGCGGGGGAGTCGCCCGCTCAGCGGACCGCGACGTAGTACTCGGTTCCCAGGAGCAGCGCCTGGATCGGCCGAGGCAGCCGCGTGAGGACGCCGAGCGTGCGGACCGTCCCGTCGGCCGCGGCCTGCGACGCGTGGGCGCGCAGCGACGCGTCCTTCGCGGCCAGATGGTCGCGGACGTCGACGCGGTGGGTGATCTGCTCGCGCGGCGTCCACGCGACGTCGAACTCGGCCGGGTCGAACTCGGCGGGCGTGAGGCGCAGCCGCGCGGCGAGGTGGACCGTTCGGGCGATGGGCTCGCGAGGCAGCGTCGCCTCGAACAGCCGGGGCGAGCGTCGGCACAGCACCGCGGCCGCCCGGACGGCGCGATGCACCTGCAGGTGGTCGGGATGGCCGTACCCGCCGGAGGGGTCGTAGCCGACGAGGAGGTCGGCGTCCTCCTCGTCGGCGACGGAGGCGATCGTCCGGGCGACGGCGAACGCACTCGCCTGCGCGAGGCCGCCGGCGACGTCGCCGTGCAGTCCGGAGTCGGCGTAGCCCAACGACACGGTCCGCGCGACGCCGAGCGCCCGCGTCGATCGCTCGAGCTCGGCCGCGCGGGTCGAGGCGAGGTCGGTGGCGTAGTCCGACGACGTGAGGCCCGCCGCGCCGTCGGTGGCGACGACCAGGACGACGCGGTGGCCCTCCGCCGCGGCCCGGGCCATCGTGCCGGCGGTCAGCAGCGCCTCGTCGTCGGGATGCGCGTGGACGAACACCAGAGTGCGGGAGGGGCCGGTCACGCGGGCATCCTGCCAGGGGTCGCCGGACGACCGTCCTCGGTAGTCTGACCGGGCCCGGGCGATGCGGCCCGGCGGGACGGTGAGGAGCCGGCATGGCGGTGCAGGTCAAGGCAGTCGTCGCCCGAGCGAAGGGCGAGCCGGTCAGCGTCGAGACCATCGTCGTCCCCGATCCGGGCCCGGGCGAGGCGCGGGTGAAGGTCCTGGCGTGCGGGGTGTGCCACACGGACCTGCACTACCGCGAGGGCGCGATCAACGACGAGTTCCCGTTCCTGCTGGGGCACGAGGCGGCCGGGATCGTGGAGTCGGTCGGCCCGGACGTGACCGACGTCGCGCCGGGCGACTACGTCGTCCTGAACTGGCGCGCGGTCTGCGGCACCTGCCGCTCCTGCCTGCGCGGGCGCCCGTGGTACTGCTTCTCGACGTTCAACGCGACGCAGAAGATGACG
>JAKOQS010000033.1 GCA_029778235.1 Chloroflexota bacterium | reverse complement strand
GACGCCCAGTCGCGCGCGGCCCGTCCCGTGCCCCCGTAGACGACGAGGTCGTCCGGATGCTCGGCGACATCGGGGTCGAGGTTGTTCATGAGCATCCGCAGGGCGGCCTCCTGCGGCCAGCCCTGGGCGGTGCGGGTCGTCCCGCGGGCGGCACGGACCGGTCGCGGTCCGGGAACGGTCGTCGTCATGGACGTAGTGGACCGGACCAGCGTCGCGCGCGCGAGGACCTCGGGCCGGTTCGAGTCTGAGATACCAGACTCGCCGATGGTCCACACTGCCCCGGTGACCAACGTGCCGGCAGCAACGCGGGCGCTCGCCATGCTGCGCGCCCTGGCCCAGGCGCCCGGTCCGATGACCGCGGCGGGCCTCGCCCGCGAGCTGCACGTCCCGCGCTCGTCCATCTACCACCTGCTGGCGGCGATGGCCGCCGAGGGCTTCGTCGTGCACTACCCCGAGGAGGAGCGGTGGGGGCTGGGCGTCGCGGCGTTCGAGATCGGTGCCGCGTACCTGCGGCACGAGCCCCTCGAACGGCTCGGTCGACCGGTGGTCTCCCGCCTTGCCTCCCAGTCGGCCGGCATCGCCCCCGTCGTCGCCCACTTGGGCGTGCTGCACGGTCGCGAGACGGTCTACCTGGTGCGCGAGGGGACGCCGGAACCGGTCACGGTGATCGTCGACGTCGGCGTGCGACTGCCGGCCTCGCTGACGGCGTCGGGTCGCGCGGTGCTCGCCGGGCTCCCGGCCGCGCAGGTGCGCGCGCTCTTCGGTTCGCGCGACTGGCTCGTGGACCGGACCGGGGCGGGCCCGTCGACGCCGGCGGCGCTGACACGACTGCTCGCGGCCGAGCGGTCTCGCGGGTGGGCCGCCGAGGACGGCTTCGTGGTCGAGGGCTATGCGTCGGTGGCGGCGGCGGCCGGCGGACGCGACGGCCGGCCGGTGGCCTCGCTCGGGGTGACGTTCCGGTCCGACCGCGCCGACACCGCGCAGCGCGCCGCGCTGGCCGACCTCGTGGTGCGCGCCGCGCGGGAGCTGACCCGCCGCCTCGCCTGACCCCCCGCCCCCGAGGCGCCTGGAATGGTCGTCACAAGGGACAGAATGCGCCTTATGACGACCATTCCAGGCGTCTGGGCGGATGGGAGGGCGACGTGACCGAGGACCCGCGCTGGCCCCGGGCGAGCGCGTGGCTGGCGAGCGGATCGCTGCCGGCGGACCTCGCCGTGGTCGGCGTCCCCGCCTGCCGCACCTCGATCAGCCCGACGGGGGCGGACGCCACGCCGGCGGCCGTCCGCGCGGCCCTGTCGCGGTACTCGACCTTCGCCTGGTCCACCGGTCAGGACGTGGGACGGCTGGTCGCGTTCGACGCCGGCGACATCGACGACCCGGACAGCCCGGCGGGCGAGGAGCGCACGAGCGACCGCGTCGCCGAGCTCGCCGCGCAGGCACGGCTGGTCGTCGCCCTCGGCGGGGACAACTCCGTGACGTACGCCGTCGCGCGGGGCGCCTGGCGCGGACGGGAGGAGTCGGCCGGCCTCATCACGTTCGACGCCCACCACGACCTGCGCGACGGCGTGAGCAACGGCTCTCCCGTCCGACGGCTCGTCGACGCGGGCCTTCCCGGGCGCCGCGTCGTCCAGATCGGCATCGCGGACTTCTCCAACTCCGCCGAGTACGCCGCTCGGGCCCGCGACCTCGGCGTGCACGTCATCACCCGCGACGCGCTCCACCGGCGGCCGCTCGCGGACGCGTGGGGCGAGGCGATCGACGTCGCCGGGTCGGCGGGCGGTCCGATCCACGTGGACATCGACGTGGACGTGTGCGACCGGTCCGTCGTGCCGGCGTGCCCGGCCGCAGCGCCCGGCGGGCTGAGCGCCGACGACCTGCGTCAGGCGGCGCGGCTCGCCGGGCGCACCCGGCAGGTGACCTCCATCGACGTCACCGAGATCGACGCCACGGCCGACGCGCCGGACCAGCGGACCGTCCGGCTCGCGGCGCTGCTGGTCCTGGAAGCGGCGGCCGGGCTCGCCGCCCGGTCCTGACGGCTCAGGCCGGGTTGCGTCCCGCGAGGTCGGCGCTGAGCGCTGTCGCGAAGCTGGTCCAGGCGACCTCGGGGGCCGCGAGCGCCGCCGCCGCTCGGTCGACGCGCGCCGCCCGCTCGGTGTAGGCGGCCATCACCAGTGCCAGGGCGGCCGCGTCCGCCGTCGCGAGCCAGCGCAGCCGGTGCCCGAACGCCAGCGGCGTGTACGCGGTGCGCAGGGCGAGCGCGGCACCCCACAGTCCCAGGGCCTGGGTGCGGTGCGCCGAGGACGGGGCCTCCCAGACGCGCCACGCGGAGGTCGCGCTCGTGACGTTGAGGACGGTCCAGACGGCGGGGATGACCGGGGCGGGCGGGGCGAACGGGGGCTGTTCCACGCGCCGGTACTCGCGTCGGACGTCGCCACTGAGCGCCATCGACACACCCTGTCCCGCGGCGTAGACGCCGACGAACGCCGCCCAGCGGACGGCGCGCTTCCACCGGGGCCCGCGGTCGCGGTCGGTCGCAGGCGTGGGCTCGTCGGTCGGAGTGTTCATGGCCTATCTGTACCCCCACACGCCCCTCCCCGACTCGTTGACCGGCGAGACGTGGCTCTGATTCGTCCGTTTTGTCCGACCACAACTCGCCGCTCGAAAAAAGGTGCGGGGAGCGGGAATGCCGGGGCATGACCCAGGGTTGACGTACATAGTTGAGTCAATATGACTCAAAGAGTATGAGTCTCGGGTTGCGTAGGTGCGGATCGAGGTTCACACTCGACGACAGACCACCCGGGAGACCGGACAACTCATAAAGGAGCACCACCACCATGGCCCGAGCAGTGGGTATCGACCTGGGCACGACCAACTCGGTCGTTGCCGTCCTCGAGGGCGGCGAGCCGGTCGTCATCGCGAACGCCGAGGG
>JAKOQS010000222.1 GCA_029778235.1 Chloroflexota bacterium | reverse complement strand
TGAGGCCCCGGGGCCGGGCGGCGCCGGCGGCGACGGAAGGGCCGGGCAGCCGGACGCCCAGGGGTGGGCGCCGCGGGCGCGCCGCCCCACGCCCGCGCTCGATGCGTTCGGCCGCGATCTCACGCGGGAGGCGGTCGCGGGCTCCCTGCCCGCGCTCGTGGGACGCGAGTCGGAGCTCGGGATCGTCGTCGAGACGCTCTGCCGCCGGACGAAGCGCAACCCCGCACTCGTGGGCCCTGCAGGGACCGGCAAGACGGCGATCGTCGAGGGCCTCGCGGCACGGATCGTCGCGGGTGACGTGCCGCCTCTCCTGCGGGGGTTCCGGATCGTCCAGCTGTCGCCCTCGTCCCTGGTCGCCGGCGCCGGCGTCTACGGCGTGCTCGACGAGCGGATGAAGTCGATCCTCGCCGAGGCGTCGCAAGACGGGATCGCCCTCTTCATCGACGAGCTCCACTCGATCGTCGGCGCGGGCGGGGCCCGGGGATCGAGCGACCTCGCGAGCCTGATCAAGCCGGCCCTCGCGCGCGGGGAGATCGCGTGCATCGCCGCGACGACGGACGAGGAGTACCGCCGGTTCATCGAGGACGACCCCGCGCTCGAACGACGGTTCGCGCCCGTGCTCGTCCGGGAGCCCACGATCGAGCAGACCGTCGCGATCGTCCGGTCGCATCGCGACGCGCTGGCCGACCTGCGCGGGGTGAGCGTGGACGACGCGCTCCTCGAGAGGATCGTCCGGTTCGCGGACGACGCGATGCCCGATCGCCACTTCCCCGACAAGGCGGTGGAGGTCCTCGAGCAGGTCGTTGCACACGCGGTCGCGACCGGTGGGTCGACGGCCACCGCTGGCGACGTGGAGGCCGTGGGGCGGCGGCTGACCGGGCTGCCGACGGACGTGGACGACCGCCTCGCGGACCTCGCGACGCGCCTCTCGGCGACCGGGCTCCTGATGACGGCCGACGTCGAGGCGGTCGTGCAGCGGATCGGGGTGGGCATGCGTGGCGCCGACATGCGCAGCGAGCGGCCGAACGCGGTGATCCTCCTCGCCGGCGAGCAGGCGCGTGCCGCACCCGCGCTCGCCGAGGTCATCGCGGAGGCGCTGTTCGGGTCGCCCGACCGCGTGGTGACGATCGAGGCGGGGCGCATGACGCAGGACCACGACGTCGCCATGCTCGTCGGCGCCCCGCCCGGTTAC
>JAKOQS010000221.1 GCA_029778235.1 Chloroflexota bacterium | reverse complement strand
CGCGCAAATGTCGGTACCATGGACCAGCGCCCCGACTCGAACGACGCGGCCCGTTCCAGTGGGCCCACATCCCGCGGAGAAGCGACATGGCGACGAAGACGGCATCGGTGACGCTTGACGGAGACGGCCTCCGGTTCGTGGGCAAGGTCGGCTCCGGCCATGCGATCGTCCTCGACGACGGGAGCGGCGACACGGGGGCGCGGCCCGCGGAGCTCGTCCCCCTGGCGCTCGCCGGCTGCACGGCGATGGACGTGATCTCGATCCTCCGCAAGAAGCGCCAGACCGTGACCCGCTACGAGGTCCGGGCCACGGGCATCCAGGCGGACGATCATCCCAACGAGTACCGCCGCATCGACGTCGTCCACGTCGTCGAGGGCGACGTGGAGATCGCGGCGCTCGCCCGCGCGATCGAGCTGTCTGCGACGAAGTACTGCAGCGTCGGCAGCACCCTCTCCACCGGCGTCACGGAGATCCACCACGCCTACCAGCTGCGGACGCCTTCCGGCGGTGAAGCGACGGGCGTGGTCCTGGTCATGGGCCCGCACGCCGACCTGCACGCGCAGGAGCCGGTCGCGACGGCCTCCTAGCCCGCGTTCCTCCGCTTCTCCACGCCCGCGCGGGCAGCGGCCGCGGTCCCGGTCGCGCGGCCCGTGATCGAGGGCGACGCGGCCCCGTCCGCAGAAGGCAGCAGCTGCGCCCGAAGCGTCGTGGCGAGCCACTCCGCGTACCGGTCGTCGGACCATCCGGCCGCGCGAACGAGTGTCAGGTAGACCCCGGGCGATGTGAGTGCGTCGGAGATCGCGGTCGCGTCCTCGACGAGGAGCCCCGGGCGCAGGCCCCGCGCGATCTCCGCCATCAGGGCTGCGATCCCCGTGCGCCTCCGCTCGAGGACCGCTTCCACCTCGCGGCGCAGGGAGGCGTCCGATGCCGCGGCGTCCGCGTGGGCGGCGACCACGTCGGCGCCGGCCTGCCAGCGGGCCCGGATCGACCGGGCGAACAGCTCCAGGCCCTCGTCGGCCCGCGCCGCGTGCAGCGCGGCCGAGTACAACGACTCCGCCTCCGCCTGGTGCACCACCTCCTCGCGGAGAGCGCGAAGGATCCCTGCCTTGGATCCGTAGGCCGCGTAGACGGTCTGGACCGCGACTCCGGCCTCCTCGGCGACCGCCATCAACGACGTCGCCCCGTAGCCGCGCTCGGAGAAGAGCCGCCGCGCGGCATCGAGGATCCGGCGGCGCGTGGCCTCCGCACGCTCCATCCGGAGCGTCGGCCTGCCGCCCTTGACATCCGGCGCCATCTCGATAGAGTAGCACTCTATTCGATAGAGTTAAACTCTATCGAGATACCGGCAAGGAAGGGGTCATGAAGATGACGCGGAACGTGGACCTGGTGAGGACCCTCATCGAGGACGGGATCGGCGCGGGTGACCTGGGGGTCGTGGACGCGCTCGTGGCACCCGGCTGCGTCGAGCACCAGCGCGGGCTCGCGCAGGGCGCGGACGGCGTCCGACAGTTGACGGAGACGCTCCATCGCTGGCTGTCGGACTTCGAGCTGCGTGTCGTGGATGTCGTCGAGGACGGCGATCGCGTCTGGGTCCGCAACCGGGCGCGCGGGGTCAACACCGGATCGGTGATGGGCAATCCGCCGACGGGCAGGGCG
>JAKOQS010000220.1 GCA_029778235.1 Chloroflexota bacterium | reverse complement strand
GTTCAAGGTCTACGCCCACGACATGCCCGAGTTCCGCATCGAGGTCGCCAAGCGCTTCGCCGCCTACAACGCCCAGGTCGGCGCCCGACACGACGCGCCGGTCCCCGCGCAGGTCCGCGCCGCGATCCGCACCCAGGTCGGACGCGAGACGTTCCGCGCCACCTTCGGACGCGACTCCGTCGACGCCCGCGAGCTCGCCGGGCTGATCGCCACGGCGTCCCGCCCGCAGACCACCGCCGTCGCCGGCTACGACCTCACCTTCTCCCCCGTGAAGAGCGTCTCGACCCTGTGGGCGCTCGCCGACCCGAGCACTGCGGCCACCATCGAACGCGCCCACCTCGCAGCGATCGGCGACGCGCTGCGGTTCATCGAGACCCATGCCCTCTACACGCGGACCGGTCACAACGGCGTCCGCCAGGTCGACGTGACCGGGCTGGTCGCCGCCCGGTTCACCCACCGCGACAGCCGCGCCGGCGACCCCGACCTGCACACGCACGTCCCCGTCGCGAACAAGGTCCAGACCCTCGACGGACGCTGGCTCTCCATCGACGGACGCCTCCTCTACAAGGCCATTGTCGCCGCGTCCGAGGTCTACAACACCGCCCTGGAAGGCCGCCTTTCTGAAGCCCTCCCAGTCCGGTTCGCCGAACGGCCCTCCACCGATCCCGGCAAGCGTCCCGTCCGCGAACTGGTCGGCGTCGACCCAGCGCTGAACGCCCGCTGGTCGCAGCGCCGGGCGTCCATCGAGCACCGCCAGAGCGAACTGACGGCCGCGTTCCAGCGCGAGCACCACCGGCCCCCGACCATGGTCGAGGCCCGCGCACTGGCGCAACAGGCCAACCTCGAGACCCGGCAGCACAAGCACGAACCCCGCACCCTTGCCGAACAACGCGCCACCTGGCGCACCGAAGCCGAAGCCGTCCTGGGCGCCGACGGCGTCCGCGCGATGCTCACCGCGACCCTCACCGCCCGGACGCCGCGGCGTCCGGTCTTCGTCACCCGAAGCTGGGTCCGCACCCAGTCCGCGCAGATCGTCGCCACCATGGAGCGCTCACGCTCCACCTGGCAGGACTGGCACGTCCGCGCCGAAGCACTACGCGTGGTCCGGGCCGCGAACGTGCCCCGCCGGCGCGTCGACGACGTCGTCGCGCGCCTCACGCACGCCGCGCTCACCCGCCACTCCGTCGCCCTGCAAGCCCCCGCCGACGGCATCGCTGAACCCGCCGCGCTGCGCCGCACCGACGGCGACAGCGTCTACACCGTCGCCCGCGCCACTTGGCACACCTCCCGCCGGATCGTCGCCGCCGAACACCGCCTCGTCGAGGCAGCCGGACGCCGCGGCGGCCACCAGGTGCCCACCCCGGCCGTCGAGGTCGCCCTCATCGAGGCGGTCGCGAACCGCACCCCGCTCAACCCCGGACAGGTCGCGCTCGTCCGCGAGATGGCCACCTCAGGCGCCCGCCTCCAGCTGGCCATCGCCCCCGCCGGATCGGGCAAGACCACTGCCATGCGCGCCCTCGCGACCGCTTGGCGAAACGGCGGCGGCAGCGTCGTCGGCCTCGCACCGTCAGCCGCGGCGGCCGCCCAACTGGGCGCCCAGATCGACACCCACGCCGACACGATGGCCCTGCTCACC
>JAKOQS010000219.1 GCA_029778235.1 Chloroflexota bacterium | reverse complement strand
TCGGCGTTCACCGACAGGAAGCCGTAGCCGGGATGGATCGCCACCGCATCGGAGACCTCCGCGGCGCTGATGATCGCCGGCATGCTGAGGTAGCTTTGCGGCGAGGGCGGCGGGCCGATGCAGACGGACTCGTCGGCCAGCAGCACGTGCTTCAGGTTCGCATCGACGGTGGAGTGCACGGCGACGGTCTTGATGTCGAGCTCGCGGCAGGCGCGCAGCACGCGCAGCGCGATCTCGCCGCGGTTCGCGATCAGGATCTTGTCGAACAGCTTGTCCGGCTTGGCGGTGGGAGGCACGGCGGAAACGGGGGCGTCGGGGGACGGCAGTCGGGAGTCGGGAGTCGGGAGCCGGAAGCGGAGGACCGGACCGCGGGCCGCGGCGGAGCGGGAGGAGCGCAGGTCCCCGGTGGCCGCCCGCGCGCCGCGCGACGGACTTACGCGATCACGAAGAGCGGCTGCCCGAACTCGACCGGCTGCCCGTTCTCGACGAGGATCGCCTTCACGACGCCGGCACGGTCGGACTCGATCTCGTTCATGAGCTTCATCGCCTCGATGATGCAGAGCGCGTCGCCCTCCTTCACCGTGTCGCCGATCTCCACGAAGGGCTTCGCGCCGGGCGACCCCGCCCGGTAGAACGTGCCGACCATCGGGCTCTTGACCAGGTGGCCTTCGGGCGCGTGCGAGGCGGGCGCCTCGGCGTTCGGCACCGCGCCGGCGGGGGCGGCGGGCGCGTGCACGACCGGCGCCGGTGCGGCGGGAGCGACTGCGGGCAGGTAGGCGGGGCTGCCATGCGGAAGCGCCCGCGTGATGCGAACGCGCTCCTCCCCTTCCTGGATCTCGAGCTCGGCGATGCCCGAGGTCTCGACCAGGTCGATCAGCGTCTTCAGCTTGCGGAGGTCCATGACGGTCCTGCCGAGCGGTCGCTGCCGAGAGGCTCGCGGGACAGGACTCGACGAGCCTGCCGCTGCCCGGGCACCGCTTCCGGTCGTATGAAAGGCGCGAAGCTTGCCGCAGTTGCCGGCGAGTTGTCCAGTCTTGACGGCACGATGCTGGCTGTCCGTCTGCGGAAGCCGGCTGCGCGGGGACGCGCAATCCGGCGATCCGGGGTGGCCCCCGCCGACACGCGTTTGCCGCACGTGCTGCCGGATCCCCGGTCCGCCGAGATCGGGAGGTTAGTCGGATTTATTCGATGAAGACGTCTTGATCACAACAATTGACCGACAATTCCCGTCAATTGCCCTTCCTTCAGCGGCCCGAGCTGCGTGTGGGCGACCCGACCTTCCCGGTCCACCACCACGGTGAACGGAAGCGCCATCAGCGAGTTGCCGAGCGTCTTCGAGAGCTCCATCGCCCCGTAGCCGCCGATCAGCGCCGGGTAGTTGAGGCCGATTTCTTGGGCGAATTGACTCACTTTGTCGGCCTGATCGACGGCGATGCCGACGAATTGGAGACCTTCGGAACCGCGGTCCCGCTGCAGCCGCACGAACATCGGCATCTCCTCGCGGCAGGGCGCGCACCAGGTGGCCCAGAAGTTCACGACCAGCACCTTGCCCTTCCACTGGGACAGGGCCTGCTCGCGACCTTCGACGTCGGGCAGCGCGATGCCGAGGAGCGGTGCGGCGCTCTGTCCAGTGGTGGACGGGCCGAACAGCGTGGTGCGCGCGAGCCAGACCCCCGCCGCGAGGGCGAGGATCGCGGCGGCGGCGATGAGCCAACGGGACTGCTTGATGGTCAAGGGACGGGGCCCGGTAATGCAGTGAGCGCTCGCTCCTGCGGATCAGTTGAAGTACGACTTCTTCGGGGGGCTCGCCTCGACCGGGGCGGTCGGCCCCGCACCGGCCGCCGGGAGCGGCAGCGCGAGCCGCTGCTGCTGCGGCGGGTAGCAGACGCCGGCGTCGGCGCATCCCTGGGACTCGACGGTGAGCGCGACGGTCCCGCCCGGCTGCCCCGCCGCGAGCGGGAGCCGGATGACGACGGGACCGCGGTAGGTCGACACGCGCCCGAAGAACTCGTCCTCGATCACCTTGCCCGGCGGCAGCGCCGGCGTGCCGGGCCCGGCGGCGGCGGGCTCGACCGCGAATTTCAGCTTGTCGCGGTAGAGGTAGTAGCCGTCCGCGACGTCGAACCGGATCTCGAGGTTCTTCGCGTCGAGCGCTCGCGCCGAGAGGCGGAACGCCTCGTCCGCCGGGAGCAGCTTCGGGCCCGCCGCCCCGGCCGGGCCGGCCGCCGCCGCGGCCAGCGCCGCGCAGGCGGCGAGCCTCGCGAGCGCGCCCACGGCGCGATCACGCCGGGCGGGTCTCGGCGTCGATCCAGGCGAGGTAATCGGGGAGCGCATCGACGATGGGGACCGCGACGATCTCGGGAAGTTCGGAGGGATGGCGCGCGCGGATCGCGCGCTCGAGGTCGGCCCACGCCGCGGCCCGGGTCTTGATCGCGACCGGAACCTCCGTCGCCGTTTCGAGCCGCCCGCGCCAGTGATAGAGTGACTCGACGGGCGCGCCGATCTGCACGCAGGCGGCGAGCCGCGCCTCGACGAGCTCGCGGGCCAGCCGCCTCGCGCTGTCGCCGTCGGGCAGGCTCGTCAGCACCAGGATCGCCGCGGCCGCCAAGGAGCCCCCATGCGTTTCGTCGCCGCAGCGATTGTACTGGCTTTCCCGATCCTCGATCTCCTCGCGACCGCGCGGTTCGCGCGGTGGACCGGCGTCCCGGTATGGGCGTGGGTCGCCGGCGGCCTCGTCGCCGGCGTCGCGCTCCTGCGCAGCGAGGGCCTCGCGTTCCGCGCGCGCATGGTGGCGGCGATGCACGGCGACGTGCCGGTCCTGAGGGGCTTGCTCGACAGCGGGCGCAAGGTGCTCGCCGCGTTCCTGTTCATGCTGCCGGGCGTCGTGAGCGACCTCTTCGGCCTGGGTCTCCTGATGCTCC
>JAKOQS010000218.1 GCA_029778235.1 Chloroflexota bacterium | reverse complement strand
GGCGGGTGGTCGCTGCTCAGCGCCGTCGGCTCCGTCCCGAACGAGGCTGTGGCGTCGGCGGCGGGCTGGGCGGCGTCCGCCCTCGCGACGGTCGCCGTCGCCTGGGTGATCTTCGACCGCTCCGCGCGGGGCGCGTCCCTGCGCCTGACCGGCGCCGCCATGATCGACTCGCGGGCAACCGCCGGGTGAGCTCTACTACCCTCGAAACCCCACCGAAAGAGGAGAAGCAGTGACCAAGAAGGCGATCGTCACCGGGCACACGCGCGGGTTGGGCGCGGCGCTGGCCGCTCAGCTGGAGGCGGACGGGTGGGACGTGCTCGGCGTCGCGCGCTCGGGCGGCGAGCGCGTCGACCTGGGCGACCCCGCCGCGCTGACCGTCTGGATCGACGGCGGGACGCTGAGGGCGCACCTGGCCGACGCCGACGAGATCCTGCTGATCAACAACGCGGGCGTCCTCGGGCCCGCGGACATCGCGGGCGCGCAGGATCCCGTTGCCGTGGCGCTGGCGGTCAACGTGAACGTCACCGCGCCGATCCTCCTGACCAACGCGGTCCTCCGCGACCGCCCCGCCGGCGTGCCCACGCGCGTCGCGCACATCTCCAGCGGCGCGGGGCGCCGCCCGCTTGCGGGCTGGAGCGTCTACTGCGCCACCAAGGCCGTCGTCGACCACCATGCGGTGACCGTCGCGGCGGAGGACCACGACGGCGTGCGGATCGTCGCGATCCGCCCGGGCGTCGTCGACACCGACATGCAGGGCGACATCCGCGCCTCCGAGGGATTCCCGCTGCGCGCGGACTTCGTGGCCATGAAGGAGCAGGGACAGCTGACCTCCGCCGCCGACGCGGCCCGCGCCGTCCTCGCGATCGTCCACGCCGACGACTTCGGCGACACGCCCCTGGCGTCGGTGTAGCTCGCTCGCCGGCCCCCGGCGCGAAGCGCCCAATATGCTTGCCCCATGGCTCGACTCGACTCCTGGCTCTGGGCGGTGCGCATGTACAAGACGCGCTCGCAGGCGACCGACGCCGTGCGCGGCGGTCACGTGCGCGTCGACGACAAGCTGGCCAAGGCCGCCCAGGAGGTGGTAACCGGGCAGCGGATCCGCGTCCGGCGCGACCAGGACGAGAAGCTGATCGAGGTCGTGGACCCGACGCTGGCCAAGCGCGTGGGCGCGCCCGCCGCGCAGGCCGCCTACATCGACCGGACGCCGGAGCGCCCGCCGCCGATCGCCGGGATGACCGGCCGCGTCGCGGTCCGCGACCGCGGCGCGGGCCGCCCCACCAAGCGCGAGCGCCGCGACCTGGACAAGTTCCGGGGTCGCTAGGCCGCAGTGTCCTCAGACCCTCGGCCTCTCAGCAGTCCTGCTCTTCGCGCAGGGATTCCCTCAGCCAGCGGTCTGGAGCAGGGCCTGCTCGGCCTCCTTGGTCCAGATCCCGTTGTTCAGCTTCGCGGCGACGTGCGGCAGCTTCTCCGGCATGTCGACCAGGCGGGTCAGCGGCAGGTCGTGCAGCCTCGGGTAGACCATG
>JAKOQS010000217.1 GCA_029778235.1 Chloroflexota bacterium | reverse complement strand
GGGCTGGCTCTCGTTCGTCCCCACGTCGGACGCCCGATCCACCGGCCTGGTCGTCTACCCCGGCGCCAAGGTCGAGCCCGCGGGGTACGCGCCCACGGCCCAGGCCATCGCCGCCGCCGGCTACCCGGTCTTCATCGCGAAGATGCCGCTCAACCTCGCGGTGCTGGGCGCCGACGCGGCGAGCCCGATCATCGCGGCGCACCCGGAGATCGCGCGGTGGGCGATCGCCGGCCACTCGCTCGGCGGCGCAATGGCCACCAACTACATCGCCTCCCACCCCGACGACATCCAGGGACTCGCGCTGTGGGCCTCCTACCCGAACGCCGACCTCTCGGCGCTGCCGCTCGACGCCACGTCGATCTGGGGCTCACTGGACGCGGGCGCGGCACGCATGGGCGGCCCGCAGGCGCGCGCCGAGCTTCCCGCCGGCACCGTCTTCGTCGAGATCCCCGGTGGCAACCACGAGCAGATGGGCTGGTACACGGGCCAGCCGAACGACCCGCCCGCGACCATCTCCCGGGCGGAGCAGCAGGCCGCGGTCGTGGACGCGACGGTCGCGATGCTCCTGCGCGTGGACGAAGGCGACTGAGTCGACGGGGGCCGGCCGACGCCCGGACCCGAGGCGTCGATCGAGCACGCCTGGCTCCCGGGCCGGCTCGCCCGGCTGAGCCGGCGCCCGGTCTCGCCTGCCTCCACGGCGGAGGGGCAGACCGCCCGGCCTCGAGCGCCGTCTCCATCTCGGCTACCATCCGCGGACCGCACCAGTGCGACCCACTCGCGTCCGCCGCGCGCCCGGAGCGGGATGGAGCGGGCCGCGACCGACCATCGCCCGCGCGGCCGGACACGCCGACCACCCAGGGGGGACCATGAGCCGCTTCCCGCAACCGACCCGCCGCGCCCTCGCGCCGGCGTTGCTCGCGACCGTCCTCGTCGCGTTCGTCGCGGCCTGCGCCCCCGGCGCCACGCTGCCTCCCGGCCCCCTGCCCAGTCCGGCCCAGGCCTTCGTCTGCGAGACGGGCGATGCGGTCGCCCAGGTCCGGACGGCGGTGCTGGGCGTGACGGCGCTCCCGCCGGACGCGGTGGCGACACCGGGGACCCCGGAGAACACGCAGGCGACCGAGACGCTCGGCAAGCTCAACCAGGCGCTCACGCAGATCCGCAACGGGCTCGCGTCGCTGCCGCCCGACGGGGCCGGTGCGGAGGCCCGCCAGGTCCTCGACGCCCTCCTCCAAGCGGTGGAGTCCGCGGTGATCCGGACCCAGGCCGCGATCCAGTCGGGCGACCCCGCGCAGGTGCAGTCGGCGTTCGAGAACGAGATGGCGAACGTGGTCCGCCTGACGAACGTCTACCTCGCGCTGACGGCGAAGCTCATCGCGAACGGGAACGTGACCTGCGAGACCTTCGTCCCGCCGACCGGCCTCCCGACGCTGCCGCCCGAGCTGCCGTCCGTGCTCCCTTCGATCCTCCCGAGCGGGCTCCCCTCGCTGCCGGCCTCTCTGCCCCCGATCCTTCCGACCGCCCAGCCGACCGAGGCGCCGACGGCCACCCCGACTCCAGAGGCCACGCCCACCCCCACGCCCGAGGCCACGCCCACCCCCAGCGCGACGCCGGAGCCCACACCCACTCCCGAGGCCACGCCGTCGCCCACCCCGGAGCCGACGCCGGCCGTGACTCCCTCACCCGAGACGACGTCCGCGCCCACGGCCGGTCCGAGCGTGGGGCCCAGCCCGTCGCCTGCCCCCGAGGGTGGTGAGGGCGGGTCGGGCCTCGGCCT
>JAKOQS010000216.1 GCA_029778235.1 Chloroflexota bacterium | reverse complement strand
GAGCACGGCGGCCGACTCGTCCGTCGCCTTCTCCCGGTTCACCGACATGGAGGAGCTCCTCCTCGCCGACCCCATCCACGAGGTCGACGCCGAAGGCTGGCCGGTGCTCAAGCCGCCCGTCGTCGAGGCGTGAGCCCGGACTCCCCGACGCTGGCGGCGCAGTTCGCCGACCTGCTCGCCGTCGTGTCCGGCTCGCCGCGGCAGTCCCGCACGTTCCTCGTCGGGGGAGTCCCGGTCGCGCTCTCGGCAGCGGATCCCCGCGTGCTCGACGCGTTCACCTGGCCGTTCCGGCACCTGCAGGTTCCCGATCGTCCGCCGCAGGCGCGCATCGAGCTGGTGTCGCGCGCGGAGACGGCCGACCGGCTGCGGCCGCGATGGACCTGGCAGGTCGCGCTCTACGCCGACGAGCGCTACGAGTTCCGCAGCATGGAGTGGGTCGGGATCCTCGCGGCCTGGGACAGCGGGACGAGGACGTCGATCCTCGTCGTCGACGCCACCGACCTCGACCGGCTGCGTCGGCCCGAGACGACCCGCGAGTCGCTCGAGCGGCTGGTCGCCCGCTTCGGGCGGTTCAGCGTCCACGGAGGCACGCTCGGCGATGCCGAGACGTGCGTCCTGATGGTCGGGAAGGGGGGCAGCGGGAAGTCCTCGCTGGTCGCCCACGGCGTGCGCGCGGGGTTCTCCTCCCTCGGCGACGACTTCCTCTACCTCGACCGTCGCGACGGTTCGGCGCCGTTCCTGTGGTCCACGTACGGGACCGTGAAGCTGGCGCCGTCGAGCCCCGCGGCGGATCTCGTCGGTTCCCGGGAGGAGGTCGTCGACGGCAAGCGCCTGGGCTGGCTGGACGACGTGGCGCCTGGCTGCCTCGTCGCCGGCCAGCGCCCGATCGCCCTGGTCGTGCCCTCGGTGGGGGACCGGGTGTCGATCGGCCCGGCCGACGAGCGCGCCGTCCTCACCGCGCTGCTGCCGACGTCGGCGATGCTGGCGTCCGGCCGGGCGGAGACCGTCCGCGCGCTCGTGGAGTTCGCGCGCACGGTGCCCTGCTACGCGCTGTCCGTGGCCCACGACCCCGACCGTGAGCTCGCCGCGCTGATGTCCGTCGCGCCGGCCATCCAGCCCCGCGGATCGGCCGCCTCGTGAACGCGCCGTTGAGGGTCGCGGTGACGCCGGGACCGTTCACGCCCGGCGTGTCCGCCTCGTGGCGGTCGATGACGCTGGCGGACCCGACGGCGGACGGCGTCGTTCTCGGAGAGGTGACGCCGGTCGCTGACGCGGACGTGGCGCTGTTCCCGTACGAGATCGCCTCGGTCGTCCGGACCCCGGCCGACCTCGACGCCCTGCGGTCGGTCGTGTCGGCGAACGCCCGCGCCGGCCTGCGGACGGTCGTCTGCCTGGACCACGACCACTGCCGTCCGGTGTCCGTGGGGCAGCCGGACGCCATCGTCCTTCGCACGTCGATGATCGCGTCGATGGACTACGTCGGCGAGCACGCGATGCCGCCACGCGTCGAGGATCCGTGGGCGGGCGGGCCGGCGCAGACGCGGCCGTGGAACCCCGTTCCGCGCGTGGGCTTCATGGGTCGGGTCGACGCCGCGCAGACCCGGCTCCTCGCCGCGTACGACCCGGCCGAGCCGGCGCCGGCCGGGTTCTCGCGGTCCGAGGGCGCCCCGGAGGAGATGTTCCCGCTGCCGGTCGACCTCGGCGGGCTGCTGCGGCGGCGGGCGATCGCCGGGCTGTCCGCGTCGACACGGGTCGAGTCGTCGATCGTGGTGCGCGACCGGTTCTTCGGCCACTACGACGCCGCGGACCGCCGCGCGATGCGCAGCGAGTACGGCGCCCACCTGGCCGACAGCGACTACGTGCTGTGCGTCCGCGGCTACGGCAACTACTCGATCCGGCTGTTCGAGACGCTGGCGATGGGCCGGGTCCCGGTCGTGCTCGAGTCCGAGCTCGTGCTGCCGTGCGCCGACGTCGTGGACTGGGACGCCATCGCCGTGCGCGTGCGGCTGGCCGACATCGACCGGATCGACGCCGCCGTGGCCGCGGCGCACGCCGACGGGCCGGAGGCGTTCGAGGACCGGCAGCGCACGGCGCGGCAGGCGTGGCTGCGGTGGCTGTGCGTGGACGGCTTCGCCCGTTACGTTGCCGACGTGATCGTGAGGGCCGACCGTGGCTGAGCCCGTGGTCGACGTCGTCATCCCCGTGCGCGACGGGTCGGACCTCGTGCTCGACGCCGTCTCGAGCGTCCGGGCGCAGGGCCCGGTCGTCGCCGGCCTCGTCGCCGTGGACAACGGCTCGGTCGACGACACCGCGGCCGTCCTCGCCGCAGCCGGCGTCCGGGTGCTGAGCGAGGAGACCCCCGGCGCCGGAGCCGCCCGGCGGCTCGGGCTCGCCCACACGAGCGCCCCCTACGTGATGTTCCTGGACCACGACGACGTCCTCGGCGACGGCGTGCTGGCGGAGCTGGCCGGCGTCCTCGACCGCACCGGTGCGGACGTCGCCTACGGCCAGGCCGTCAACGAGACGCTGCCCGGCTTCGACGGGACCGCGGCCGTGCGGCACCTGGGGGCCGCTCACGCCGCGCCGATCTCCTCCGCGGTCCTCGTCGACCGCCGCGCCTTCGACCGCTACGGGCCGATGGAGGACGACAACTTCAGCTGGGGCCGGTGGTTCCTCGCTGCCGGTCGCGCGGGTGCGCGGGTCGAGTCCCTCGACCTGGTCGTGTGCCGACGGCGGATCCACGGGGCGAACGTCTCCCTGCAGCCCGGCAGCCAGGCCGCGCTGTTCGCGATGATCCGCGAGCACCGGCGGGCGAGCGACGCGTGACGAGCGCCGCCCACCGGGCGCTGCTGCGGACCTGCCTCGCGGCCGACGACGAGGTCGAGTCCTGGCTGCGCGCGTGGGAGGGTCTCGTCGACCTGGACGACGTCGACGGCCCGACGTTCGAGCTGCTGCCGTACCTGCATACGAGACTGGTCGGCGCGGGAGTCCCGGCTCGGGACGCCGGTCGCATCAAGGGGATCTACGCCCGGGCGTGGTACCTGGACCGGCGCGAGCAGCCGGCGCGTCGATCCGACGGCGCGGTCCTGGTGCGCGGACTCGCGATGCGCTCCCTCGCCTACGGCGGGCAGTCGGTCCGATCGGCAGCCGACACCGCCGTCCTCGGCGCGGACTGGTCCTTCGCCGACGCGTGCGCCGACCCGGCCGTCGTGTCCCGGGCGATCCGGTCCGCCCGTCAGCGTCCGGATGAGGGCTTCGCGACGCCGGACCCCGCCTACCACCTGCTCGACGCCCTCCTGCGGGGGTCGGGTTGGCATCCCGACCCCTCTCTGGTCCCGCTGCTCGACGCGGGCCTGCTGGCGTCGCTGCTCGACGGGCCGCAGTGGGACCTGGTCGTGGACGAGGTCCGGCGGTGCCGCTGGCGTGCGTTCGTGGAGCCGCGCCTGCGGCTGCTCGCGTCGGTCGGCGCGCCGGTGCCCCCGCCGGTGGCCGCGGCGATCGCGCAGCAACCGGCGGGCCTGGCTGCGCGCCTGGTGGCGACGGGAGCGCGGGGGCCGGGCTGGCAGCGGCGGGCGTTGCGCGGGGCCTACGGGCTCTACCTCGCCGATCCTGGGCGCGCGCACGGCGCTCGAGCGGCCGTCGACTACCCGGTCCGCAACGCCCGGCTGGGCCTCGCCTCGTTGCGGCGCCGACGGAGCGCGCGCAGCACGAGCCCATAACGGCGCGGCGGCCGGCTCAGCCGCCGAGCGCCTCGCGCATCGGGATGAGCTTGGCG
>JAKOQS010000215.1 GCA_029778235.1 Chloroflexota bacterium | reverse complement strand
CGCGACGCCGTCGCGGACCAGCGTGCGCGCCAGCGACGCGGCGACCACCGCCAGGTCCTCCAGGCGCTCCTCCACCGCGTCGCGCCGCCAGTACGGGCCGTCCACGGTCTGGACGTCCAGGGCGATGAACGCCTCCCGGGCCCGGGGCGCGTCGTAGCGCCGGCTCACCGGATCGCCGGTGCGAGCGGTCGCGCGCCAGTGGATCCGGCGCGGCGGATCGCCCGGCCGGTACGGCCGGACCCCGGCGAACAGGGTGGGCTCCTCGTGGATGCCGGCGGGCGCGCGGCGACGGCCCAGGGGCGCCCGAGCGCGGCCGCGGTCCCGCACCGGCACCGTCCGTGGGCGGACCACGTACGCGATCTCCCCCTCGATCGTGGTCCGCTCCGCGTCCCGCCCGAACAGGTCGGCGACGGTGAGCCGCGTCGGCCCCAGCACGAAGCGTCCGCGACGCTCGCCCACCAGCACGAGGTGACGGACGACGCGCTCGTACCAGGAGAGGGTCCATGCGTCCCGGACCGCCAGCCATCCGGGTCGCTCCGCCGCGGCGAGTCGCCGGCCGCGGACCGCGACGCCGTCGCTGACGACCGTCTCGGCCTCGAGGAGCGCGACGGGCAGCGGCTTCCCGTTCCGGACCACGAGGTCAAGCGGGATCTGGTCCCCCCAGACCATCCGGTCGCGGCCCAGTCGCCGCTCGAACGCCACGCCCCGGAGGCCCACGCGAGACGTCAGGCGCCGCACTCCCTCGATCGCGAGAGCGAGGATGCCGACCAGCGCGAGTCCCGGCATCCCGATCGCTGCGCCGACGGCGACGAGGGCCGCCGCCGCCGCCAGCGTGCCAGCGGTCATCGCCGTGGCGGGACCGGGAGCCTGACCGTGGCGAGGACCTCGTCGAGGACGCGCGGCCCCGTCGCGCCCGCGAGCTCGCGGTCGAGGTCGAGGAGGAGCCGGTGCGCGAGGACCGCGGAGGCCACCGCCACGACATCGTCGGGCAGGACGAAGGCCCGTCCGTCGAGGGCCGCCCACGCCTGGCTCGCGCGGTACAGGGCGACGGTCGCGCGGGGGCTCGCGCCCAGGCGAAGATCGGGATGCTCGCGGGTCGATCGGCAGAGCGCCACGATGTACGCCTCGACGTCGTCCGCCACCAGCACGGTCCTGGCCACCTCCCGGGCCGCGAGCACGTCGTCCGCGGCGGCCACGACCGGCACCGCGTCGAGGGGCTCGTGGCTCGCCCGGTACCGCCGTGCGATCGCACGCTCTCCATCCTCGGTGGGGTAACCGAGCGCGACGCGCACGAGGAAACGATCGACCTGCGCCTCCGGCAGCGCGAAGGTCCCCTCCAGCTCG
>JAKOQS010000032.1 GCA_029778235.1 Chloroflexota bacterium | reverse complement strand
GCGACCAGGCCGGTCACCTCGCGCACCGGGGCGACCGCCTCGCCGGCGAGCCGGCGGAGCATCGTGACCGCGGCCCGGGCGTCCTCGGGGGGCAGGTCCGGCCCCTTCGGGGCCAGCCGGCGCGCCGTGGCGACGGCGAGGTCCCAGTCGACGGGCTGCGGCCGTTCGTCGTCCGCGGGCAGCGAGGTCATCGGGCTCCGTCCGTCCGGTCGCTGCTCAGCCGGAGCAGCCGCACGCCGCCAGCCGGCTGGCGACGACGTCCATTGTCTCCCGCGTCGCGGGGATCGATGCGACGTCGTTCGCGATCATCGCGAACACCAGCACCCGGCCGTCGGCGTCCTGCACCGTTCCGGCCAGCCCGACCACGCCGGTCAGCGTCCCGGTCTTCGCATGCACGAACCCGCGGCCAGGGCGGGTCGCCGCGCTCGTGTACCGGTCGGCGAGTGTTCCGGTCAGGCCGGCGACCGCCAGGCCGGACGCGACGGTCCCCAGCACAGGGTGCGTTCCGAGCGCGACATCGCTCAGCAGGCTCCCGAGCACGCGGACCGGGATCCGGTTGGCGCGTGACAGCCCACTGGCGTCCGCCAGGTCCAGCCCGGCCGTGTCGATGCTGAGCTCGGTGAGGGCCTGCGTCGCGGCCCGGGCACCCCCGGCGAAGGTCGGCTCGCCCAGGGCCGCCCCGCCGGCGAGGTGCCCCAGCGCCTCAGCGATGTCGTCGTCGGAGTCGGTGAGCATGCGCTGGACGAGGTCGGCGACCGGCGCCGACTGGACCCGTCCGATCTCCGTCGCCGCGTCCGAGCGCGTGCCGGCCGCGACCGACGTCACGGTGACGCCGAGGTCGCGGAGCATCGAGGCGAAGACCTGACCTGCCTGCTTCGGCGGGTCCGCGACCCGGGAGACCGAGCCCGGCTTGCGGGCCTTGTCCACGACGAGCGCCGTGACGGGCGCGACGATGCCCTCCGCCGGCCAGGACGCGGGCCAGCCCGGGCCCAAGACGGGCCCCCGGAAGGCGGTGGCGTCGTAGACGACGGTGACGCGCGCGGACGAGCCGAGCGAGTCGGCCACCTGCCGGGCGAGGTCGCGCAGCGACGCGTCGCCTCCGGCGAG
>JAKOQS010000031.1 GCA_029778235.1 Chloroflexota bacterium | reverse complement strand
GCACGTCGACATCGCGCAGGCCGTGGCCCGCCGGCCGGACGTGGTCGCCACGCCTGCCCTCGGGCCCGACGACCGGCTCGTCGACATCGTCCTGGACCGACTGCGGTCGTCCGGGGCGACCGCGGGGATGCCGGTGGTCCTCGTCCCCGCAGGGTCCAGCGACGCGCGCGCCCAGGCGGACAGCGCGGCCGTGGCCGAGGCCCTCGCGCGCCGGTGGGGCGGGCCGGTGACCCTGGGGTTCGCTGCGGGCCCGCAGCCGTCCGCAGCGGATGCCGTGGTGCTGGCTCGCGAGTCGAGCGGCGGCCGGGTGGCGCTCGCCTCGTACCTGCTGGCGCCCGGCTTCTTCCAGCGGAAGCTGGTGGATGCGGGCGCGGACGTCGTCACCGGCCCCCTCGCCCCGGACGACCGGCTCGTCGACATCGTGCTCGACCGCTACCGCTCCGCTCTGAGCTCAGCCCCAGCCGAGGGCCCGTAGGAGCGCTGCCAACGCGCCTGCGGCGAGGACGACGACGAGGAAGTTCGCGCGCAGCAGGAGCAGCACCACGGCCGCCGCGACCGCGACGAGACGGGCGTCGACGACGAGTGACCCGGCATCCCCGGTCACGGTCTGGACGACGACGAGCGCCGCGAGGAGCGCCACGGGCAGAAGGGTCGTCACCCGCTGGGTGCGCTCCCCGGCCATCAGGCTCTCGGGCACGAGGTAGCCCGCGAGCTTGACCGCGAAGGACAACGCGCACGCGAGCAGGACGGCACCCCACAGGCTCATGGGGTCGGGTCCGATCCGGGCAGGGTGCCGTCGGCGCCCTCGAGCGGCCCTTCATGGCGTCCCGGGTGGCGGAGGCCGACGACCAGGGCCGCGGTGGCGGCGAGGATGACCGGGACACCGGCGGGCAGCAGGGGGGAGGCGAGCAGCGCGATCGCGATCGCGAGCACCGCGGTCGCGGTCGCGTCCCGGCTCTTCAGGCGCGGCCAGAGCAGGGCGACGAAGGCGGCTGCGGCGGCGGCATCCAGACCGAGCCGGCGCGGGTCGCCGAGGGCGTTGCCGAGCAGGGCGCCGAGCAGGGTCGAGGAGTTCCACAGCACGAACACGGCGATCCCGGTCTGCCAGAAGCCGAGCCGGCCCGCGTGGGGCTCCGGCTGGGCGATGCCGACGGCCGTCGACTCGTCGATCGTCAGCTGGGCCGCGGCCAGGCGCTTGACCCCGGTGACCCGCAACAGCTGGGAGGTCTGCAACCCGTAGAGGCCGTTGCGGATGCCGAGCATGGTCGCGGTCGCGATGGCGGCGGGCGCGGCGGCCAGGCCACCGGCGGCGATGATCCCGACGAAGGCGAACTGCGAGCCGCCCGTGAACATCACGAGCGAGAGCACCTGCGCCTGCCAGATGTCCAGCCCGGCCGCCACGGCCAGGGCCCCGAAGCTGATGCCGTACGTGCCGCTGGCGACG
>JAKOQS010000214.1 GCA_029778235.1 Chloroflexota bacterium | reverse complement strand
GGGACGGCCTGGTGCTCGTGGAGCATCTCCACGACGAGGCCGGCGTCGATGGCCGCCTGCACGATCGACCCGAGGGGGTGCACCCACTCGCGGGTCGCGTTGTGGACCGTCGGCGCGTCCGGGACGGCGTACGAGCCCGTCTCGTCCGGCCCGACGTACGCGAGCGGCTCCGCCGTCGTGAAGTACGGGTACGTGACGCGCAGGTCGGCGGGCGCGGCGGCGTACTCGTCGAAGATCCAGGTGGTGGGGTGCCCGTCCGCGAGGTACACGAAGCCGCCCGGCGCGGTGAAGCGGGCGGCGACGCGGAACCACCGCCCGACATCCGGGAGCCAGGCGATCGCGCCCCAGGATGCGAAGACGACGTCGAACGTCTGGTCGAGCACCTCCGGGAGCCGGTAGACATCCGACTCGACGAAGCGCGCGCGGCCCTCGAGCCCCAGGTCCATCGCGAGCCCACGGGCGACCTCGAGCGCGGGCGCGGAGAAGTCGACGCCGACGACGTCCGCGCCTCGGCCGGCCCAGGACAGCGTGTCCGTGCCGATGTGGCACTGGAGGTGGAGGAGGCGCTTCCCCGTGACGTCGCCGACCTCGGTGACCTCGATCGCCTTCAGCCGGTCGGGATGGCGACGGAAGTCGTCGAGCCTGTAGCCGGCGTCGGGCGCGGCGTGCAATGGGGCGCGCTCGTCCCACCAGGCCCGGTTGACGTCGAGGTAGTCGTGCGCGGCGCCCGGCGGGTCGCCCCGCACGGCGCTGTCCGCGGCGCCATCGGGCGGGCCGGCCCGCACCGCGCCCCGCGGATCACCGGGGACGGTGTCGTCCGGGGTGCCCCCGGGCGTCGTGCCGTGCGGATCGGTCGGCCGATCGTCATCCATCGAGTGGTCCTCTGTGCTCAGGGCAGGTCGGCAAGGTCGGCCGGGATGTCCACGTCGCGCAGGACGAGGCCGTCGGGATCCTCCCGCCGCCATGTCTCCTCCGGCACGGCGGTCGCACCGAGGCTGACGAACAGGGGCAGGAGCCGGCGCTCCCCCTCGGCCAGCAGCCGGATGACGACCCGGAGCGCCGGCTCGCGGCGGAGCGCGAACGGAAGCTGCTGGAACGAACCACCGAGGAGGAGGGCGGCCGCGGTGGCGCGGCCGCGGTCTCCGCCGACCGTGAGGCCAGGACGCGCCGGGCCCGGGCCCGCGAGCGCATCGAGGAGCGCGTACGCGACACCCCTCGGGAGGTGCGGGGCATCGCCCGCGGAGACGATGACGACGGGCGCGGCCGTGGACTCGAGAGCTCCGGGCAGGGCGGCCAGCGGGCCGCCCGCCTCCACCGTGTCGCGCACGAACCGGACCGGGACGCGGAGGCCGGCGGGCAGGGGCGGCGGGGCCGCCGACGGCCCGATCGCCACGAGCACCTCGTCCACGACCTCCGCGACCGCCTGGACCGCGGCGTCGAGGACCGAGCCACCGGTGTATGGAGCCGCGAGCTTGTCCGAGCCGAACCGCCGCGAGCGTCCGCCGGCGAGGACGATCCCGGCGACCCGTGGCGCCACGGGCACCTGGGGCGCCGCGCTCACGACGCCGGCCCTCCCGGCGACCCTGCCGGCGGACCCGGCTGCGGCGCTCGCGGTCCCGGCACGTGCCCCTCCGGGCCTCGGCGGAGGACCTGCCGGCGGTCGAGGTCCTCGAGGATCGCGAGCGCGTACTTCCGGCTCGAGCCGGTCGCGTCGCGGAATGCCGCGGGCGTCACGGGGCCTCGTCTTGCCATGGCGAGCGCCGTCGCGGCGAGGTGGCGATACGTGGTCGCGGCGAAGGCGAGGTCCGCGTCCAGGCGGACGATCCGCCCCGCCTGCTCGAGCGCGCGGACCCCCTCGGGCGGGCATCCAGTGGCGCGCACGGCGTCGCCGAACGGCGGCGGCGCAGCGGTCGCGAGCGCCGACTCGAGACGGTCCATGGCGGCGGCGAGCGCGGGCGGCGGCCCGGAGGCTCGCGTGGGGTCGCGGACGACGTCCCCGTCGCGGGCGAGGCGGCCGGTCGTGACGAGCGCATCGATCAGTGCTGCGGCCGCGGCGCTCGCCTCGGCCGGTGTCACGGTCGCCCGGCGCCGCAGCGCGCGCGCCAGCGTCCGTCGGATGTCGGCGACGGGCAGGCCGGGTGCATCCGGGCGGGCCGCGTGATGGGCCGCGACGGCATCGAGCGCCTCCGCGTCGAGCGTGGCGGCGACCGGCCGTGACAGGACGAGCGGCCCCGCCGCCACCCCGGCCGCACGTCCGCCTTCGCCCGTGTCGGCGGCCGGCAGGGCGCCATGGAGTGCGAGCAGAGCGGCTTCGCGCGCCCGCACGTCGCCGTCCAGGGTCGCGTCGAGGAGTGCGGCCACCACCGACCGGTCCATGTGCCGCCGGGATGGCCCCGCAGGCGGGAGCGGGTCGATGACGATCCCCCCTGCCGCCGTCCCGGCGGGCGAGGGACGTCGCAGCGCGAACCGGTCCCCGGCCGCGGCCGCGATCGGCGCCGCGAGGCTCATCCGCGTCACCAGGAGCCCACCCTCGCGCGCGAGGTCGGCGCGGTTCCGGCGGACGGTCGCATCCACCTGCGCGGTCCCGAGGTGGAGGCGGCACGCCTCGCCGTCCGCGGGCAGCGGGACGAGACGACCGCGACCGGTCAGGTCCACGGCGGGTCGGATCGCGACGAGCAACCGCGATGTCGCGACGGGAAGGTCGCGGGCCGCCGCGCCCGTGGGAATCGGCCCCGCCGGCACGAGCACGTCGCCGCGCGCCACGGTACCGGCCGCATCACCCGCGATGTTGAGGGCGACCCGTCCCCCCTCCACGGCCGCGGCGACGGTCTCGCCGCGGGCCTGGACCTCGCGGACACGCACCGACGCGCCACCCGGGACGACGCGGAGCTGCGCGCCGGGCGCGAGCGTGCCGCCGCGGAGCGTGCCGGTCACGACCCTGCCGCGGCCCCGCACCCCGAACGCGCGGTCCACGGCGAGGCGCGGCGGCATCTCGCGCGCCGCCGCCCACGCCTCCCCCGCCCGCACACGGTCCCGCAGGTCCGCGAGCGCGAGCCGCACCGCGCCGAGGCCCTCTCCCGTCTCCGAGGAGGCGAGGTGAACGGCCGACCCCGCGAGGCTGGTCCGTGCGAGGAGCGCCTCGACGTCGGCGACGAGCCCTGCACGCCGCGGGTCGTCGGCGGGGAGCAGGTCGACCTTGGTGACGACCGCGAGCCCCGCCACGATGCCGAGCGCGTCCAGGAGCTCCAGATGCTCGAGCGTCTGCGCACGCGGTCCGTCGTCCGCCGCGACGACGAGCATCGCGGCATCGATCTCGCCCGCGCCCACCAGCATGTTGCCGACGAGCCGGTCGTGACCGGGGACGTCCACGAAGTCGAGCACCTCGCCGTCGGCGAGCGTGAGGTGGGCATACCCCACGTCGATCGTCATGCCCCGCCGGCGCTCCTCCGGCAGCCGGTCCGCATCGATCCCCGTCAGCGCGCGCAGGAGGGCCGTCTTGCCGTGGTCGATGTGGCCGGCGGTGCCGACGACGACGCTCATCGGCCGCCGGCCGCGTTCAGTGCCGCCGACAGCGCCGCGAGCACGCGGTCGTCGGACTCGGGTGGGACGGTCCGGAGGTCGAGCAGGGCCGCGTCGCCCTCGATCCGTCCGATGACGGGCGGGTCCGCGTCGCGCAGCGCGGCGAGGACGGCGTCCGCGCGCCCGCCCGGCGCCGCGACCGCGAGCCCGACGGACGGCAACGTCTCCCCGGGGAGGGCGCCTCCGCCGAGGGTCGCACGCATCCGCCGGACACCGACCCGGGGGTCGTCCACGGCCGACACGAGGGCCTCGGCCCGTGCCTGGAGCACCTCGACGGGGACCGAGATCGCACGCCAGACGGGGAGCTCGCGCACCGCCAGGCCCGCGCGGTACAGCCCCAGGGTCGCGGCGAGCGCCGCGACGATCGTCTTGTCGGGCCGCATCGCCCGCGCGAGCGGGTCGCGCCGGATCCGGGCCACGAGGTCCGCCCGACCCACGATGAGACCCGCCTGCGGACCGCCGAGCAGCTTGTCGCCGCTGAACGTCACGAGGTCCGCGCCGGCGGCGAGCGCCTCGGTGGGGGTCGTCTCGTGTGCGAGCCCGAACGCCGCGGTGTCGAGCAGCGCGCCGCTCCCCAGGTCGTCGGCGACGATCGCCCCGTGCGCGTTCGCGAGCGTCGCAAGCTCGACGGGGTCGGGGCGCTCGACGAAGCCCTCCATCCGGAAGTTGGACGGATGGACGCGGAGGACGACCGCCACCCTGCCGGACGCGAGGGGCTCGGCGAAGTCGGAGGCGCGGGTGCGGTTGGTCGTCCCGACCTCGACCAGTCGCGCGCCGGCGCGCCGGACGATCTCGGGGATGCGGACGCCACCGCCGATCTCCACGAGCTCGCCGCGGCTGACCGCCACGGCACGACGCCCGGCCAGGCTCACCGCGACGGCGAGCGCCGCCGCGTTGTTCGTGGTCACGAGAGCGTCCTCGGCACCCGTCAGCGCGATGAGGTGCTCCTCCACGGGCCGCGCCCTGCGGCCGCGACGGCCGGTCCCGGCGTCCATCTCCAGGAGCAGCGGGTCCGCTGCGGCGCGCGCTGCGGCGTCGATCGCCGCGGGCGCCCAGGTGGCGCGGCCGAGGTTCGTGTGGAGGATGACGCCGGTCGCGTTGATGACCGGGGAGAGGCTCCCGGTCCCACCGGCCGCGGCGAACGCATCGAGCCGCTCGACGAGCTCGGCCGCGAGCGTCTCCGCCCTCCGCGGGCGCCGGCCCCTCCGGAGCCGCTCCCGCTCCTCGGCGACGACGTCCCTGGCCGCGGCGAGGACCGGCCCGTGCTCGCGCGGCCCGAGCCTGGGGCGCGCAGCGGAGAGGACACGGTCGACGGAGGGCGGGCGGACGGCGGCGCCGCCTCCGGCCTCCGCGTGTCCAGGTCCCTCCTGGCTGGGGCGTCCGGGCTGGCTCGTCGGTGGTCCTCCGGTCGGGCGCTGGTCGGGTGCGCTTGCTCGGGTGCGCTGGGTCGCGCTGGGTCGCGCTGCATTCTGGCACGGGCCGCGCCGGCCGCCCTCCCCACCAACGGCGCTTCCGCGGCCTGCGCTGCCGGTCCAGACCGCGGCCGGACGCGGGGGCCGGCCCGACCGGCGACCGGAGGCGATGCGATGGGACGCTCGTCGATGCGGCGGACCTCCTCCCGCGGACGACATCCGGACGGCGCGGCCCGCCGACCGGTCCGTCTTCAGCCGCAGTCGACGGTCACGTTGGCGAAGTCGGACGTCACGGTCCCGTCCGCGTTGACCGTCGTGTGCACGACCTCGGGCACGACGC
This sequence comes from Chloroflexota bacterium, assembly GCA_029778235.1. GTDB lineage: Bacteria > Chloroflexota > Limnocylindria > Limnocylindrales > CSP1-4 > CAIYQJ01. The sequence goes on along the minus strand of JAKOQS010000214.1, from coordinate 42,567 downwards.
TGGACGACCCGCGCCCCCGCCGCCAGCGCCATCCGTCGCCTGGCTCACCCGCGGTCGATGGCGCGCGGCGCGCAGCAGCGCGGCGCGGCGGCCGGCGGTCGGCAGCGGGGCGCCGCAGCCGGCGCGCTACCATCCGTCCGGGAGCGGAGCTCGGCCGGTGCCGGGCCCGGTCTTCAAAACCGGTGGCGCCACGCTCGCCGTGACGCGGTGGGTTCGACTCCCATGCGCTCCCGCCATCCCCGTTCCCGGCTGATCCGACCCGCGCGATCCGCCACCGCTCGGCGAGATCCGGCCCGTCCGGCACCATGCCCCGATCGGCCGGGCACGGAGGCTGGCCCGGAGGTTCCGCAGACGGACGGCCGGGGAACACGCTCGGCCGGCGCCGATGACCCGTGACGACGCCCCGGCCGCGGCCGGGGCGTCGTCACGTCCGCTGGATCCCGTGCGGGCGAGCGATGCAGAGGTCATGTCGCGCCCGATAATGCGCACCACCGAACGAGGAGGAGACGGTGGGCGACCGGATGGACGAGCAGGGCGCAACGCGGACCGCCGCCGAGGGTCCCGTGGCCGCGGGCGGCGCCGCGGCCGAAGCCGACAACGCGGCCGGGGACCCCGGGCCGAGCGTCGCCCCGGACATCGTGGACAGCGACACCACCCAGACCCTCGCGTCCGTCTCCGGGGCCGGCGCCCCGCGGGCGAGTGACGGCGTCGGCTCGGCCGAGCAGGCGCCCGTGACGCGCGCCAACCCGGTCCATCTCTACGTCCACGTGGTCGTCGTCGCCCTCATCGGCGCCGTCGGGACGCTCGCGTGGCTGGTCGTCTACGACGTCGTGAACAGGATCCTCTGGGACAACAGCTTCGTCACTGAGAACCCGTGGATGTTCCCGGTCGTCTGCCTCCCGTTCTCGCTCGTCGTCGGCCTGCTCGTGAAGTACCGGCAGGCGCCGACGAACCTCGACGAGTCGATGCTCGACAGCCTCACGGGCGACGTCACGCGGATCGACTGGCGGAGGCTCCCCGTCAACATCGTCATGGCGTGGGCGTCGCTCTTCTCCGGCGCCGTCCTCGGGCCCGAGGGCGGCATCGGCGGCATCAGCTCCAAGATCGCCGCGCTCTACAGCGCGAAGGTGGGGATCCCGGTCGAGCACCGGTCCCAGGTCGTCTTCTCCACTGTCTCGTCGGCCTACAACGGCCTCATCGCGAACCCCCTGTTCACGGGGGTCCTCGGCACCGAGCTCGTGAGCGACGCCGCGTCGCGGGCGAAGAACATGCCCGCCAATCTCCTGGGCGGCGCGATCGGTTTCCTCATCTTCTGGGTGGCCGGGTCCACCGGCCTCGAGAACTACCTGCACCTGCAGCAGACGACGTCGTACACGGCGGTCGACCTCGTCCTCATCGTCGCCTTCTCGGTCGTGGGGATGCTGCTCGCGATCGTCGCAGGGGCGTGCATGCGAGCCTCCGCGGCGCTCTTCGGGCGCTTCGCCGGGCGCGAGGTGGAGCGGGCCCTGGCAGCCGGCGTCATCTTCAGCGCCATCGGCATCTTCGCCCCGATCGTCCTCTTCTCCGGCGAGAAGCAGATCCAGACCGTGGTCGCGGATCCCGCCCACTACGGCGCGGCCGCCCTCCTGGCCATGGCGATCGTGAAGCTCGCCCTTCTGTCGGTGGCGTTCAAGAGCGGGTTCCTCGGCGGGCCCACGTTCCCCTCGATCTTCGCCGCCACCTGCGTGGCGCTCGCGGTGAGCCTCATGTTCCCCGGCGCGAACGTCGCGGTGCTCATCGCGGGGACGATGGCCGGCTTCCTCACCGTCCTCTTCAAGGCCCCGTTCATGGTGGTGCTGCTCACCGCGGTCATGCTCCAGGCGGGGCCGGTGCTCCTCGCGCTCATCGTCATCGCGGTCGCGGTGGTGCTCGTGGCGCAGCCGTACGTCATCGCGGGGATCCAGGCCCGGCAGGCGGCGCGACGGGCGCGAAGAGGGGCGGAGGACGGGGCTCCGGCAGCCTGAGACCGGCCTGCACGACCCCGACGGCCTCGGACGGCGGACGGGCGCGGTCGGGCGGACGCGGCGCCCGCGGCGCCGGCCGCCTCACCCGATCGGGCGGGCCCGGCGGACGGTCGTGAGGATCCGGTCGGCCACGAGGTCGGGCACCTCCATGGCGACCATGTGCGCCACGCCGGGGACGAGCTCGGCGCGTGCGTCGGGGCACGCCTCCTGCATGCGAAGCGCACACGCCCAGACGTCGGAGACATCCAGGGCACCCGCCATCGCGAGGATCGGCATCCCGAGCTCCGCAAGTCGCTCGCCCGCGGGCGGACGGAGGGGGATCGGCCGCCCATGCACTCGATCGCGATCCGCGACGGCGAGCGACATCGCGCGAACGGCCTCGCGCAGCGCCGCGGGCACGCGGTCGGAGGGCTGGCCCGGGCCGTCCACCCAGAGGCGGAGGTCGAAGTCCACGATGGCCTCGGGGTCGCCGGCCTCCTCGAGACGCTCCATCTCCTCGAAGAGCGCGATCTCGTCCGGCGTCGCCGGCGCCTCGTACCCGCCGACGCTCGAACCGAGGAGGACGAGGGCCGCGACCCTCTCGGGGTACTCCGCGGCGGCGTCGATCGCGATCATCCCACCGCGCGAGTTGCCGACCAGGCAGGCGCGTCCGATCCCCATCGCATCCAGGACGGCCACGAGGTCGGCGCGGTTGGAGAACTCGACATCCTCGGTCTCGGAGCGACCGAAGCCCCGCGCGTCGTAGCGGACGGCGCGGAGGCCGCGGGCCAGGAGCGGCGGGATCAGCGGGTCCCATGCGCGAAGGTCCACGATGCCCGCGTGCAGCAGGACGACGGGCGGGCCGTCGCCGTCGTCCACTGCGTAGAGGCGCCCGCCGGGCACCGGCACCATCGTCTCGCGTCCCATCGAGCCACCTCGTCGATGCGCGTGTCAGCGCACGTATCATCCGCCCGTGGACACGACGCGCGATGGCCCCATCCGCCTGACCGACCTGACCGACTGCGGGGGGTGCGCCGCGAAGCTCGGCGCCGACCTGCTCGCGGACGCCCTGGCGGGCCTGGGAGCGGATCCGCCGCCCGACCTGGTCGTGGGCCTGGACCCTGCGGACGACGCGGCCGCCTACCGCGTCGCGCCGGACCTCGCGATCCTCGGCACGGTGGACTTCTTCCCGCCGCTCGTGGACGACCCGGAGGCGTACGGCGCGATCGCCGCCGCCAACGCCGTGAGCGACGTCTTCGCGATGGGCGGCCGGGTGCTGTTCGCCCTCTCGGTCGCGGCGCTCCCGGAGGACCTGCCCCCCGAGGCGACGGCGGCGATCCTCGGTGCGGCCGCCGCGACGGTGCGCGCGGCGGGCGGCACGCTCGCCGGGGGCCACACGATCCGCGACCCGGAGCCCACGTTCGGCCTGGCGGTGATCGGCGCGGCGCACCCCGACCACCTCCTCCGCAAGGGCGGGGCGCTGCCGGGCGACGTGCTCCTGCTCACGAAGCCGCTCGGCACCGGCCTCGTCGTCTCCGGCTCGCGCGCCGCCCCGGGCTCACCGGCGCGGCGGATCTCGGATGCAGCGCTGCCGGCCGCGGTGGCGTCGATGCGCCGGCTCAACCGGGACGCTGCCGCCGCGTTCGTCGCGCACGGGCTGACGGGCGCCACGGACGTGACCGGGTTCGGGCTGCTCGGCCACGCGTGGGAGATGGCGCGGGCGTCCGGTGCCCACTTCCGCCTGGATGCTGCGGCGCTTCCGGCCCTCCCCGGTGCGCTGGACCTGGCCCGTGCGGGGATCGAGACGGGCGGCGCGGCCCACAACCGCCGCTTCGTGGCCCCGGCGCTCTCGGTCGGCGCCGATGTCCCCCGCGAGGCCGTGGCGCTCGCCCACGACCCGCAGACGTCGGGCGGGCTGCTGGCCGCGGTCCCGGCGGGGCGCCTCGGGGCCGTGACCACCGCACTGGACGCGGCCGGCGAGCCCTGGTGGCGGATCGGGACGGTCGAGGCCGCGGCGGAGCCGGCGCTGACGCTCGCCTGAAACCTGCGACGAGAGCGGCGCTCGAGCCACGTCCCGACGCCGCCGGCGCGGCGTCGCGCCGGTCATCGCGGGAGATCGGCGTACAGCTCGACCACGTTCCCGTCGGGGTCGAGGAGGTGTGCCGTCCTCAGACCCCAGTCGGGTCGGTCGGTCGGCGGCGCGGCGAGGCTGGCGCCTCGAGCGATGACCTCCGCCGCCGCCGCGTCCACGTCTTCGACGCGGACCACCAGGCAGACGCGTCGCCCGCCGGCGGCGGCGGGCAGGTCGAGGGCCGAGTCCATCTCGTCGGCTGCGAACAGAGCGACCGAGACATCGCCCCCGGCAGCGAGGTCCACGTATGCGTCGCCAGGCCCTCCGAACGTCGGCACGAGGCCGAGGACCTCCGTGTAGAAGCCATATGCGGCAGGCATGTCGCGCACCAGGAGCCTGACGTGAGTCAGCTCGGGTGTCATGGTCGTCCTCCCGGTCGATGTCCACGGGACCGCCACCACGGCCTCCCGCGGCGAGGACGCATCATCTCCTCTTGTCACGCGCGGGCGCATCCGTACACTGCCGCGCATGGTCAGCGAGGCAGTCACCGAGCGCGCCGCCCCCGCGCCCCCGGGCGAGGTGGTCACGCGCGGTCCGGACATCCGGGTGGCCGCCGGCGGCGCAGGCGAGGCGGCAGGCTTCACGCGTCCGTACCGGCGCAGCTGGCTGAACGTCCTCTTCGACGCGATCGACGCCGCGCCGGTCCCCGCCTGGTCGATCTACCTCGTCGCGACGATCGTGAGCGTGATCGGCTCGAACAGCGTCCTCTGGATCTCCGGCCTCGCGCCGGTCGGTTCCCTCGATCCGCAGCAGTCGGCGTGGGGCGTCATCACGATCGCGGGCTTCTGGTTCGTCCATTACCTCGACCGTGTCGCCGGTGCCTCGTTCGACGCATTCCAGCCGCTGCTCGACGATGATCCCGGCACGCTCGCCCGCCTGCGGTACGAGCTCGTCGTCGTCCCGGCTGTCCCTGCCCTTGGCATCACCATGGTGGCCATGCTCTCGAACCCGCTGTACTACGCGCTCGACCCGGTCGCGGCGCAGGTCGTCGGGTACTCGCCGGCCGGCCTCGTCCTCCGCGCCATCTCCGAGGGGCTCTTCGGCGCCGTGCTCCTCATCCTCGCGTACCACACGTACCGGCAGCTTCGCCGGGTGAGCGCGCTCCACGCCCGCGCCCGCGAGGTGGACCTGTTCCGACCGGGTCCGCTCTACGCGTTCTCGCGGCTCACCGCGCAGACCGGGGCGGCGTTCATCCTCGCCGTCGCCCTGGGGTACGTCCTCAACCCGGCGGCGACGAGCGACCCGTCGACGATGCTGCTCTGGTTGCCGTGGTTCATCGCTCCGCCGCTCTTCGGCGTCTTCGTGTTCATCGCCCCGCTGTGGGGGATGCATCGCCGCCTCGAAGTGGAGAAGACGCGACTCCGGGACGACTCCGAGCAGCGCCTGAAGCGGCTGATGGGGCAGATCGATCGAGACGTCGACGCCGGCGACCTGTCCCGCGCGGACGGCCTCAACAAGTCACTCTCGAGCCTCCTCCAGCAGCGCGAGGTGATCGCGAAGCTCTCGACGTGGCCGTGGTCGGCGACGACGGCCAGGGGGTTCGGGACGGCGATCATGCTGCCGCTCATCCTCTTCGTGATCCAACGGCTGCTCGGCCAGTTCGTGTGACCCCGCGCCGCTTCGCCGCGCCGCGCGGCACCCTCGACGGCCGTTGCTAGACTCGGTGCCTCGGCGGCACCGGGTCGAGCCGCCGAGGCACCTGCAGGGAGGCGAACGTGCCCAGGGATCATGTCCGGCTCACACGCCCGCTCGTGCGCCACGGCGGCAAGGGCGGCGAGCTGCGTCCCGCCACGTGGGAGGAGGCCCTCGATCGCGCCGCGGCCGGGATCCGGGCCTCCGTGGAGCGCATGGGACCGCGCTCGTTCGGGACCTTCAGCTGCTCCAAGTCCACCAACGAGGTGAACTACGCGGCGCAGAAGCTCGCCCGGGCGGTCGTCGGCACGAACAACATCGACAGCTGCAACCGGACCTGACACGCTCCCAGCGTCGCCGGTCTGGCGACAGTCTTCGGAGCCGGGGGCGGCACCAGCTCGTACCGCGAGGTGGAGGAGACGGACGTCGTCCTCCTGTGGGGCAGCAACGCCCGCGAGACGCACCCGATCTTCTTCCACCACCTCCTCCGCGGGATCCGGCACGGCGCGCGCCTCTACGTCGTCGACCCGCGGCGGACGAGCTCGGCCGCCTGGGCGGACCTCTGGCTGGGCGCGGACGTCGGGTCGGACATCGCCCTGGCCAACGCGATGGGCCGCGAGATCATCGACGCCGGCCTCCAGCACCGGGCGTTCATCGAGCACGCGACGACGGGCTTCGAGGCGTACGCGGCATCGGTCGCACCGTGGACCCTCGAACGCGCGGAGCGCGAGACCGGGGTGCCGGCGGCGGCCATCCGGGCGGTGGCCCACGCGTACGCCACCGCGGACCGGGCGATGATCTGCTGGACGCTCGGCATCACCGAGCACCACAACGCGGTGGACAACGTCCTCGCGCTCATCGACCTCGCGCTGCTCACCGGGCACGTCGGCCGGTACGGGTCGGGGCTCAACCCGCTGCGCGGCCAGAACAACGTCCAGGGCGGCGGGGACATGGGCGCCCTTCCCGACCGCCTGCCGGGCTTCCAGCACGTGGAAGAGGACGACCTGCGCGCGCCGTTCGAGGCCGCGTGGGGCGTGACGATCCCGCCTCGGCAGGGCTGGCACCTCTCCGCGATGTTCGAGGCGATGGAGCGCGGCGAGCTGACGTCGCTCTACGTCATCGGCGAGAACCCGGCCGACTCCGAGGCCGACCGGCACAAGGCGATCCGCGCCCTCGAGGGCCTCGAGACGCTCGTCGTGCAGGACGTCGCCCTCACGGCGACGGCCCGGCTCGCCGACGTCGTGCTCCCGGCTGCCGCCGCCTGGGCGGAGTCCGACGGGACGGTGACGAACAGCGAGCGGCGGGTCCAGCGCGTCAGGAGGGCGCTCGAGCCGCCGGGCGAGGCGCGGGACGACCTCGCGATCGTGTTCGACCTCGCGCGACGGCTCGGGGCCGACTGGGGCGACCCCTCGGCCGAGCGCGTCTGGGACGAGGTGCGCAGCCTCTCGCCGGTCCACGCGGGGATGTCGTACGCGCGTCTCGAGGCGGAGGGCGGGCTCCAGTGGCCCTGCTACGACGAGTCGCACCCCGGCGAGCTCTTCCTGCACAGCCGGCTGTGGGAGGATCCGCTGCCGGGTCACCGCGTCCCGTTCGTGCCCGTCGACCACGATCCGCCCGTCGACCGCCTCGACGACGACTTCCCGATCCGCCTCACGACCGGGCGGCGCCTCGATTCGTACAACACGGGCGTCCAGACCTCCGGCTACCGGTCCCCGCTCCGTCGGCGCGAGTCGATCGACCTCTCGCCGGAGGACGCCGCGCGCTCGGGCGTCCGCGACGGCGAGCGCGTGCGCGTCGTGAGCCGACGGGGGTCCGTCGAGGCGCCGGTGCGGGTGGACGAGGGACTGCGGCCTGGCCTCGCATTCATGACCTTCCACGCCCAGGAGGACGTGGCGACGAACGTCCTGACGATCGACGCCACGGACCCGAGGTCCGGCACGGCGGAGTTCAAGGCGACCGCCATCCGCGTGGAGCGCCTGCCCGGACGCAGCGCCGGCAGCTTCCCCGACCGCCCGTCCGGGTCTGGGTAGACTCCGCCGATGGACCTCGTGACCCTCGCCCCGCGCGCGTCCGCCGAGGAACGGGCGGCCGTCGACGGCGTCCTGGGTCCCGCGACGACGCGCTGGGAGGGTGGCGACCGCGACGTGGCGCTCGACGACCGGGCGGCACCCGGGGGGCATGCCGCGCGGGACCGTCGCCATCTCCTGCTGCCGGTCCTCCACGCGATCCAGGCGAGGGCAGGCTGGATCAGCCAGCCGGCCCTCGAGTACGCCTGTCGGCGCCTGACGATCCCGCCGGCCGAGGCGTACGGCGTGGCGGCGTTCTACCAGATGCTCTCGACGACCCCGCGGCCGGCGGTGGTCGCCCACGTGTGCGACGACATCGCGTGCCGCCTGGCCGGCGCGGAGCGCGTCTGCGCGGACCTGGGGCGCGCCCTGGGACCCGCCGGCGAGCCGGCGCTGGACGGTGCGGCGACGTGGGTCCGGACCCCCTGCATCGGCCGCTGCGAGCGCGGTCCGGCGGCGCTCTTCACCGTCGCGGGCCCGGCGCCGGAGACGATCGCGGTGGCGCCGATCGACGCGACCGCGATCGTGGAGCACCTGGAGGTCCCTGTCGCCGGGGGCACGCTCGTCCCCGCGCCGGTCCCGATCGAGCCGGACGAGAGACATCTCGCGCACGTCCGCCGGTCGATCCCGCGTGCCGGACTGCCCGGCCTCCGCGTCCTGCGCCGGGCCGGCGTCACCAGCCCGTCGCGCCTCGACGACTACCTCGCGACCGGGGGCTATCGGGGCCTTCGGCGGGCGCTCGAGATCGGACCCGCGGTGGTCATCTCCGAGGTGGAGGTCTCCGGGCTCCTCGGTCGCGGAGGCGCCGCCTTCCCTACCGGCCGCAAGTGGGCGGCCGTCGCGGCCCAGTCCCGGCTCCCGCATTACACCGTCTGCAACGCGGACGAATCCGAGCCGGGCACGTTCAAGGACCGCGTCCTCATGGAGGAGGACCCCTTTGCCATCGTCGAGGCGATGACGATCGAGGGATTCGCCACGGGCAGCCAGCAGGGCTTCCTCTACCTGCGGGCCGAGTACCCGCTCTCCGCCGCCCGGATGGCGCATGCCCTCTCGTCCGCGCGTGCCGCGGGCTACCTGGGCGACGACATCCTCGGCTCGGGCTTCTCCTTCGACATCGAGATGCGGCGCGGCGCGGGCGCCTACATCTGCGGCGAGGAGACCGCCCTGCTCGAATCGATCGAGGGGAAGCGCGGCGAGCCCCGCAACAAGCCGCCGTTCCCGGTCGAGGTCGGCCTCTTCGGCCAGCCGACCGCGGTGAACAACATCGAGACGCTCGTGAACATCCCGGCGATCGTCGCGGACGGCGGGGCGGCCTTCGCGGCGATCGGCACGAGCGGGAGCACCGGCTCCAAGCTCTTCTGCCTCTCCGGCCCGGTCGAGCACCCGGGCGTCTACGAGGTCGACTTCGGGGCCACGCTCGGCGACCTGCTCGCCCTCGCCGGCGGGGTGGTCGGCGGGCGGGCGCTGAAGGCGGTCCTCCTCGGTGGCGCGGCGGGCGTCTTCGTGGGGCCCGAGTCCCTCGACATGCCGCTGACCTTCGAGGCGACCCGCGCCGCGGGGGCCACGCTCGGCTCGGGCGCCGTGATCGTCTTCGACGAGACGGCCGACCTCGCCGGCGCGCTCCTGCGGATCGCGGCCTTCTTCCGCGACGAGTCGTGCGGGCAGTGCGTCCCCTGCCGGGTCGGGACGGTCCGCCAGGAGGAGCTCCTCGCGCGGGTCGCGGCAGGGCGGCCGCGCGGGACGCTCGACGACGAGCTGGCGCTTCTCGCGGACCTCGGCCAGGGGATGCGCGACGCGAGCATCTGCGGCCTCGGCCAGGCGGCCACCATGGCGGTCGAGTCGGCGCTGCTCGGCGGCCTGGCCGACCTCGGCGGACCGCGCGCCGCACGCGCTCCGGGGCGGACCCCCGGATGAGCACCGAGATCGAGCGCATCTACCGAGAGCCGCCGGCCCGGTCGTCGGCGATCCCGACGGCACCGGCCGGACCCGTCCCGCCCACGATGGAGATCGTGCTGGACGGCCGGCCGGTGACGGCGCCGGCCGGCTCCACGATCCTCGACGTCTGCCGGGCCGAGGGGATCGAGATCCCAACGCTCTGCTATCTCGAAACCCTCACCCCGGTGAACGTCTGTCGCATCTGCGTCGTCGAGGTGACCGGGAGCCGGGTCCTCGTGCCCGCGTGCTCGCGGCCGGTGGAGGCCGGGATGGAGATCCGGACCGCGTCGGAGCGCGTCCGCCGCAGCCGGAGGCTCATCCTGGAGCTGCTGGGCTCGGCGGTCGACCTCTCGCTGGCCCCGGGCGTCGCCGCGCTGATGGCCGAGTACGAGGCGGATCCGGCCCGGTTCGGCCCGCCGGCGCCGCCGGCGGACGCCGGCGCCCGCGCGGCCCGTGAGCCCGGGCACCACCACCGGCCGTCGGGGGCGGCGGCCGAGACCGTCGCCCAGCCCGTGACGATCGACAACGACCTCTACGTCCGCGACTACGCGCGCTGCATCCTCTGCTACAAGTGCGTCGAGGCCTGCGGAACGGACGCCCAGAACACGTTCGCGATCGCGGTCGCCGGGCGCGGCTTCGACGCCCGCATCTCCACCGAGTACGACGCGCCGCTCACCGCGTCCGCGTGCGTCTACTGCGGCAACTGCATCGGGGTCTGCCCGACGGGCGCCCTGATGTTCCGCTCGGAGCACGAGATGCGTGCGGCCGGGACGTGGGACGAGGCGGCCCAGACGACGACCGACACGATCTGCCCGTACTGCGGCGTGGGCTGCACGCTGACGCTCCACGTCCAGGGGAACGAGATCGTGAAGGTGACCTCGCCGATGGACTCCTCGGTGACCGCGGGCCACCTGTGCATCAAGGGCCGCTTCGGGTACCGGTCGGTCCAGCGTCGGCCGGAGGAGCCGCGTCCGGAGGAGCCCCCGCCGGAGCACCCCGGGCCGGAGGCGCCCCGCCCGGAGCACCCCGGGCCGCATCGCCTGCGCCCGGAGGAGCCCGGGCCGCAGGGCCCGCGTCCGGGGGACCCCGTCGAGAGCGGCGGGACGCGACCCGCTTAGACCTCCCGGAGGTCGCACCGGAGGCAGCGGGTGGCCTCCTCGACGGCCTCCTGGCGCGAGTAGCCGAGCTCCACCTCGGAGAAGGATCCGAACCGGGTCGCGAGGTCGCGCGTCGGCATCGGCGGTCGGAACCGGTCATCGGTCTCTTCCGGGATCGGCGGCAGGTCGGCGACGATCTCGACCGGCGCCAGGCTTTCCTCGATGTCGCCGCTCCCGCCGAGGTACCGGTCGATCGCCTTGGCAGCCGCCCGGCCGTGGGCGATCGCGGCGATGACCGACGCCGGCCCGAGGACCGCGTCGCCACCGGCGAACACGCCCTCGACGTTGGTCCGCAGCGAGCCCGGCGCGACGACGATCCGCTGGCCTGCCCCCACCTCCACGCCCCACTCCGGGGGCACGGCGGGGTGCTGGCCGACCGCGGAGAGAACGGTGTCGTACCGGACGGTCGACTCGCTCCCGGGGATGGGCTCCGGGCGGCGACGGCCGCCGGCGTCGATGGCGCCCAGCCGGACGCGCTGGCACGTGACGTCGAGCGCGCCGTCGGCGCGCCGGACCTCGACCGGGGTCACCAGCGTCTCCAGGCGCACCCCCTCGAGCAGCGCCTGCTCGATCTCGTGCACGTCGGCCGGCATCGACTCGCGGTCGCGCCGGTACAGGATCGTCACCTCGGACGCCCCGATCCGGAGCGCCGTCCGCGCTGCATCGATCGCCGTGTTGCCGCCGCCGACCACCGCGACCCGCCGCCCGACCTTCGCCGGGCGCCCCGCGGAGACGTCCCGCAGGAGCGTCACGCAGTCCGTGACCCCCTCGAGGACCTGCGTCTCGTCGCCGAGCGAGTCGGAGACGTGTGCGCCGGACGAGAGGAAGATGGCGTCGTGGCCGCGATCGCGGAGCCACTGCAGCGAGCGCACGTCCACGCCCGTCTCGATGCGCACCCCGGCCGCGGTGATGATCGAGAGGTCGTGCTCGAGGACCGCGTCCGTCAGCCGGTAGCGCGGGATCCCGTAGCGGAGCATGCCGCCGGGCCGCTCGAGGGCCTCGTACACGGTGACCGCGTGGCCGCAGGTCCGGGCCAGGTAGTAGGCGGCCGTGAGACCCGCGGGGCCGGACCCGACGACCGCGACGGACCTGCCCGACGGCCGGCGCGACGGCGGCGGGACGAGCGCCTCGGCCTCGCCGCCGTAGCGGACGGCGGCGCCCTTGAGGGCGCGGATCGCGATGCGCTCGTCGAGCTCGCCGCGGCGGCACGATCGCTCGCACGGGTGGAAGCAGACGACCCCGCAGACGGACGGCAGCGGCAGCTTCTCGCGGACGACGAGGTACGCCTCCGCGAAGCGGCCCTGGCTGACCTCCCGGACGTAACGGTGGGCCTCCACGCCCGCGGGGCACAGCGCCGTGCACGGTGCGACGGCGAGGGCCGCGCAGGTGCCGGCCCGGCAGTAGCGCTCCCGGACGTGCTCCTCGTACTCCGCGCGGAAGTACCGGAGGGTCGTGAGCGCCGGGTTGGGCGCCGTCTGCCCGAGGCCGCACAGCGAGGTCGTCTTCACGACGGCCCCCAGCTCCTCCAGCCGCTCGATGTCCCCCTCGCGCCCCTCTCCCCGACAGATCCGCTCCAGGATCTCGAGCATCCGGCCGGTGCCCTCGCGGCAGGGCGTGCACTGGCCGCACGATTCGCTCTGGGTGAAGGTCAGGAAGTAGCGGGCGAGGTCCACCATGCAGGTGCTCTCGTCCATGATCACGAGCCCGCCGGAGCCCATGATCGAGCCGGCCTCCTTGAGGCGCTCGTAGTCGATCGGCAGGTCGAGCTGCTGGATCGGCAGGCAGCCGCCGGACGGGCCGCCGGTCTGGGCCGCCTTGAAGCGTCCGCCGCCGGCGATCCCGCCGCCGATCTCGTCGACGACCTGGCCGAGGGTCACGCCCATCGGCACCTCGATGAGGCCGGGTCGCTCGACCCGGCCGGTGAGCGCGAAGGTCTTGGTGCCCTTGCTCGTCGCCGTGCCGAAGCTGGCGAACCAGTCGGCGCCCTCGCGGAGGATGGCGGGGACGTTGGCGAGCGTCTCGACGTTGTTGATGTTCGACGGCTGGTCGAACAGGCCGCGCGTGGCCGGGAACGGGGGCCGGGGCCTGGGCATGCCGCGCCTGCCCTCGATGCTGGCGATGAGGGCGGTCTCCTCGCCGCACACGAAGGCCCCGGCGCCCTGCTTGATCTCGATCGCGAAGTCGAAGCCGGTGCCCAGGATGTCCTGGCCGAGCAGGCCGATCTCCCGCATCTGGGCGAGTGCGAGCTCCAGGCGCGCGACCGCGAGCGGGTACTCGGCGCGGACGTACAGGTAGCCCGTGCCCGCGCCGATCGCGTAGCCCGCGATCGCCAGGCCCTCGAGGACCGCGTGCGGGTCGCCTTCCAGGACCGAACGGTCCATGAACGCGCCGGGGTCGCCCTCGTCGGCGTTGCAGATGACGTACCGGGTGGGGCCCGGCGCCTCGCGGCAGAGCTCCCACTTGAGGCCCGTGGGGAAGCCACCGCCGCCGCGACCGCGCAGGCCCGATGCCTTGACCTCCGCGATCACGGCCTCCGGCGGCATGGCCAGGGCGCGTCGGAGCCCGGCGTATCCGCCGCGGGCGAGGTAGTGATCCACGCTCGACGGGTCGATGACGCCGCAGTTCCTGAGCGCGTTGCGGACCTGGAGGCGCATGACCGGGGTCTCGGCGAGCACGGGGAACCCGTCGATCGTCCCGGCGCCGGCGGTGCCCAGCGCCCACGCGACGGGCGGCTCGCCGTGGACGAGATGCGCCTCGAGGAGGTGGGGGACCGCGCCCGGGGAGATGCGCTGGTAGGTGACGCGCGGCAGGCCGGGGGAAGCGATCTCGACGAGCGGCTCGGCGAAGCACATGCCCACGCAGCCGACCGGGACGACCTCCGCGGGCACGCCGGTCCTGGCCAGCTCGGCGCGCAGCGCGTCGAGGACCTCGCCCGCGCCGGCCGCCAGGCCGCACGTGGCCGTGCCCACCGTGATGACCGTCGTCGCACCGCCCTGGAGGTCCGCCCAGGCGGCCGTGGCGCGCGCGATCCGGGCATCGAGGTCGATGGGCCGCGGCGCCGGGGCCACGGGCCCGTGCGCCGCGGGGACCTCGGCCGGACCGGCTGGCCCGGCCCGGGCGACCGCCCGCTCCGATCCGCGCAGCGCGTCGGCGAGAGCCCGCGCCTTCGACCCGGTCTGGCGCCCGTGCACCTTCCCGTCGCCGACGACGACCGGAGCCAGCGCGCACGAGCCGAAGCAGGCCACGGTCTCGAGCGTGACCTGGAGGTCGGGGGTCGTCTCCCCGGCGCGCACGCCGAGGTGCTCCTCCAGCTGGCGGAGCACCGACGCGCTGCCGCGGACGTGGCAGGCCGTGCCGCGGCAGACGGTGACCGTGTGGGCACCGCGCGGCTCGAAGTGGAACTGGGAGTAGAAGCTGGCCACGCCGAACACGCGGCTGACGGAGACCCGCAGGTGCTCCGCGGCCGCCCGGGTCGCCGACTCGGGCACGTAGCCCGCCGACTCCTGGATGAACTGGAGCACCGGGATCACGAGGCCGGGCTCGCGCCGGAAGCGCCGCGCGATGACCTCCCGCCACTCATCCGCGGTGCGGGCGCCCGGGTCGACGGCACGCGGGTCCACCACGTCCGCGACGCCGGCGCCGGGCTCGCGGACGGCGCTCACGACGGCACCTCGGCCTCGGCCCCGAGCGCGGCCGGCACCTTCTCGATCCGGATCGCGCAGTGCTTGAGCTCCGGCGTCTGGGTGATCGGATCGCCGGCCTCGATCGTGAGGACGTTCGCGTGCGCCTCGGCGAAGTGGAACGCCATCCAGCAGATCCCCGGCGGCGACCGGTGCGTGACCCACGCCTTCACGTCCACCGAGCCACGCCGCGACGAGACCCGCACGATCTCGCCATCCGCGATCCCCAGCGCCTCGGCGTCCGCGGGGCTGATCTCGATGAGCTCCTCGCCGAAGGTCTCGTCGAACCCCGCCGAGCGGTGCGTCTGCGTGCCGGTGTGGTAATGCCACAGGCGCCGGCCGGTGGAGAGGACGAGCGGGTACTCCGCGTCCGGCGGCTCCGACGGCGGAACCCAGTCCACGGGGACGAACCGGCCGCGGCCCCGGGTGAAGTGGCCGTCCATGTGGAGATACGGGGTGCCCGGATGATCGAGCGTGGGGGCCGGCCACTGGATGCCGACCTCCTCGCACCGCTCCCAGGTGATGCCGTGGTAGCTGGTGCCGAGCTCGCGGATCTCGTCCCAGATCTCACGCGGCGACGTCCAGCCGGGGTCGTACCCGAGGCGCTTCGACAGCTCCGTGAAGATCCACCAGTCGTCGCGCGCCTCGCCCGGCGGCAGGAGCGACGGCCGGACCCGCTGGACGCGGCGCTCGGTGTTCGTGTACGTGCCCTCGACCTCGGCCCACGACGTGGCCGGGAAGACGACGTCGGCGTACGCGGAGGTCTCGGTCTCGAACAGGTCGTTGACGATGATCAGCTCAGCGTCCCGGAGCAGACCCTGGATGCGGTTCGTGTTCGGCTCGGAGATCGCGATGTTCTCGCCGAACACGTACAGCGCCTTGAGGGACCCGTCCTCCAGGCCGTCCATCATCGAGGGGATCGTCCGACCCAGGCGTCTCGACAGTCCCGGCCGCCCCCACGCCTGCTCGAACTTGGCCGCGACCGCCTCGTCGGTCACCTTCTGGTAGTTCACGTAGACATCGGGCAGCGCCCCCATGTCGCAGGCGCCCTGGACGTTGTTCTGGCCGCGCAGGGGGTTCAGCCCCGCGGACGGCTTGCCGAGGTTCCCGAGCACCATCTGGAGGTTCGCCAGCGCCTCCACGTTGGCCGTGCCGCTGATGTGCTCGGTGATGCCGAGGGTGTAGTAGACGCCGGCCGACTCGGCCTCGCCCAGGATCCGGGCCAGGCGCCGGATCTCGTCCGCCGGGACGGCCGAGATCTCGGACGCGACCTCCACCGGGTAGCGCTCCACGTTCGCGCGGAGGGCCTCGAAGCCCTCGGTATGCTCCTCGATGAACGCGTGGTCCGCCCAGCCCCGCTCGATGATCTCGTGGATCAGGCCGTTGATCAGGGCGATGTCCGAGCCGATGCGGTGCTGGACGTGGATGTCGGCCCAGCGCACGAGGTCGATGGCCCGGGGGTCGCACACGATGAGCGTCGCGCCCCGCCGGTGGGCGCGCTTCATGAAGTAGCTGATGACCGGGTGCGCGTCGGTGGTGTTGGAGCCGATGACGAGGAGGACCTTCGCGTGCTCGATCTCGGCGATCGAGTTCGTCATGGCCCCGGATCCGAAAGTGGTCGCCAGACCGGCGACAGAGGGAGCGTGTCAGGTTCTTGCGCAGTGGTCGATGCTGTTCGTCCCGACCCCCGCGCGGGCGAAGACGGCGGCGGCGTAGTTGTTCTCGTTCGTGGACCGGGCGCAGGCGACGAGCCCGATCGCGTCGGGGCCGTCGCGGTCCCGGATGGCGGCCAGGCGCTCCGCGGCGAAGTCGAGTGCCTCGTCCCAGGTGGCGGGCGCGAGCGCGTCGGAGCGGGATCGCCGCATGAGCGGCGTGGTCAGCCGGTCCGCGCTGCTCGTGTAGTCGTAGCCGAAGCGACCCTTGACGCACAGCATCCCGTCGTTGGGAGGCGCGCCCTCCACGCCGTCGATGCGCACGATCCGGTTCGCCGCCCGGTCCACGTGCACGTTCACCTGGCAGCCGACGCCGCAGTACGCGCAGGTCGTGCGCACCGTCGCCAGCTCCCACGGCCGACCCAGGCCGACCGCCTTCTTCTCGATCAGCGATCCGGTGGGGCACAGCTGGACGCACTCGCCGCAGCTGACGCACGAGGAGGCGCCCATCGGCAGGTCGTCGTCGCAGATGACGACGGACCGGTCGCCCCGGTATCCCATGTCCAGCACGTCGTTGACGACCGTCCCGTTGCAGCCCCGGATGCATCGGAAGCAGTGGATGCACTTGTTGGGATCGCGGACGATGAACGCGCTCGACGCGTCCAGCGGCAGGAGCTCGCCCCGGCGCGGGAACGATGGGCGATCGATGCCCAGCCTGTACGCCGCGTCCTGGAGGTCGCACCGCCCGGTGGCCTCGCACGCCAGGCAGTCGTGGACCCCCGCCGAGAGGAGCAGGTCGACGTTCATCCGGCGCGCCGCCTGCACCAGCGCGGTGTCCGTGCGCACCACCATCCCGTCGCGGACGGGCAGCGTGCAGGTGGTCTGGAGGCCGGCCATCCCGTCCACCTCGGCGACGCAGACGCGGCACAGCCCCGCCTGCCCCACCTTGGGGTGGTAGCAGAGGCTCGGCACGTACCAGCCGCGCTCCCGGGCGACCTCGAGCACGGTCTGCCCCTCGCGGGCGGTGGCCGTGCGCCCGTCGAAGGTCAGCCGGACGGTCCGGGTCTCGACACCCCGCGCGATGCTCATGCGTCCAATCTAGCCAATCGGGGGACCCGTCGTGCGGCACGACCGCCGCGCGGAGCGCGTCCCTACCCTGTCAGGTCGATCCGCTCGGAGCCCGTGTACACGTTGAAGCCGTCGTCGCGGAGGAAGCCGACGAGCGTCATGCCCAGGCGCTCCGCGGCGTCCACCGCGAGGTCGGAGGGGGCGCCGATGGCCACGATCGCGGGTGCCCCAGCCGCGCCGGCCTTCGCGACGATCTCGAAGGCAAGGCGGCCGGAGACGAGGACGATGCGGCCGGTGAAGGGGAGGTCGCCCGCGAGGTAGCTCGCGCCGACGAGCTTGTCGAGGGCGTTGTGCCGGCCGACGTCCTCGGCGACGCGGGTCAACGTCCCGTCCGGCTCGAAGAGGCCCGCGGCATGGAGGCCGCCGGTCCGCTCGAACACGGCCTGGCCGGCACGCAGTGCATCCGGCAGCCCCAGGAGGACCGACCTGGCCACGACCGGCCCGGGGCCGACACGCGGGCAGCGCAGCGCGACGGAGTCGAGCGACGCCCTGCCACAGATCCCGCAGCTGGCGGTCGCGACGAAGTTGCGCGCGGCCACGGCGGATCCGTCGAACGGGACGCGGAGTCGCACCAGCACCTCGTCGTCGGGATGGGCGATCCGCGCGGGATCGCCCGCCTCCACGGCCTCCACGTCCCCCGGCGCGATGAGTCCCTCGGTGAACAGGAACCCGACCGCGAGCTCGGCGTCCTCGCCGGGCGTCCGCATCGTGACGGCGACATCGATGGGGTCCTGGCCCGGGCCGGCGGCTCGGATCGCCATCGGCTCCTCGCCGGCGAGCGCGTCGTGGCGCTCCGCCGCGGTCGCGCCCCGGATCGCGAGGATCCGGCGGGCGCCGGTGCGCCGCGCGGGGTCGTCGGCGGCCGGGGTCGTCGGCGGCCGGGCGGTGTCGTCGGTCATCGCCGAAGTCTACGATGGGCGTGCGCCCGGGCCGAGCGACCCGGCCGCGGACGCCGCGACCGCCGCTCGAGTGTCCGCACCCCGCAGTCGGAGGACCACGTGGACCCCAGGACCGCAGCCCGCGACCGCATCGAGGCCTCCCGCGAGGCGCTCCTGGACCTCTCGCACCGGATCCACGCGACCCCGGAGCTCGGGTTCCGCGAGGTCCAGAGTGCGGCGATGGTCGCGGACGCGCTCGAGATCGCGGGCTTCCGCGTGGACCGCGACGTCTGCGACCTGCCCACCGCGTTCGTCGCGAGGGCCGGGTCCGGTCCGCTCCGGATCGCCATCTGCGCCGAGTACGACGCGCTGCCGTCGGTGGGTCACGCGTGCGGCCACAACGTCATCGCGGCCGCGGCGGTCGGCGCGGGGCTGGGGCTCGCGGCCGTCGCGGAGCAGGTCGGCGTGGAGGTCCTCGTGGTGGGCACGCCGTCCGAGGAGGGCGGCGGCGGGAAGATCCTGATGCTCGAGCGGGGCGCCTTCGACGGCGTCCACGCGGCGATGATGATCCACCCGGCCTTCTACGAGGTCGGGCACATGCCGATGATCGCGGCCGGCCACGTGACGGTCACGTACCGCGGGAAGCCCGCGCACGCTGCGGCCGCGCCGGACCTGGGCGTGAACGCCGCGGACGCGCTGGTCGTCGCCCAGGTGGCGATCGGCCTGCTCCGCCAGCAGCTGCCGCCGACCATCAAGGCGCACGGGATCGTGCTCAAGGGCGGCGACGCGATGAACATCATCCCGCACGAGACCGTGATCGACTACATGTTCCGGGCGCCGACGATCGGCGACCTCGAGCCAGCGAAGCGGCGGATCCTCGCCTGCTTCGAGGCGGGTGCGCTGGCCACCGGCTGCACCGCGGAGATCGTCGAGGCAGGCCCGGACTACGCAGAGGTCGTCAGCGACGCCGACCTGCTCGCGTCCTGGGAGCGCAACGCCCGGGCGCTCGGCCGGAGGCTCTGGCCGGAAGCGGGCCCGGAGCCCACCCCCGCCTCGACGGACATGGGCAACGTCTCGCTGGCGATCCCGTCGATCCACCCGAGCCTCTCGCTCGACTGCTTCCCGGTCGTCAACCACCAGCCCGAGTTCGCCGCGGCCTGCGCCACCCCCGTGGCGGACCGCGCGGTGCTCGATGGCGCGGTCGGCATGGCGTGGACGGCGATCGACGCGGCCACCGACGCGACGATCCGCGAGCGACTGCTCTCCCGCGCGTACGCGGCAGGTTGAGGAGGTCGGCCTTCGATGGCGACGGACCGGCACGAGGGAGCGGCCGAAGGCGCGAGCGCGGCGCGTCCGTTCGACCCCGCGGCCACCTGGGCGGACGGCGTCATCACCCCGGCGGAGGGCGCGCACTTCCTGGCCGACCTCGGGTTCGAGCTCGTCCACGGCGACCGTCCCGACCGGCCGGCGGGCGCGAACCTCCTGGTGGCGCTTCGGCAGACGCCGACGCTCCACCATTTCGACCCCGAGCACCTCGACTACTGGTCCTCGGAGGGGGGCCGGGGCGTCCGGCGACAGGTGGACCGCGAGGCTCCGCAGCCCGAGCACCCGGTCGCCTGGGGGACCGTGTCGGTGGTCGACCGCCTGGGCGTCTCCAACGCGTTCTTCACGTTCGGCGGCCGGATCCGCGTCGGGGACGTGGACCCGGCGACGCGCGTGGTGGTGCTGGGCTCGCCGGCGCCGATCATGCGGGCCGGGGGCCACTCGCAGGGCAAGGACGTCCGCGCCGACGAGGTGGGCGCGTTCTTCGCGCGCCTCCGTGCCGCCGTCGGCGCCGACGTGGAGCTGGAGGGCCGCGTGCTGGGGATCCCGCCGCTCATCCTGTTCGCGGCGCTCATCGCCGACGTCCGCGCCCGGACCGAAGGACACCACGCGCTCGCCGCCGCGCGCCCCGGCTATGCCGCATGGGGCGGCGAGGAGTGGCGACGGCTCGAGGCCGCCGCGCCGGACGCCCTTGCCGCGGGCATCGGACTCCTGGAGACCCTCGGCATCTCCACGGCCTGACCCGCGACGGGTGCCGGCGCTGAGGCGGGCCGCCACCCGGCGGCGCGCCGCCACCCGCCGGCGGGCCCCGCCCATCGCGGGCCCGGTCCCGGGGCCCGGGCGCGAAGGCGCCGAGCCCCGGGATGAGGATCGCCGAGATCAGGCCAGGTCGAACCGGTCGAGCGTCATGACCTTGTCCCAGGCGGCGACGAAGTCCTCGACGAACTTGGCCGCCCCGTCGTCGGAAGCGTAGACCTCCGCGTAGGCGCGCAGCCGGGAGTCCGACCCGAACACCAGGTCCGCCCGGGTGGCGGTCCACCGCAGGTCGCCGGTCGCCCGGTCGCGCCCCTCGAAGGCCTCCCGGGCCGCCGACGTCGCCTTCCACTCCGTGCCCATGTCGAGCAGGTTGCGGAAGAAGTCGGTCGTCAGCGTCCCGGGACGGTCGGTGAAGACGCCGTGGGGCGATCCGCCGGCGTTGGCGCCGAGGACACGCAGGCCACCGACGAGCACCGTCATCTCGGGCGCCGTCAGCGTCAGCAGCTCCGCCCGGTCGACGAGCAGGTGCTCGGCCCGCCCGGCGTCCGCGGCCGCCGCGTGGTTGCGGAACCCGTCCGCGCGCGGCTCGAGCACAGCGAACGACGCCGCGTCGGTCTGCTCCGCGGACGCGTCCGTGCGCCCGGGCGCGAACGGGACCGCGACCGGATGCCCGGCGTCCTTCGCGGCCTGCTCGACCGCGGCGCACCCGCCGAGGACGATCAGGTCCGCGAGGGAGATGCGCACGTCGTCCGTCCGGGACGCGTTGAACTCAGCCTGGATCCGCTCGAGCGTCGCGAGCACGGTCGCAAGCGCGGCCGGGTCGTTGACCGCCCAGTCCTTCTGCGGCGCGAGGCGGATCCGTGCGCCATTGGCTCCGCCGCGCCGGTCGGTGCCGCGGAACGAGGCCGCGGACGCCCAGGCGGTCGCCACGAGCTGCGACACGGACAGGCCGGACGCGAGGATGCGGGCCTTGAGGTCCGCGATCTCCGCGGGGCCGACGAGGGCGTGGTCGACGGCCGGGACGGGGTCCTGCCAGATGAGCTGCTCGGCCGGGACGAGCGGTCCGAGATACCGCGAGACCGGGCCCATGTCGCGGTGGGTCAGCTTGAACCACGCGCGCGCGAAGGCGTCGGCGAACTCGTCCGGGTGCTCGTAGAACCGGCGCGAGATCTTCTCGTACGCCGGGTCGAAGCGCAGGGAGAGGTCCGTCGTGAGCATCGTCGGCGGATGGTGCTTCGATGGGTCGAAGGCATCGGGGATCGTCGCGGGCCGGCCCTTCGCGACCCACTGGTTCGCGCCCGCCGGGCTCTTCTCCAGCTCCCACTCGTAGCCGAACAGGTTCCAGAAGAAGTTGTTGCTCCAGTGCGTGGGCGTGGAGGTCCAGGTGACCTCGAGGCCGCTGGTGATCGCGTCTCCCGCCTTCCCCGTGCCGTACGAGCTCCTCCACCCGAGGCCCTGCGCCTCGAGAGGAGCGGCCTCGGGCTCCGGGCCCACGTTGGTCGCCGGGCCGGCGCCATGAGTCTTGCCGAAGGTGTGTCCGCCGGCGATGAGCGCGACCGTCTCCTCGTCGTTCATGGCCATCCGGGCGAACGTCTCGCGGATGTCCTTCGCGGCGGCCACGGGATCGGGGTTGCCGTTGGGGCCCTCCGGGTTCACGTAGATGAGGCCCATCTGGACGGCCGCCAGCGGGTTCGCCAGCTCCCGGTCCCCGCTGTAGCGCTCGTCGGCGAGCCAGGTGCTCTCGGAGCCCCAGTCGGTGTCGTCCGGCTCCCAGACGTCCTCGCGACCGCCGCCGAATCCGAACGTCGTGAAGCCCATCGACTCGAGGGCGACGTTCCCGGCGAGGATCATCAGGTCCGCCCAGGAGATCCTCCGGCCGTACTTCTGCTTGACCGGCCAGAGCAGGCGCCGCGCCTTGTCGAGGTTCGCGTTGTCCGGCCAGCTGTTGAGCGGCGCGAACCGCTGCTGGCCGCGCGACGCCCCGCCGCGGCCGTCGTTGACACGGTACGTGCCCGCGCTATGCCACGCCATGCGGATGATGAGGGGCCCGTAGTGGCCGTAGTCGGCCGGCCACCAGTCCTGCGAGGTGGTCAGGACCTCGACGATGTCCTTCTTCAGGGCCTCGAGGTCGAGCGAGGCGAACTCCGCCGCGTAGTCGAAGTCCTCGCCCATGGGGTCGGTCAGGGGGGAGTTCCGGTTCAGCCCGGAGAGGTCGAGCTGGTCGGGCCACCAGTCCCGGTTCGACCGTCCCCTCGTGCCGCGGTCCCCTGCGGCCTGGGATGCGTTCTGATCCATGACACCCGTCCCATCGTCGCTGTCTTCGTGGTGACTGTGTCGATAGGGTACCCCGATGCGCCCGGACCACGGGGTCCCGGAAGCCCGACCGGCAGCCGGGGAGGCGTCGCGCCCAGCCGCCGGCGTCGGCCGCACGGCACTTCTCCCGGGCCTCCCGGCACTCGCCCCACCGGGCCCGGCGTGCCACCATGGCGCGGGCCGTGGACCGGCCTGCAGGAGGCGACGATGACGCAGCGCAAGACCGAGTTCACGCCCGAGGAGGCCGCCGCGATCGCGCGGTCGATCGGGCTGGACTTCCATGCCGAGGGCGTGGATCCGGAGGAGTTCCGGATGGGCCTCGCGGTGGAGATGGAGCACGGCTCACGGGACCCGCGGACCAACGTGACGGGCGACGACCCGCTCGCCACCGGCCGGATCGCATGGGCCCACCTCCAGGAGCTGCCGGACTACTACACGCGCCTGAAGGAGATGGAGGGCGACTAGCCCGGCCCGACCTTCTGACGCGCCGCGCCCCCGTGGGCCGAGCCGCGGGCCACCGCCGCGCCCGCGCGGGCCGGGTTGCGGCGACGGCGTCGGTCCTGGGCGCCGCACGGCGAGGGTGCGTCGGTCGTATCGTTCCGGGGCGCCATCCGCCGATCGACCCCTGGAGGCCTCATGGAGCCCCGCACGATCATCGAGCCCTTCCGGATCCACGCGGTGGAGCCGATCCGGATGACGACGCGCGAGCAGCGGCTCGCCGCCATCCGCGACGCCGGCTGGAACCTGTTCGGCCTCCACGCGGACGACGTCCTCATCGACCTCCTCACGGACTCAGGGACCGGGGCGATGAGCCGGGACCAGTGGGCGGCGGTCCAGCACGGCGACGAGAGCTACGCCGGGTCGCCGTCCTGGTACGTCTTCCTCGAGTCAGTGCGCGACCTGTTCCCGTTCCGCCACGTGATCCCCACGCACCAGGGACGCGCAGCCGAGCGGATCCTCTTCGGCGCGATCGGCGGGCCCGGGAGGACCGTCCCCAACAACACCCACTTCGACACGACCCGGGCCAACGTCGAGGCCACGGGGGCGGCCGCGGTGGACTGCGTCATCGCCGAAGGGCGCATCCCGTCGCTGCGCCACCCCTTCAAAGGGGACATGGACCTCGACCTGCTCGACGCGACGATCCGCGAGGCGGGGCCGGAGAACGTCCCGGTCGTGTTCGTGACGGTCACGAACAACTCCGGGGGCGGCCAGCCGGTCGCGATGGCGAACATCCGCGGCATCCGCGGCGTGTGCGACCGATACGGCATCCCCCTCTTCCTCGACGCATGCCGCTTCGCGGAGAACGCGTGGTTCATCCACGAGCGCGAGGAGGGGTACGCCTCGACGCCCATCGTCGAGATCGTCCGCGAGATGGCGTCATACGCGGACGGGATGACGATGAGCGCGAAGAAGGACGGCCTCGCGAACATCGGCGGCTGGCTCGCGATGAACGACGACGCGCTCGCCGAGCGGTGCCGCAACCTGCTCATCCTGACCGAGGGGTTCCCGACGTACGGCGGCCTCGCCGGCCGGGACCTCGAGGCCATCGCCCAGGGCCTCCGCGAGGTCGTCCACGAGGACTACCTCCGGTACCGGATCAAGAGCACGGCTTACCTCGGCGACGCGCTGGCCGAGGCGGGGATCCCCGTCGTCCTCCCGATCGGCGGTCATGCCGTCTACCTCGACGCACGGAGCCTGCTGCCGCACATCCCGCCGCTGCAGTACCCGGGCCAGGCGCTCGCGGTGGCGCTGTACGTCGAGGGCGGGATCCGGGGGTGCGAGATCGGGACGGTGATGTTCGGCGCGCACCCGGACGGGACGGAGACGGAGGCCGCGATGGACCTGGTGCGCCTCGCGATCCCGCGCCGCACCTACACGCAGAGCCACGTGGACTACGTCATCGAGGTGGTGCGCCACGTCGCCGAGCGCGCCGCCGACCTCCGTGGCTTCCGGATCGTCGAGGCGCCGGCGCAGCTGCGCCACTTCACGGCGCGTTTCGCGCCGCTCGCAGGGCAGGGCTGAGAGAACGCCCGGGACCTCCCGGGCGGGAGAAGGAGGTCGCCCGATGGCGACGAGCATCCAGATCGTCTTCGACTGCGCCGATCCGAACGCCCAGGCGCGGTTCTGGGCCGAGGCGCTCCACTACGTCCTCCAGCCGCCGCCTCCCGGTTTCGACTCGTGGGACGCGTGGGCGGACAGCATGGGCATCCCGCCGGAGCAGCGGAACGACTTCAGCGCGGCACTCGACCCGGAGGGGCGCGGGCCGCGGCTCTTCTTCCAGCGGGTCCCGGAGGGCAAGGTCGCGAAGAACCGGGTCCACCTCGACATCAACGCGGGAGGCGGCCGCGACGTCCCGGACGACGAGCGGCGCCTGCGCGTGGACGCCGAGGTCGCGCGGCTCAAGGCGCTCGGGGCGAGCGACGCGCGCGGAGCGATGGACCTGCGGGGCGAGTACTGGGTCCGGATGAACGACCCGGAGGGCAACGAGTTCTGCGTCCAGTGACCGGCGAGGGTCCGCTCGGCCCGGCCCTGGCTGCGGAGCTCCTGGGTGCCCGCGTCGTCGACCTGCCGCTCCGCGGCGAATGGGTGGCGGTCCATTCCCCGGCCGACCGCATCCCCAGCCACGGGACGGACATCCTCGGCCAGCGCTACGCGTTCGACTTCGTCCGCTTCGACCCGCGGCGGGGCGCGCCCGACCATCCCCGCGGCGGCCGGCTGTCGGCGCTCGTCGGGATCCCCACGCGGGAGTGCCCCGGGTGGGCCGAGTCGGTGCACGCCCCGCTCGACGGCGAGGTCGTGGTCGCGCACGACGGCATCGCGGAGCCGGGTCGGGTCGTCCCGATCCGCCAGCTGGCGCTCGTCGTGAAGAACGGCCTCACCTTCCGTCCCACGCCCGGGAACCTGGTGCGGGTCATGGGCAACCACGTGATCCTCCGATGTGGCGACGTGTTCGCGGGCTTCGCCCACCTCGTCCCAGGCTCCGTCGCGGTCGCCGCCGGTGACGCCGTCCGGACCGGCGACGTCCTCGGCCGCGTGGGGACCACCGGCAACTCGACGATGCCCCATCTCCATTTCCAGCTCATGGACGGCCCCGACCCTCTCACGGCGCGGGGCGTCGCGTGCGCGTTCCGCGCGTACGAGGTCGAGCAGGCGGACGGCAGCTGGCGTCGCGTGGAGGGCGCGATCCCGCGCGGCATCGAGCGGATCCGGTGGGTCGGACCGGCACCTGACATGTGACCCGCGGGGAGGGACGTCCGGCGCCGTGGACGACGTGGCCGTCCGGGCGCGTCGAGCGCCCGCTCGAACGCGACGTCCTTCGGCCCTTGTCGCCCATCAGGCCCGCGGCGACAGTCGTCCTGACGGGAGGCCCTGACGCGCGGTCCACATCCCGGCCGCCGGGACCGCGCCGAGCCACTGGCGAGACCGGCCCACGGCGCGCGTCCCAGGAGGCGTCGATGCGTCGCGTCATCCGGTTCGCCTTTCTCACCGGCGGCACGGCAGCCGTCGTGGGGGCCGGCGCGCTCGTCAGGCGTCGACTCCAGGAGCTCCCGAAGCCGGTCGGTGGCGTCTTCCCGAACGGGATGGCCTATGCCCGCCTTGGCACCGGACCGAAGAGCCTGCTCTTCATCCGGAGCGGGCCCGGCAACGTGGTCCCCACGGGACTGCCCATGGCGGTGATGGGGGGCCTCTGGCTCAGGCCGTTCCTCGAGACTGGGTACACCATCTGGATCGTGACCCGGAAGCGTGACATGCCGAAGGGCTACACCGTCCCGGAGATGGCAGAGGACTACGCCGGGCTCATCGAGGACGAGTTCGATGGCAAGGTCGATCTCGTCGTCGGCGAGGACTCGTACGGCGGCATGACCGGCTTCTGCCTGGCGGCTCGCCATCCCGACCGCCTCGATCACCTCGCGATCAGCCTCTCCGGGTACCGGCTGAACGACGAGGGCAGGGCCACCCAGCTCGACTTCGCGAGGCTGATGAGCGAGGGCAGGAGGGGCGAGGCAGGCGCCCTGATGCTCGGGCACGTCGCCCCCGGCCTCATGCCGCCGGGCCTCGACCGCGTGATCGGCGCGGCTCTGGTGCGATCGATGTTCCCGATGACCCACCCGTACTTCGCGAAGGACGTGGTGACCGAGGCGGAGGCCGTGGCGGCGTTCGACGCCCGGGAGGTCCTGCCCGAGATCAAGGTGCCGGTGCTGCTGTTCGGCTGCGACCGGGACCTCGAGTTCTCGAGGGAGGTCTATGAGGAGACCGCCCGGCTCATCCCCGATTGCACCCTGAAGCTCTTCGAGGGCATGAACCCCTTCCAGGCGGGCTCCGACAGGCGCATCCCCTCGGACGTGCTCGAATTCGTGGACAACCACCCGCCGGTCCATCCCGAGCGCCCGCCGAAGGAGAGGGGGGTCGAGTCGTCGGCGGTCGCGGCCGAGGAGCCGGTGGCCCCCGCCGACGAGCCGCTCCCGAGCAGCGAGGAGCAGGTGGGTCCTGAACCCTCGCTCGCCGGCGCCGGCACGGGCTGATCCGACATGGCCCCGGGCGGCGTCGCCGCCCGGGGCCGGGCCTGGTTTCGGGATGAAGGGCCCTCCCCGCAGGGCCGGGACCGGCGGACGATGACCGGTGGAATGGACCCACCATGAGCCTCCGCCACCGACCCCGCGAGAAAGACCAGGGTGGCCCCGCCGGCGGGGTGAGCGTCCACGGCGCCGAGCGTGGCGTCGCGCCCGCGATCCTCTGGTCGGTCGCGGACGACCCCCACGCACCGCCCGGACCCGCCAGCGTCCGCTGCGTCCTGTGCGCACACCGCTGCCTGCTGCGCGCCGGCCGGCGCGGCATCTGCGGCGTCCGGGAGAACCGCGGCGGCGAGCTGGTCACGCTCGTCTACGGAGAGCTCGTGGCCGCCCATCTCGACCCGATCGAGAAGAAGCCGCTCTTCCACGTCCTGCCGGGTTCCACCTCCTACTCGATCGCCACCGTCGGCTGCCCGTTCCGGTGCGGCTTCTGCCAGAACTGGGAGATCGCGCAGGCGCCACGCGAGGGGCTGCGCCACACGACCTTCCACGCCGAGCCGGCCGAGGTGGTGGACGCCGCGCTCTCGGCCGGTGCGCGATCGATCGCATTCACCTACGTGGAGCCCACGATCTTCGCGGAGTACCTCCTCGACGTGGCACGGCTCGCGCGCGGCGCCGGCCTGCGCAACGTCCTCGTGACCAACGGGTACTGCACGCCGGAGTCCGTCGCGGCGCTCGCGCCGTGGATCGACGCGGCGAACGTGGACCTCAAGGGGTTCGACGACGCGACGTACCGCCGGATCTGCGGCGCGCGCCTGGAGCCGGTGCTCGAGACCCTCGCGGGGTTCCGGGCGGCGGGCGTGTGGGTGGAGGTGACGACCCTCCTCATCCCCGGCCACACCGATGACCCCGCGGGGCTCCGCGCCCTGACGGGCTGGATCGCCCGCGAGCTGGGGCCCGAGACCCCCTGGCACGTCAGCCGCTTCTTCCCCGCATACCGGTTCGGCCACGTCCACCCGACGCCGGTCGCCACCATCCGCGAGGCGACGGCGATCGGCCGGGCCTCCGGGCTCGCGCACGTCTACCCGGGCAACATCGGCGGCGCGGCGGAGCGCGACGACGGCATCACCCGATGCGCGGGGTGCGGGAGCCTCCTCGTCGCGCGGTCCGGGTACCGGGTGACCGACCTTCGACTTCGCGACGGCGCGTGTCCCGCCTGCGGACGGCGGCTCCCGGGGATCTTCGAAGCGGGCCTGGAGCACGACCGGCGCGGGCCGGCCGTCGGCGCCGGCACGGGAGGACGGTGATGGCCGCGACGCGACGCAGGCCGGCGGTGGCCGGGTCGTTCTACCCGGCCGACACGGCGGCGCTCGACCGGCTCGTGGAGGAGTGCCTGCACGACGACCCGCGCGCGATCCCGAAGCCGTCGGAGCTGCCCGGCGAGGTCATGGGCGTCCTCGTCCCGCACGCGGGGCTCGTCTACTCGGGCGGGACGGCGGCGCGCGGATGGTCGGCGCTCGCCGCGGCGGCGCCGGACGTCGTGGTCGTGATGGGGACGTGCCACACCGCGCCCTGGCTCGAGGGGATCGCCGCGTCGCCGGACGCTGCGTGGTCGATCCCCGGCGGCGACGTGGAGGTGGACACCGGGCTGCGTGACGCGATCGTCGACCTGGGCAAGCCGTTCGTGTCGGACGGACGAGCGCACGCGACCGAGCACGCGATCGAGGTCCAGCTGCCGTTCGTGCGCCGGCTGCTCCCGGGCGCGCGGCTCGTGCCCTTCACGGTGGGGTGCACGCCCGACGCCGCCGTGATCGGCGGCGACATGGCGGGCAGGCTGGTGGCGGAGCGGCGGGCGGCCGGTGAGCGGATCGCCGTCGCGATCTCGACCGACTTCGCGCACTACCCGCCGCACCCGATCGCCCAGGCGGTGACGGCCGAGCACCTGCCGGGCCTCCTCGCCCTCGACATCGCGCAGGTGCACGAGGTGGAGCGCCACCTCCGGACCGCCGGGCCCGTCGGCGTGGACTGCGGCCTGTGCGGACTGGAGGCCACGCTCGCGGGGCTCGCGGCCCTCCGGGCGATGGGCGCCACGCGGGGCTCGCTCGTCGCGCGAGCGACCTCCGCCGACCGGACCGGCGCGAGCTTCTCCCACACCGTCGGGTACGCCTCGATCGCGTTCGCCTGAGGCGGCTCCGCGCCTGCTCCGGACAGCCCCGACCGATCCATCGGGCCCGTCGCCACCCCGTCGAACGCCGCGGCGCCCACCGCAGACCCGTGACCACGGGTGCGGTTCGGGCGTACGCTTCATCGCCGACGGCGGACCGGTCGCGCGCCCGGAAGGTCGGGGGAGGGACGATGGAGCTGGTGCACGTGGCGGCCGTCGCGGCCGGGATCCTGCTCGTCGCGCTCACGCTGCGCTCGGCGGTCCTGACGTTCGTCGTGCCCCACGGACGCCGCGAGGTGATCACCGGCGTGGTCCTCGAGCTGGTCGCCGCCGTCTTCCGGCCCTTCATCCACCGGCGCGTGCCGCTCCTCGGGCGGATCGCGACCCGATCGAGCGCCCTCGCGCTCTTCGCCCCCGCCTGCCTGCTGAGCTTCTACGCCGCGTGGCTGGTCATCACCTGGCTCGGCTTCGCCCTGATGTACTACGGGTTCGGGACCGAGGACGCGACCACCGCGCTCCGCCTGTCGGGCTCGTCCCTCTTCACGCTCGGGTTCAGCGAGCCGCCCTCCGGCGGCACGACGGCCGCCGTGCTCGCCGAAGCGGGGATCGGGCTCTTCCTCGTCGCGCTCCTCATCGGGTACTTCCCCACCATCTACGGCGCGTACCAGCGACGCGAGGTCGTCGTCACGACGCTCCAGGAGCGGGCCGGCGCGGCCGCGTCTGGCGTCTCGCTGCTGCGCCATCACCAGGAGATGGGCGACTGGTCGGTGGTGGATGGCCTGTGGGACGGGTACGAGACGTGGTTCGCGGATATCGGCGAGAGCCACGTGGCGATCGAGATCCTCCCCTTCTACCGGTCGCTCGCCGACGATCGGAGCTGGGTCAACGCGTCCTGCCTCATCCTGGATGCGGCCGCGCTGCGCGTCGCCACGATCGACGCACCGCCGCCGCCGGGCGCACGGCTCGTCATCCGGGCCGGGGCGCGCTCTCTCTGGGGGATCGCCCACCACCTGGGCCTCGACGCGGGCCCCCGGCCGGCGGCGTCGAAGGCCGGCGACGACCCCGCGCTCGACTCCGACGCGCGGACCGTCACCGTCACGCGCGCCGCGTTCGACGCGGCGCGCGCGGAGCTCGCGGCGGCGGGGATCCCCCTGATGCCCGACGCCGACGCGGCGTGGAACACGTTCCACCGGCTGCGCGGCCTCTACGACCGGCCGGTGACGATCCTCGCCGCGGCGACCTCTTCCCCGCCGTCCCCGTGGATCGCGCCGACACGAACCCCGCGGGTCCGTTACCTCCGTACCGGGCGCGGCTAGGAGCGACGCCGTGGAGCACCGGGCGGGACCCGCGACGGTCGATGAGCCGGTCGAGGTGAGCGCGGTCATGCCCTGCCTCGACGAGGCGCGGACCCTCGGGACGTGCATCACCAAGGCATTCGCCGCGTTCGATGGGCTCGGCGTCCGCGGCGAGGTCGTCGTCGCCGACAACGGCTCCACGGACGGCTCGCGGGACATCGCCCGGTCGCTCGGCGCTCGCGTCGTCGATGTCCCGCGCCGGGGCTACGGCGCCGCCCTCATGGGGGGGATCGAGGCGGCCCGGGGATCGATCATCGTCATGGGCGACTCGGACGATTCGTACGACTGGACGGCGATCGGGCCGTTCATCGACGCGATCCGGTCCGGCGACGACCTGGTCATGGGCGACAGGTTCGCCGGCGGGATCCGGCCCGGGGCGATGACCGCGTCCCACCGGTACATCGGCAACCCGCTGCTCTCGTTCATCTCTCGAGTGGTCTTCCGGACCCGGATCGGCGACTTCCACTGCGGCATGCGGGCACTGACGCCCGAGGCCTACGCCCGGATGCAGCTGCGGACGCCGGGGATGGAGTTCGCGACCGAGATGGTCGCGAACGCCGTCCTCGAGGGCCTGCGCATCGGCGAGGTGCCGGTCGTGCTCTACCCCGACGGACGAGGTCGCCCGCCCCACCTGGACACGTTCCGCGACGGGTGGCGGCACCTGCGGTTCATCGTCACCTACGCGCCCGACCAGCTGTTCATCGCACCGGGCATCCTCTTCCTGTTCCTCGGCATCCTCCTCGTCGCGCTGCTGTCCGCTGGTCCCGTCGTCGTCGGACCCGTGTACCTCGGCATCCACTGGCTGGCGATCGGATCGATGCTGGCCCTCATCGGGACGTCGCTGTTCACCTTCGGGACGGTGGCGAAGGTCGTGATCCGGCGACGGCACCCCACGTTCGACAGCCGGATCGTCGACTGGGTCCTCCATCGCTTCCGCGTCGAGGCAGGGCTGCTCGCAGGCCTCGGCCTCGCCGCGATCGGCGCAGCGGTCGTGGCCACGATCGTCATCCGCTTCGTGGCGGCCGGGGGCGGGCCCTCCGAGGGGACCGTGCACCCGTTCACGGCGGCCGCGACCGTCCTCGCGGTCGGCGTGGAGATCGCGCTCGGCTCGTTCCTTCTGCGGCTTGTGGCGGAGGAGGCCGCCCGGGACGCAGGCTGACCGAGCCCGGGGACGGATCCGCGCCGGCCCCCGGGGGGATGCCGATCAGCCGCCTGCCGTCGGCCGCGTCATCTCCTCGGGCCTCACGGTCGCGTCGAAGTCCTCGGCGCTGATGTAGCCCGTCGCGAGCGCCGCCTCGCGGAGCGTCAGGCCCTCGTGGTGGCCCTTCTTCGCGATCTCCGCCGCCTTGTCGTAGCCGATCTTCGGCGCGAGCGCGGTGACGAGCATGAGGCTGTTCCGGACGTGCCGGTCGATGGCCGCCGTGTCCGCCTCCAGCCCTTCGATGCAATGCTCGCGGAAGGAGCGGCAGCCGTCCGCCAGCAGCTCGATCGAGTGGAGCAGGTCGTACGCGATGATCGGCTTGAAGACGTTGAGCTCGAAGTTCCCCTGGGCGCCGGCGAATGCGATGGCCGCGTCGTACCCGAACACCTGGGTGCAGACCATCGTGATCATCTCGGACTGGGTGGGGTTCACCTTGCCGGGCATGATCGAGCTGCCGGGCTCGTTCTCGGGAAGGCGCAGCTCGCCGAGGCCCGCGCGCGGGCCGGACCCCAGCCAGCGGATGTCGTTCGCGATCTTCATCAGGCTCGTGGCGAGCGTCCGCAGCGCGCCGGACGCGAAGACCGTGGCCTCCTGCCCGGCGAGCGCCTGGAACTTGTTCGGCGCGGTCACGAACGGCAGGCCCGTGAGGTCGGCGATCCGTGCGGCAGAGCGCACCGCGAACTCCGGGTGCGCGTTGAGGCCGGTGCCGACCGCCGTGCCGCCGAGCGCCAGCTCGTACAGGCCGGGGAGGGTGGCCTCGATGCGGGCCAGGTCGCCGTCGAGCATGGCGACGTAGCCGGAGAACTCCTGGCCCAGCGTGAGCGGGACCGCATCCTGGAGGTGCGTCCGGCCGATCTTCACGATCCCGTCGAACTCGGCGCGCTTGAGGTCCAGCGCGTCGCGGAGGCCGCGGACGGCCGGGATGAGGCTCGCGTGCAGCTCCATCGCGACGGCCATGTGCAGGGCGGTCGGGAACGTGTCGTTGCTCGACTGGCTGCGGTTGACGTCGTCGTTGGGGTGGATCGGCTTCTTGCCGCCCCTCACGCCGGTCGCCATCTCGTTCGCCCGCGCGGCGATGACCTCGTTGACGTTCATGTTCGACTGCGTGCCCGACCCGGTCTGCCAGACGCGGAGCGGGAACTCGTCCGCGAGCTTCCCCGCCACCACCTCGACCGCGGCGGCCACGACCAGGTCGCGCTTGTCGGCCGGGAGGATCCCCAGGTCGGCGTTCACCTCGGCGGCGGCGCGCTTGAGGATCCCGAACGCGCGGACGATGCCGACGGGCATCCGGTTGGACGAGATCGCGAAGTGGTGCAGCGATCGCTGGGTCTGGGCGCCCCAGTAATGCTCGGCCGGGACCTCGATGGCGCCCATCGAGTCGGTCTCCACGCGCGTGGCGGGAGCGGGTGCGGCGGTGGCATGCAGGTCGGTCACGGGAGGCTCCGATGGCTGGCGGACGCGTGATCCCAGTATGCCCCCGCGGTCCGGACGCGTGAGGCGGGCGCCGGCGGAGTGGCCGGTGGACCCGCCGCCCGTGAGGCCCGGCGGACGCGCCGCCCGTGGCGGTGCCGGCCCGCCGGGTGGCGCGCGCGGCGCCTCCCGCGGTACCCTGCGCGGGTCCCTCCCGAGTCGTCCCGTGGGAGGGCAGCGAGGTGCAGGTCATGGCGTCCGAGAAGACCGTCGACGGCTACATCGCCGGCCTCGGGGGCGAACGCGGCGCGATCGTCGCGACCCTCCGCGAGGTGATCCGGACCACCGCTCCGGAAGCACGCGAGACCATCAAGTGGGCGCAGCCGGTCTACGAGTCCGGCGGGCCGTTCGCCTACATCAAGGCGTTCGGGAAGAGCGTGAACCTCGGGTTCTGGCGCGGCACGGAGATCCACGACCCGTCCGGGCGCCTCGTCGGCGAGGGTGACCGGATGCGCCACGTCCGCCTCGTGACGCTGGCCGACGTGGACCGGGATCTCGTGGCCGGGTGGGTCCGCCAGGCGGTGGAGCTCAACCGGGTCAAGGGCGACCCGACGAAGGGGACCTGACCGGAGCAGGAGCGGCGGCGGTGCGGGCCGGGGGCCGTGCCGGCGGCCCGGGCGTCGGGGCGGGCCGGAGCGCGCTGAAGGGCCGCCGTGGTGGGCGGCAGTCAGTCCTTCGCGTCGTGCTCCACCTTCGCGTCCGTGGCAGCGCCGCGGACCCCGGCTAGCCCGACGAGGAAGAGGACCACGGCCATCACGCAGATGATCGCGAGCGCCCCGCCCACCGTGAGCGGGGACGGCGGTGCCGACTCGCCCTCCGTCGCCGCGAGGGCGAGCGCCGGCAGCGCAAGGGCGCCGATGAGGCCGGCGGCGGCCGCCACCGCGGCCCGCGTCCGTCGCGCTTTCGTCTCCATCCGTTCCCTCTCCTCCACGATCGCCGGCTCCCCGCCGGACCGTGCCGCGCATGATGCCGCATCCGGGCGCGAAGCGATACCCCCGGATGCGGCACTCACGCGACCGGCGTCCGACTCGTCGGGCCTCGCCGGCGCCCCCCGTCGCGGAGCCGTGCGTCAGTCGCCGACGATCCAGTCGCGGGCGGCCTCGCGATCCGCGTACGCGAAGACCCGGAGGTCGCCGGGAAGCCCATGGCGGAAGAGCCCGCACGCGTCGCGGATCCAGCCGACGTCGGTCACGACGGCCATCCGGCTGCACGCCCGCCACAGCTTCGCGTACTCCTCCGTGTCCGCCAGCATCGCGCCGGCCGAGTACCTCTCGAACTCCGGCCCGAGGACGTACAGGATCCGCAGCGAACCCCCGGCACCGGCCGCCTCCACGGCCGGGTCGAGGACCGTCTCGTAGTCCTCCTTCGTCACGACGCCGACCGCGCGGACGCCGACGACCTCCGCCGGGAGCCCATCGATGAGCTGGAACATCGTCGTGCACCTCGCATGCCCCGGATCCGGATGTCGCCGGCTCGCACGGCCATCATGCGCGCGCCCAGGGCAGCGCGAACGCCCGTCGTGCGGCACCATACGCGGGTGCCGTACCGCCTCCCCGACTCCCCGCCCGGGACGACCGCGCCCGACGACGCCCGCGTCGTCCAGGTGGTGGACCGGCCGGGGATCATCGACCTGGCGTGGGGCCATCCCGACGTCGACCTCCTGCCGGTCGCGGCGCTCCGAGCCGCGACGGCCGAGGCCTTCGACCGGTACGGTCCGGACGCGCTCTCGTACGGCCGGGACGCGGGTCCGCCGCCGCTCGTCGAGGCCATCCGCGACCGGCTGGCCGCCACGGACGCGCGCGTCCCGACGCCCGCCGAGATCGTCGTCACCGCCGGCGCGTCGCACGCGCTGGACCTCGCTGCCACGCTGCTCCTGTCGCCGGGCGACGCGGTGCTCGTGGAAGAGCCCACCTACCACCTCGCCGTCCGCGTCCTGCGCGACCACCCGGTGGACCTCGTCTCCCTGCCCTTCGACGGCGGCGGGCTGCGGACCGAGGCAGCCGCCGAGACGATCACGCGGCTCCGTGGGGCGGGACGCCGCGTGCGGATGCTCTACACGATCCCCACCTTCCACAACCCGACCGGGGTCACGCTCGAGGACGGCCGTCGCCGCGAGCTCGTGGCCCTGGCCGCGGAGGCGGAGGTCACGATCGTCGAGGATGACGTCTACCGCGAGCTCGCCTATGACGGCACGACCCCGCCGTCGCTGTGGAGCATCGGGGCGCCGGGGAGCGTGGTGCGCCTCGGCTCGTTCTCCAAGACGATCGCTCCCGGGTTGCGGCTCGGGTACCTGTCGGCGGATACAGCTCTCGCCGCACGCGCGGTGGCCTCCGGCGTCATCGATTCGGGCGGCGGGATCGCGCACGTCCCTGCGCTCGCCGTCGCGACGTACATCGCGACCGGCGCGTACCCCGGGCACGTCGAGGACCTCCGGCGGCTCTACCGCGCGCGCAGGGACGCGCTGCTCGGCGGGCTCGCGGAGCACCTGCCCGACGCGTCCTGGACGCAGCCGCGCGGGGGCTTCTTCACGTGGGTCACGCTGCCGGGCGGCCTGGACGCGGCCGCGTTGCTCCCCGCCGCCGAGGCCCGGGGGGTCTCCTACGTGCCCGGCCGGCGCTTCTACGCGACCGGCGACGGCGGTCGGAGCTCGCTCCGCCTCGCGTTCACGCGGTACCCGGAGGCCGACCTGGCCGAGGCCGCGCGCCGGATCGCGTCGGCCGTGCGGGACGCCCGCCGCGGCTGACTCCCCGGCCGCCCCTGGCCGTGTGCCCGCCGGTCCCGGCCCGGTGGCCGCCGGGCGTCTACCCCGCCGCCGCGATCGCGTTCAGGCCGGTCCGGAACCCGTCCACCAGGGCGTCGATCTCCGCCTCCGTGATGACGAACGCCGGCGAGATCTGCAGCGCCCGGCCGCGCAGGACGCGCGTCAGGACGCCCGCCTGCGTTCGGATCGCCGCCGAGGCCTTCTCCGCGGCCGCCGGATCCGCGACGAGGACCTCGTCCTTCAGCTCGACGGCGGCGGTCAGGCCGACAGACCGCGTCTCGCCCACCAGCGGGTGCGCATCGAGTCGGGCGACAGCGTCCGCGAGGACCGGCTCCAGCGCGTGGACCCGCTCCACGAGCCCCTCGCCCTCGAGGATGTCGAGGTTCGCCATCCCGGCCGCGCACGCGGTCGCGTGCCCGGAGTACGTGTATCCGTGGCGGAAGACGGCGCCGGGGATGGGGTCGTCCCAGAACGGCGCCTTCACGCGCGCGCCCACGAGGAGGCCGCCGAGCGGGACGTAGCCGGACGTGACGCCCTTGGCGAACGTGACGATGTCCGGGTCGATCCCGTACCGCTGCGAGCCCCACGCGACGCCGAGGCGGCCGAAGCCGGTGATGACCTCGTCGGCGACGAGGAGGACGTCGTGCGCCCGGCACAGGCGCTGGACCTCGTCCCAGTAGCCGGGCTCCGGCGGGATGACGCCGCCGGCACCCGTCACGGGCTCGCCGACGAACGCGGCGATCTCGTTCCCACGCCGCTCGAACAGGTCCGCGAGCGCATCGGTGTCGCCCCAGCCCACGTGCGCCACGTCGTCCACGAGCTCGCCGCCGTAGCCCGCCTTGTTGAGGGGGATCCCCGCCAGCGACGTCCCCCACGCGTGCATCCCGTGGTAGCCGTGCTCGCGGCTCACGATGAGGCGCTTGTCCGGCCGGCCCATGACGTCCCAGTAGCGGCGGACGAGCTTGGCGGCCGTATCGATCGCGTCACTGCCGCCCGAGCCGAAGAAGACGACCGCGTCGGCCATCGGCGCCATGGCCGAGAGCCGCGCGGCCAGCTGGACGGTCGGCTCGGTGGTGTAGGCGCCGAAGCTCGAGTACGCCGACAGGCGGACCATCTGCTCGGCCGCGGCGTCGGCGATCGCGCGTCGCCCGTACCCGACGTTGCAGTACCAGAGGCCGGCCGTCGCATCGAGGTAGCGTCGGCCGGCGACGTCCTCGATCCAGACGCCCTCAGCGCGGCGGAAGACGATCTCGTTCGAGCGGACGCCGTGCATGTCGGCGAATCCGTGCCAGTAACGGGTCTCGGGCATCGGGGTCACTCCGGGTGCTGGGTGATGGTGCGGGAGGGCGTCCGGTGGACGCGAAGGCGATGGTCGGGCCGGGTCTGCGGCGTCGCTGCGGGGGAGGCGGGGCGTCGCCCGAGGATAGCGCCCGCCACGAGCGCCCACGGACCCGGATGCCACGACGTAGCATCGAGGCATCGAGGAGGTGCCATGGACGGACGCGAGCGGGTGCTCACGACGCTCGCCCATCGGGAGCCGGACCGCGTCCCGTTCGACCTCGGCGGGACGATCGTGACGGGGATCCACGAGGAGGCGTACCGGCGCCTCGTGCCCGCGCTGGGGCTGCCGCCGCGGGCCCTCGTCGTGCAGGACAGGACCCAGCACCTCGCGGTCGTGGACGACGACGTGCGCGGGCGCCTCGCCGTCGACACGGGCGGCCTCTTCCAGGGAACGCCACTCGTCACGCGACAGCGCGACGAGGTCCGCGACGGGTACGCGTGGATCTGGGATGACTTCGGGATGGGCTGGCGCTGCCCGGTGGACGGCGGCCTGTACCACGACCTCGCGTACAGCCCCCTCGCCGGGGACATCACGATCCACGACGTCCGGGCGCAGCCGAGCCCGGAGCCGGTCGACGCCGGCCGCACGGCGGGGATGCGCGAACGCGCGCTCCAGATCCGCGACGTGGAGCGACGGGCGGTCTGCATCTGGGGCTTCGGCGGCGGGATCCTCGAGACCGCCAGCTGGCTCCGCGGCCTCGAGCAGTTCTTCATGGATCTCGCCGGCGAGCCCGACCTCGCCTGCGCGATCATGGACCGCGTCCTGGAGTGGAAGCTCGCCTACTACGAGCACGTTCTCGCGCAGGTGGGCGACCTCGTCGATGTCTTCTTCGAGGGTGACGACCAGGGGACCCAGCAGTCGCTCCTGATCTCGCCGGAGGCATACCGCCGGTACGTGAAGCCGCGGCAGGCCGAGCTCTTCCGGGCGATCCATGCGCGGACGCCTGCGAAGGTGGCCCTCCACTCCTGCGGCGCCGTGCGACCCCTCATCGGCGACTTCATCGAGATCGGCGTGGACGTGCTCAACCCGGTCCAGGTGAGCGCGGCCGGGATGGACCCGGCCGAGCTCAAGGCCGAGTTCGGCAGCGAGATCTCCTTCTGGGGCGGCGGCGTGGACACGCAGCGCGTCCTCTGGGCGGGGACGCCGCAGGAGGTGCGCGACGAGGTCCACAGCCGCGTCGACGCCCTCGCGCCCGGGGGTGGCTACGTGTTCGCGGCCATCCACAACATCCAGGCCGGCGTCCCGGCCGAGAACATCATCGCGATGCGCGAGGCATCGCTCGAGTACGGCGCGTACTGAAGGCTCGCTCGCCGGGGACCACGCAGGGGCGGCATGGCGGCGCGTCGCGCGGCTCGACCGGCCTCAGGCCTTCGGCTGCGAGAGCTGGACCAGGTTGCCGGCCGGATCCGCCACGGTCACGAACCGCGTCGGGCCAGCGTCGATCACGGCGTGGACGGGCGTGACGCCCCGCGCGGCGAGCTCGGCGACGGCCGCGTCGAGGTCCGCGACGCGGAACGAGACGATCGCGTTCGGGATCTCCGCCGGGGACGTCCCGGAGTCGATGGCGAACCGGGCCCCGCCCACCGCGAACTCGCGCCACTCTCCGTGGTCCGCGACCTGGCGCAGGCCCAGCACGTCCCGATACCACGCGGCCGACGCCTCCATGTCGTCGGCGTGGTAGAAGGCGACGTCGATCCCCAGGATGTCCATGGGGTGATGGTCTCACGCCGCGCCTGACCCGGCGTCCACGGCGGCATGTCGGCGAGGTCAGCAGGTCACGTGGAGGATCGCCCGCGCGTCCCGCGCCGGGACCCCCTCGAGCAGCGTGCACGCGTCCTCGGTCGGCAGCGCGACGATCTCGACGCCGCGCCGCTCCGCCTCGCGCCACACGTCCGGGTCGATGGGCAGCATCCCGTCGGCACCGGTGCCGACGACCAGTCGCGAGCCGCGCGGGCCCCACGGGATCGCCTCGGCCGCCGTCAGGGGCGTGTGCCCGTACGCCTCGCGGCGGTCCTTCGACGGGCCCTTGCGGCGTTTGCGCACGTCGCCGCCGTCGATCACGACGTCGTGCGGGAATGCGCGGCCGCCCACCTCGATCTCGCCGAACCGCAGGAGCCGTGCGTGCATGCGCGCATGGTGCGGCCGCCGACGAGCGGCGACCAGTGCCGAAGCGCGCCCGCGATCCCTCGGCGCGCCCGGGATCCGGGCCGTCTTCCGCGGTGTCGCAGCCGTGGTCAGCCGCCGGCGCGGAGGATCTCGAGCAGGCGCTCCATGAGCGGGACCTGGGCGGCCTTGAGCGCCGCGCGGGCCTCGTCGGGATCGAACCACGCCACCCGGTCGATCTCCGGGAAGACGACGGCCACGCCCGACCCGGGCGGCCACTCCATCTCGAACGTGTTGCTGGCCGCCGTGGACGGGTCGAGGTCGCCCTCGAGGCCCCATGCGACCACGCGCTTGCCCGACTTCTGGAAGACCTCGCCGAGCGGCAGCGGCTCGCTCGCGGGAGCGTCGGACCCGGTCTCCTCGAGGAACTCGCGCCGGGCGACGTCGATCAGCTCCTCGCCGGGCCCGGCCTCGCCCTTGGGGATGGTCCAGTGGCCGGCATCGCGCCCGATCCAGAAGGGGCCGCCCGGGTGCGCGAGGAGCACCCGGATGGCGTCCGGATCCCGGCGGTAGAGCAGGATCCCCGCGCTCGTCAGCCCCCGCTTGTCGCGCGTCATCGGGCGTCGTCCGCTCTCGACATGCCCGGATGATGGCATGCCGCCCGCGGCCCGCCGTCACACTGTCCGCATGACGATGGACCGGCCGGTCGACCGCACCGACGAGCGCGCGGGATGACGCCGTCGGACGTCGTCGGCCTGCTCGGGGCCGGGGCCGCCTTCGGGCTCGCCGCGGGCCTGTCCCCGGGTCCACTGCTCGCGCTCGTCGTCAGCCAGACGGTGCGCCACGGCCCGCGCGAGGGCCTCAAGGTGGCCATGGCGCCGCTGATCACCGATGCCCCGATCGTCCTGCTGAGCGTGCTCGTCCTCTCGCGCCTCGAGAGCGATGCCGTCCTGGGGATCATCGCCCTGGCCGGTGGGGCGTTCGTCGCGTACCTCGCGATCGAGAGCCTGCGCACGACGCGGCTCGCCGTCGGCGACGAGGGCTCGGCGCCGCGCTCCTGGCGCCAGGGCGCCACGGTCAACGCGCTGAGCCCGCACCCGTACCTGTTCTGGATCACGGTCGGGGCTCCGATCCTGCTCGCCGCCGCGGCGAACGGACCCGTCGGCCCGGCCGCGTTCCTCGTGGGCTTCTACGCCTGCCTCGTCGGCTCCAAGGTGGCGGTCGCGCTGGCCGTGGGCGCCTCGCGCGGCGCCCTGACCGGCGGTGCCTACCCATGGATCATGCGGGCACTCGGCGCGGTCCTCGCCGTCTTCGCGGTGCTGCTCGTCCGCGAGGGCCTCGTCCTGCTGGGCATCGTCGGGCCCTGACGGTGGCGGCGCCGCGCGCGCCCGCGCCGCGTCAGGCCGTGGTCACCGCGGGCGACCGGGCCGGGACGGACCCGCGTGCCTGCCCTGCACGTGGGTGGGCCGGCCGGCCGCGCCGTGCGCGGGCCGCCCGCCCGGGCCGTGCGGTCGCCCGCCCGGGCCGTGCGCGGGCCGCCCGCCCGGGCCGTGCGCGGGCCGCCCGCCCGGGCCGTGGGGCGTGCTCCGCGTGTCGCGTGCCAGGCGTTCGCCCGGGAGGGATGTCACCGGCCGCCACGGCCGCTCGCTCCGGTCGACGGCCGGCACCGCGGCGTGGCGGTCCTCCTCGCGCCGCGCGCGACCCGGGGAGGCGTGGCCGGCATGCTCGTCGTGGCGGCGGGGCGCCGGTCGGCCGGCGTATGTCGGGCCGCCGTCGCGCGCGCCCGGGACCGGCCTGGCGCCGTGCACCGGGCCGCCGTCGCGCCCGCCCGGGACCGGCCTGGCGACCCGCGGGACGCTCCCCGGGCGGCCGCCGCCGCGCCGGAGGATCGGCTCGGGCCTGATCCGCGGATCCGGCGCGAAGCCCGCCACGGGCTCCGACGGGATGCGCTGGCGCTGCAGCGCCTCGATGTCGCGCAGGAGACGCGCCTCGTCGACGCAGACGAGCGAGATCGCCTCGCCGCCGGCCCCGGCGCGCCCGGTGCGGCCGATCCGGTGGACGTAGTCCTCGGCGACCATCGGCAGCTCGTAGTTCACGACGTGCGGGAGGGCGTCGATGTCGATCCCGCGCGCCGCGATGTCGGTCGCGACGAGGACCGCGACCTTGTTCGCCTTGAACGCGTCAAGGGCCCGCACCCGCTGGCTCTGGCTCTTGTTCCCATGGATCGCGGCCGCCCGGATCCCGTCGCGCTCGAGCTGCTCGGCGAGGCGGTTCGCGCCGTGCTTGGTGCGGGTGAAGACGAGCGCCTGGTAGATGCGGCCGCTGTGGACGAGGTGCGAGAGCAGCTCGCGCTTGCGCTCGCGGTCCACCGGGTGCACCACCTGGCGGACGAGCTCGGCCGCCGTGTTCCGCGGGGCGACCTGCACGGACGCGGGGTCGCGCAGCAGGCCGGCGGCCAGGGCCCGGATCTCCTCGGGGAAGGTCGCGGAGAACAGGAGGCTCTGCCGTTCGCGTGGCAGGAGCTCCAGGATCCGGCGGATGTCGGGCAGGAAGCCCATGTCCAGCATCCGGTCCGCCTCGTCGAGGACGAGGAACTCGACCGAGCCGAGCCGGATCGTCCCCTGGCGGACGTGGTCGAGCAGGCGCCCCGGGGTCGCGACGACGAGGTCGACACCCTCGCGGAGGCGTCGCACCTGCGGATCGAAGCCGACGCCGCCGTAGATCGCCAGCGAACGGACGGGGCGATGGCGGCCGTAGATACGGACGCTCTCCTCGACCTGGATCGCGAGCTCCCGGGTCGGGACGACGACGAGTGCCCG
The DNA here is from genome assembly GCA_029778235.1 of Chloroflexota bacterium. GTDB lineage: Bacteria > Chloroflexota > Limnocylindria > Limnocylindrales > CSP1-4 > CAIYQJ01. Next base: position 208 of record JAKOQS010000214.1, on the reverse strand, counting down.
GACGGGGCGGACGCGCCGCTCCGGCATCGGCCGGCCGCGCCGGTCCACCGCGGTCGGTGCGGGGACGGACGCCGTGGGCCCGGCTGCGTGGAGCAACTGGAGGATCGGCAGCACGAACGCGGCAGTCTTGCCGGTGCCCGTCTGGGCGTTGGCGAGGAGGTCGCGACGGGCGAGGACCAGGGGGATCGACCCGGCCTGGACGGGCGTC
>JAKOQS010000213.1 GCA_029778235.1 Chloroflexota bacterium | reverse complement strand
TCACGGTGCCGCCCGCCGGCGTGAACTTCAGGGCGTTGTCCACGAGGTCGCCCACGGCGGTCCGCAGCCGTTCCGGGTAGGCCATCACGACGACCTCCCGGCCGGGGAGGTCGAGCCCCAGGTCCACCTCGGCCTGGTCCGCGCGGGAGGCGAACGCGTCGGCGACGTGCCGGACGAGCTGGTCCAGGTCGGTGCGCTCGGACGGCGACGCTCCGTCGCCCGATTCGAGCCGGGACAGGCGCAGCAGCGCCGTCGAGAGATCGTCCAGCCGGCGAGTCTGGCCCCGAGCTCGCTCCAGGAGGCGCCGCTCGTCGGGGTCGCCCGCGTGCTCCTCCGCGAGGTCGAGGTCGGCCTGCAGGGCGGTGAGCGGGGTCCCGATCCCGTGCGCCGCGTCGGCGACGAATCGGCGCAGTGAGCCGACCGTCTCCTCCACCCGCGACGCCATCGCGTTGAACGAGCGCGCGAGCTGGCCCACCTCGTCGCCACGGTCGACCTGCGCCCGGACCGCGAGGTCTCCCCGCGCCATGCGGTCGCTCGCCGCGGTGAGGGCGCGCAGGGGCCGGACCAGCCAGAGGCTGACGAGGAGCCCGACCAGGGCCGCGACGGTCACGCCGAGAAGGCTCGCGAGCGCCCACGCCTGGACGACGCCCACGAGGGCCGCCTGCTCGTACGCGGGCGCATCGGAGATGCGGACGGTGCCGACGAGGCGGGACCCTGCCTTCTCGGGGCGGTTCACCGGGCGGCTCACGGTCTGGTCCGAGCGCGGGAGGGACGCAACGTCCACGACGTCGCCGAAGAGCCCGGCGCCGAGCGGGACGGGGAGCGGCTGCTCCGCACCCGGAGACGGGTCGCCCAGGGGTGCCGGCGCCTCGGCGACCACCCGCCCCCTGTCGTCCGTGACCGTGATCCGAGCCCGGGCGACGAGGGCGAGCTCTTCGGTCACCGACGTGAGGGTCGCGCGGTCCTTCCAGCTGATGGTGCTGAGGTCCCGGACGGCGCGCTCGGCGGCCGCCTCGAGGTACGCCCGCTCCGCGGTCGCGTAGTGGCTGGCCAGGATCGGGACCAGGACGAGGCCGATGACGACCGCGCCCAGGACCGCGATGGCTGCGAAGCTGATCGAGAGGCGCCAGCGGAGCGACAGGCCGCGCCGGCTCGCGGGCGCCCGGGGGTCCATCGGTCAGCCCGCCAGCCGGTAGCCGAGGCCCGGGACGGTGAGGACGATCGCCGGGGTCTCCGGGTCGTGCTCGATCTTCGTCCGAAGCCGTCGGACGTGCACGGTGACCGTCTTCTCGTCGATGAGCTCGGACGAGTAGCCCCACACGTTCTCGAGGAGCTGATCCCGGCTCAGGACCTGGCCGGGATGCTGGGCGAGGAACGCGAGCAGGCGGAACTCGGTCGGGGTGAGGTCGATGACGGCCTCTCCACGGCTGACGCGACCGGCCGAGCGGTCGATGACCAGGTCGCCGGCGAAGAGGAGGTCGGCGTCGGCCGTCGACAGCTCGCCGTAGGCGCGTCGCAGGAGCGCCCGGATGCGGGCGAGGAGCTCACGGAGGCGATAGGGCTTGGTGACGTACTCGTCGGCCCCCATCTCGAGCCCGAGAGCAACGTCCACCTCGTCGGACTGGACGGTGAGCATGAGGATCGGCGCACGCGTCCCCGAGCGGCGGAGCTCGCGACACACGTCGAAGCCGGTGCCGTCGGGAAGCCGGACGTCGAGGACGATGAGATGGGGGTGAGCGCTCCGCGCATGCGAGACGGCGCCGGCGGCCGTGGCCTCGTGGTGGACCTGGTACCCCTCGCGGCCGATCCCCTCGACGAGAGCCTCGGCGACGGCGGGGTCATCCTCGACCACCAGGATCCGCATGTCGGCGTTCACCGTCGGCGACTGTAGCACCCGGGGGACGCGCGCCCGGTCACGGCCGCGGGATCGCGTAGCTCGCGACCACCGCGCCGTTGTCGGGGCCTGGCGCGCCGCTCGACGTCACGCTCGAGCGGACGTACGTCACCGTCACGCCCGCGGTCGTCACGGTGACGGTCAGCGTGCCCGGTGCCGCGAGGACGGTGCCGGAGGTGTACGCGCCCTCGTTGGCGGGATCGCCGGTCGTGGCGGGCTGGGGGACCTCCTGGTAGACGACCCCGTCGAGCTCCTGGCGGGCGTAGAGGTGGTCGTGCCCCTGGAAGAAGATGGTGACCCCGTGCTTCACGAAGAGGTCGTGGACCGGCATCGACCAGCCCGGCCGCTCGGTCGCGAAGCGATCGGTGCCGCTCCTGTCCTCGCCACCCCACTCGCCGAGGTCGGCGAGCTCGATCATCCCGCGCCCCTCGCCGAGGACGTGGTGGGAGAAGACGAACTTCCAGGTCGCGTCGCTCGTCGACAGGGTCTTCTCGAGCCACGCGTACTGGTCGTCCCCGAGCGTCCAGTCCCAGATGTCGCCCGACGTGCGCGGGTCGGTCGTCGTGTATCGGTACGGGTCGAGGACGACGAAGAGCGCGTCGCCCCATTCCCACGCGTAGTAGCTGTCCCACTCGCCCACGAAGGGCGTCTTCTCCGTGCTCGCGCTGTAGAACGCCCCGGCCGACGGGACCGGGTAGTACGCCTTGCGGGCGGCCGCCGCCCAGACGGGGAGGACGTCCGCCGTGCCGTCGAGCGCCCAGCCGTCCTCACCCTCGTGGTTGCCGTTCACGAGGAACAGGGGGACCGACGGCCCCGTGATCCCGAAGTAGTCCCGGACATTCGCGTACTGGATGGCGATCTGGTCGGCGCTCTTCGCGAACTTGTCGCCGAGGAACGTGTCGCCCAGGTCGACGAGGAAGTCGGGGCGGGCGGCCCGAACGTTCCCGAAGGCGGCCCGTAGCAGCGCCGGCTGCATCTTGCGGTCCACGTCCACGTGCGGGTCGGCCTCGACCGCGAAGGTGAAGGCGCTCCCGGCCGACCGTTGCGTGCGGAACGACTGCTGGGCGGCGGCCGCGTACGTGCCGCTGCTCCCGGTGCGATACCTGATCCGGTAGTACGTGACCGCGTTCGGCGCGAGGCCGGTCAGGGTGAGGGCGGCCGGCGAGCTCGCCTTGAGGGCGATCGCCGCCGTCCGTGACGAGTACGACCCGCTCCTCCGGCCGTACTCGGCATAGACGGTCAGGGCCTTCGCCGAGTAGAGGCTGACAGCGACCGACGTGGCGGTCGGTCGGCCGAGGATGATCGATCCGGGGAAGCCGTAGCGCGTCGTCGGCGCGGCCGCCACCGGCGCGTCCGCCGGCGGCCCGCCGCCCTGACCCGGGGCCTTCGTCGTCCTGGGGGAGCCTGACGACCTGGGCCTCGTCGTCGCGGTCGCAAGGGCGGGGGCCCCGGCAGCGCCGCCACCGAGGGCCCACGCCAGACCCCGCGTCTCCGCGCTCCTGGACGTCGGGGCGCACGCCACCGCGGGCACGACCACACCGACCAGGAGGGCCACGGCGGCGAGCGCGAAGAGGGGCCGGGCGGGTCGTCGGGTCATGGGGCGGTGCCTCCGTCTGGGGGCCGCCCTCGGAGGACGGCCGCGTGCCCAGCCTCGCTCCGGCCGGTCTCGCCCCGGCTGTGGCGCGGTTACAGGACCGTCACCTCCCGGATCCCCGCTCGCCGGCGACGCTTCCGCCCTGTAACCGAGGTGATGCCGGGCGGTCATCCGGCGAGCCGAGGATGCGCTCGAGCCCACCGGAAGGGCCGACGTCCGAAGGAGACCCACCATGATGCGAGCACTCGGCAGGACCCGCGGAGCACGACCACCCGGCGTCGCCCTCCTCGCGGCGCTGGCCCTGTCCATCGGTCTCGCCGTCGCCGGCTGCGCGCCGGCCACGATGGCGACATCCGCGTCCATCTCCGCGTTCACGCTGACGAGCGAGGCGGTCGCGGACGGCAGCCTGCTCCCCGCCTTCCGCTGCGAGCCGAAGGTGGGCGGCGTGGAGGCGTCGATCCCGCTCGCGTGGACGAACGTTCCCACGGGGACGGACTCCCTCGCCGTCGTCATGCACCACCACCCGTTCCCCGGCGACACGACGAAGGTCAGCTCCTACCTCCTCCTCTGGGACATCGACCCGACCGTCACGTCGATCGCGCACGGCGCTGCGGACGACGGCCCCTGGCACATGGGCGCGAACAAGGACGGCACCGGCGTCTCGTACACGTCGCCGTGCTCGGCGGGGGCCGGGGCGCACGAGTACACGATCACCCTGTATGCGCTGGCCTCGCGTCCGACCGGCCTGCCGCACCAGAGCACGGTGGACGTCACGTACGACGTGCTGACGAAGGCCATCGACTCGGTCGACGTGCTCGGGACCGCGGATCTGTCCTTCACGGACCCGGGCAGCGCGCAGGGGGGCGCCCCGGCCCCGCCGCCCGGCCCGCCCGGGGGCGGCCAGCCCGGGGGCGGCCAGCCCGGGGGCGGCCAGCCCGGGGGCGGGACCGGCTACACGATCGAGCAGGCCATCTCGGACAAGGCCCAGGCCACGACGATCGCGTTCGACGCGCTCGGGTTCCTGACGGGCTCCCTCGCCTCCGACTCGTTCTTCCCGCCCGGCAAGGTCGCCGACTTCTGGGGCTTCCAGTACCTGCGCGACAACGACCCGACGGAGATGGGCCACAACACCGACTTCCTCACCTCGGCATCCCTCAACATGCTCGCGGTGCTCACCAGCGAGCAGCGGCAGCAGCTCATCGCCCTCGCGAAGAGCCAGGTCCAGTCGATCGACGACTACGGCTACCGGCGGTTCGTCCTCATGAAGGCGTTCCGCCGCCTCCTCGAGGGCGACCTGCCGACGGGCACGACGGGGCTCTCCGAGTCGGCCGTGAAGGGGTACTCGGCCGAGCTATACGCCCTCGACGGGAAGATCAGCCTGGAGCGCGCCCAGGTCATGGGCCCGATGCTCGCGTCGCTCACGGCGACCCAGCGCGCGACGCTCGACGCGATGAAGGGCACGGGGATGAAGACGTGGCCCGCGGCCACCGAGCCCGATGACCTGCGCGGCCTGTCGCGTGACGAGAAGGTCGCCGTCATGACCTACGCGGGCGACCTCTTCAGCTGGTACGTGGGCGATGTCGAGGCGGACACGTATTTCTGTCCCGAGCGCCACGGGACGTACTTCGGGTCGTTCTACCTGAAGGACGCACCGGCGGTCGGCAACCCCGGCTACGCGATCGGCACGACGATCACCGCCGACCTGGGCGCGGATCTGCTCGCCAAGCTCGACCCGACCCAGGCGGCATCGATCAGCGGGCTCGTGGACAGCCAGCGGACCGCCCTCGCGACGATCGTGGAGACGCGGCGCGCGGTCGCCGTCCAGCTGCGGAAGCTCCAGGCGGGCGGGACCGCGGATGCGGCGGTCGTCGCCGACCTCATGAAGACGTACGGCGAGCTCGACGGCGCCGTCGTCTACCAGTACGCGAACGCGTTCGTCTCCGTGGGCCGGACGCTGACCGACGCCCAGACGGCCGAGCTCGTGGCGATGCGCAGGACGCTCCTCGGCGACCTCTCGGAGCCCACGAGCGCGTACCTCTACTCGCAGCCGATCGCGATGCCGGAGATCCCGGACACCGACTTCCTGTTCGGGGTCGGCGGCTCCACGGGCACGGCCCCGGCGGCGGCCGCCACCGTGCCGACCCTCCGCATCGCGCGGGGCTCCGGGAGCTCCGTGAGCAGCGGCTATGGCACTGCGACGGCCGTCGCGAACGGTTCGAGGGTGACGATCAGGGCGACGATGGCGCCGGCCGTGGCGAACGCCGCCGTCCGGCTCTACGAACGGATCGGGGCGAGCGGGACGTGGCGATCGGTCGCCACGGGGAGGACGAGCGCGGCGGGGACCGTCGCGTGGGCGCGGACCGTGCGGATCCCGGCGACGGCGACCGGCACGGGCCGCTCGGTCTACTTCAAGGTCTCGGTTCCCGGGACGACGGCCGGGGCCGTGGCGTGGTCGAGACTCGTGCGCGCCGCGGTCCGGTGACGGTCGCAGGCGCTTCCGCGCGGCGAGTCGGCCGGCAGCCCGCCGGCCGACTCGCCGCCGCGCGCACGGGGGCTGGCCCCAGTGCGTCGACGCCTGCTGGCCGGATGGCCGGTCGACGCGGACGGCTCCATCGTCCCACCAGGCCCGACGACGGGCGGCGGCGCGCGGGAGGAACCGATGGACGATACGACCACGGCCGCGGTGCCGGTGCGCGGGTTGGACGCGCCGGCCCCCGACCCGGCCATCCCGGCCGGTGCGGAGCGACGGGCGGAGCCGACCGCGGCCGCGGGCGGGACCGGCCGCCTTCTCCGCATCGGCGGGCTCTGCGCGCTCCTCATCGCCGCGGGGTACGTCGCGACGATCCCGCTCTTCGCGCTCGCGGGTGCGCCGCCGACCGGGGCCGAGGCCCGGCTGGCATACCACGCCGCCGCGGGCGCGACCTGGTGGGCGATCGTCGTCCTGTCGGTCCTGACCGACCTCCTGTTCGTCCCGCTGGCCCTGGCGCTCGCCGTCCGGCTCTGGCCATCGGCGCCCGCGGCAGCGGCGATCGGCGGGGCGTTCACGTTCCTGTTCGTCGCACTCGACCTGTCCGTCACCTGGCCGGCATATGCCGCGCTGATCTCGCTCGGCATGCGGTACGGCGAGGTGGCCACCGAGGCGGACCGCCTCGCGCTCGTGGCGTCGGCGGGATACCCGGCCGCGATCCTGTCGTCCCCACTCCAGGCGGTCTCCAGCATCCTCACGCTGTCGCTCGGGATCCTCGCGACCGGCGTCGGGATGTGGCGGAGCGGGATCGGACGCTCGGCGGCCGCGGCCGCGGTCGCCACGGGCATCGCCGGCATGGCCTCCGTCGCCCAGACCACGGTCACCGGGGCGGTGAGCCCGCTCGCGATCGTCGCCTCCATCCTGACGATCGCGTGGCTCGTGCTCGTCGCGGAGGTCATGCTCCGCCCGCGGCGGCCACGGACGATGGACGGCGACGTGTCCGTTTCTTAACCGTCTCGCGGGTTGTGCCTGAATCCGCGAGGGCTAACGTTCGAGTCGGACCTGAAGGGTACCCTCTCTCGGAAACCTCGAACCCTCCAGTTCCATCCTCCCTCCCTCAGACCGGAGGCGCCGAATGGGCAGGCGTCTCCGGTCTCCCTTTTCCCGGCCCGGCACCCGGGAACGTCCGTCGATGCGGACGCGAGGGAGCCGCGGAGCGGCGAGAGATCGGCCGCATGGCGCGATCGGCGGGCGACCCATCGCGGTCGAGCGGGCGGCGACGCCGCGCCGTCCCCAGGTCCCTGCCCTGTGTCAGAATCCCGGGTCATGGAGATCACCTGGTACGGACGCAGCTGCATGCGCCTGCGCGGCAAGGACGTCGTCGTCGTGGCCGACGCGTATCCGTCGATCGTCGGACCCACCGGACGGGGCATCACCGGCGACATCGTCACCTACAGCCATCCCGACGACGCCCCGTTCCCCCGGGCCAGGGGCGCGCATCCCAGGACGGCGCACGAGGGCGCCACGGCGGTCCCGGGGAGCCTGGAGCAGTCGTTCGTCCTGGACGGGCCCGGCGAGTACGAGGTCCGCCACGTGCTCATCACGGGCGTCCGCACGGCGCGGGACGACCGGCGCGGCGCCGATCGCGGCCGGAACATCGCCTTCGTCTACGAGATCGACGGCCTCCACACGATCCACCTGGGCGACATCGGCCACACGCTCTCGGACGAGAAGCTCGGCGAGATCGGCGACGTGGACATCGCCTGCGTCCCCGTCGGCGGGGCGCTCTCCCCCGCGAAGGCGGCGGAGGTCATCGCGCAGCTCGACGTGAAGATCGCGATCCCCATGCCCGTCTGCGAGGACGGCGTCTGCGCCGACGCGATCGCCCGGTTCTTCCACGAGATGGGAGCCGGCGAGCCGACCACGCCCCAGGCGCGCCTCTCGCTGTCGCCGTCGTCGCTCCCGGACGAGGTCACCACGGTCCTGCTGGACTCGCGCGGCAAGGTCTGACGCGGAGGGAAGGCCGGGGCCGCAGGCGGCCTGCGCCGGGCCCGGGTCCCCGTGCTCCATCTCCCGCCCCGGGCGCCATCTCCCGACCCGGGCCGCCGTCGTGCGCCCCCAGGTCGGGCCGGCTCCCTTACGCCCGTTCGAGGACCACCTGGCCGCGCTTCACCACGGAGCGGACCAGGTTCGCGCCGGGGAAGTACGGGATCTGCAGGTGCGTGGGGACCCGCCAGATGACCAGGTCGGCCTGCCGATCCGGCTCCAGCGATCCGATCTCCTCGCCCATCCCGAGCGCATGCGCGGCATTCACCGTGACGCCCGCGAGCGCCTCCGACGGGGTCAGGCCCAGCTCCAGGCATGCGACGGTCAGGACCAGCGCGAGGTTGGGCGTGGGCGACGTCCCCGGGTTGAAGTCGGACGCCAGCGCCACCGGGACGCCCCGCTCGATGAGACGCCGCGCCGGCGCGTAGTGGTGCGTCATCAGGAACCACGTCGTCGCCGGGAGGACCGTCGCGACGACCGGGCGACCGGCGGCGGCCGCGTCGGCCAGTGCGTCGATGCCCTCCTCCGACGGCGCCGCGAGATGGTCGGCGCTCACCACGCCGAGCTCCGCCGCGAGCTCCGCGCCCCCCGACGGTGTGATCTCGTCGGCGTGGAGGCGCAGGTCCAGCCCCACGGCGCGGGCGGCCTCCAGCACCATCCGGGACTGGGCGAC
>JAKOQS010000212.1 GCA_029778235.1 Chloroflexota bacterium | reverse complement strand
GGGGGGGGGGGGGGGCGGGGGGGCCTCCGCCCGGCCCGGCGCCGCGGCCGGCTACTTGATCTGGTTCTTCTGGTCCGCAGGCAGGCCGTCGAGGGTCTGCTGCATGCTCTTCAGCGCGTCGGCCACCGACTGCGCCCCGCCGAAGGCCGCGTTGAGCACCTTGGTGCCCACGTCGCTCACCTCGGGCTGGATGACGTTGTCGATCATCGGGTAGCGCGTGTAGCCCTGGTTGGCGGCAAAGTCGAGGAGGGTCTTCGCCATGCGCTGGTCGCTGGTGAAGCCCTGCTTGGTCGGGATGATCCCGTTCTCCGCGATGATCTTCTGGCCTTCATCGGACGCCAGGAACGCGAGGAACGCGGCCGCCTGCGGCTTGTTCTTCGAGTAGTTGGTCATCGCGAAGCCATCGCCCGAGTACTCAACGACACCCTTGATCGGGGCGTCGGTGAACGGCGGGACGAAGACGTCGACCTTGTCGCCCATCTTCTCCTGGAACTCGGCGATCTGCCAGGTGCCCTCCATGGTCATCGCGGCCTGGCCGGCCTCGAACTGGGCGATGGAGTCCTGGTTCGTGAGGACGTCCTGGTTCGTGCAGCCCTTGCTGAAGAGCGAGACCCACTTGTCGAACTGCGCCTGGACCTTGGGATCGGTCCACGGGATCTCGCCCGTGTAGAGCTTGGTCCAGTCCGCCGGCTGGAGGTACATCATCAGGTAGCTGACGTCGTACCACGGGTAGAACCCGCCGCCGAGAGCCTGACCGCCGGTCCCATAGGTGAACGGCGTGATGCCGGTAGCCTTGAGCTTGTCGCAGGCTGCGAAGAGCTCGTCCCAGTTCGTCGGGAACTTGTCGATGCCGGCCTTGGCGAACAGGTCCTTGTTGTAGAAGCCGTTGTAGAACTGGAGGTCGAGCGGGACCACGAGGACGCCGTCGTCGGGGTTGAAGTTGATCGACGAGTACTCGATGCCCTTCATCTTCTTCAGCTCATCCAGCGGGATGTACTGGTTGAGCGGCTCGAGGTAGTCCTTGTACTTGAGGTCGAAGAGGCCGGTCCACTGCGTGGCGAGGTCCGGGCCGGTCTTGCTGATCGCCGCCGCCTGGAGCAGGTCGAAGTAGTTGTCCGCGGGCTGGCTGACGACCTCGACCGTGACGCCCGGGTTCTTCGCCTCGAACGCCTTGACGAGGGCCTCGGTGGCCTTGGCGTTGGCCTCGGTGCCGTAGTTGTGCCAGAGCGTGAGCTTCGCCGGGGCGAGCGCCCCACCGGACGGCGCGGCGCTCGCCGACGGCGCGGTCGTCGCACCGGACGAGCTGCACGCCGCGAGGATGATGCTCGCGATCGCCAGCCCCATGATCGGGACGGTCAGTCTGCGAAGACGCACCAGTGTCTCCTTTCAGCCCGCGGTGTGCCCGTCGGGCTCCCGACCGATCGCCCCGCCTCGCCCGCCCTTCGCGGGCGACGGGCCCGTCCTCCCGTCCGCTGCGCCATCGGGCCGGCCGCCGGTCGATCCGGGGACGGCGCGTGATGCAGGGGATCCGGGTCGGGTCCTCCGCGCGACCACGTCGGCTTCTGCGTGTGGCTCCCACTCCTCTGCGTGCCGGCGTCGTCGCACGGCACCCGGAACCCGCTGCCGGCGTCTCCACGGGACGCGAGGGACGCCGGTCGGCGCACGTCGTGCACACTAACGCGAACGCCAGAGGCACGTCAATCCGAAGAGATCCGATCACGAACGTGCGCGGATGGCGTTCGGAACGCGCATCTGCGGGGCCCGAGGCGACGCGCGGGTGGCCGATGGCGAGCGCGACCGCTCAGGGGCGTGCGGCGAGCGCCCCGCTCCGATCAGCCGTCACGCCGGACCGGCCGGTAGACGTCGGCCGGACGGCCGGGGGCCGCCGGCCGCAGCCGGAAGAGCGCGCCTGCGAGCGGCTCGCGTGCCAGCGCCCGGCCGTCCAGGCCCACCCTGGCGCTCGTGACGTAGAGGTCGCGGAGGTCCGGCCCGCCGAACGCGCACGAGGTCGGCTGCGAGACCGGCATGGGGACGCGGGCGGCGAGGCTGCCGCTCGGAGCGATCCGGAGGAGGCACGCCCCGCCCCACGCGGCGAGCCACAGGTGGTCTTCGACGTCGATCGCCATCCCGTCTGGCAGGGCGCCGTCCGCCAGGCCGGCCGTCGCGAGGTCGAAGTGGGTCCGCCGGGGGCCGGGCCGCCGTGTCTCCTCGTCCCACGAGAATGCGTCCACGGTCCGGCGCGGCGAGTCGATGAACAGGAAGCGACCTCCAGCAGCCGGCCATGCCATCCCGTTCGGGCATGTCAGGCCATCGAGGGCAGTGACGACCGAGCCGTCGCGTTCCACGCGCAGGAGCGCGCCCGCCCCGGGTGACTCGTCGCGAGCCATCCGCCCCAGCCAGAGTCGCCCCTCCGGGTCGGGACGGCAGTCGTTGCAGCGGAGCGGGACGTCGCCGGTCGGGAGGTCGGCGACGGTGGCGAGCGAGCCGTCGGCCGGGTCGAATGCCGCGAGGCGGTCCGGCAGCCCGAGCACTAGCCGCCCGTCCGCGTCGAGTGCGGCCGCGCCCACCTCCTGGTGAAGCTCCCATGCGGCGTCGGTGGCGGTCGCCGGGTCGAACGCGTGGACCGCCCCGGCGAGGATGTCGAGCCACCACAGCCGCCGGCGTGCGGCATCCCACAGCGGGCCCTCGCCGAGCATCGCGCGCGCCTCGAGGACCGCCTCCGGCGCAGGCGCGGCGTCAGGCATCGGGATGCTCGATCGTCTCGTCGGGCCGGTCCTCGTTCGGCGCGACGGCCGCGAGCAGGGTCATCGGGCCGTCGTCCCCTGCGTCGTCCGGCACGCGGATCGCATGGAGGACGCCTCGCGGTGCGAAGAGGAACGTCCCGGGCAGCGCGTCGATCGGCGGCTGGTCGCCGATCGAGAAGACGGCGCGGCCGGCGAGCACCAGGAAGATCTCCTCCGCGCCGGGATGGACGTGGGGGACGGTCGCGTAGCCCGGCGGCCACCTGAGCACGACGACGCGCAGCCCGCCGGTCCCGGCGAGCATCGCGCGCCAGGGCGGGTCGCCCATCCGCGCCGCGAGCGCGTCGAGGTCGACGGAGGGCAGGTCCAGGCCGTCGCCGGCCGGCACGAACGGCATCAGCCGGCACGCTCCGGGCGCTCGGACTGCGGGCGGTGGTCGCGCATCGTGGCCCGATGATGACACGCACGGCCGCGCTCGGGCGCGCCGGGAGCGCGACCGCGGCGTCGCGCGGCGCATCCTCGACGCGTACAGAACCGGTCACCAAACGAACGGCAAACCGCACACATCCGCAACACATCCGGCTTGACGACGAACGTCCATGTGCTAGCCTGACGCCCGTACGACCGCATCCCGCCCACGACCGCATCCCGCATGCGACCGTGAGGCGGTCGCCCGCACCCACGCGGGCCGGCGCGACCGGCGCGGCCCACGCCCGGCGCGACCGGGCACCCATCCCGAGGAGGAACCATCGTGAGCACGGGCGAGGAGATCAGGCTCGGCCGGCTGTTCGACGGCGGGAACGCCGTCGTCGTCGCCGTGGACCACGGGCTGTACAACGGGCCGCGCCCCGGGTTCGAGGACCTCGGGCCGATCGTGGCGAGGATGGGCGCGGCGGACGCCATCCTGCTCAGCCCCGGGATGGCCCCGCGCGTCGCGTCCGTCTTCGAGCACCGGGGCGCCCCGGCGATGATGGTCCGCCTCAACTGGGGGACGCAGTACGCGACCCAGTGGGACTACCGCGAGAGCCGGAGCGTCCCCATGATCCCTGCGGCGCAGGCTGCCGCCCTCGGCGCCGACGTGGTGCTCGTCGGGATGTCCATCAGGACGGGATCGGAGGCCGTGGACGCCGAGAACGTCGCCCAGGTCGCGGCGTGCGTCGCGGAGAAGCGCCTCGTGGGCCTGCCAATCGTCGGCGAGGTCTACCCCGCCGGCCACGAGGACCTCCCGCCCGAGGAGCGCCACGAGCAGATCGCCATCGGCTGCCGGATCGTGGCGGAGCTGGGCGTGGACCTCGTCAAGACGTTCCATACGGGCGAGCGGTTCCCGGAGATCGTCCGCTCCACTCCGGTGCCGGTGCTCGCGCTCGGCGCGAAGAAGACCCCGCGCGAGGTGGACGCCCTCGAGCTCGCGGCGACCGCCGTCCGCGACGGTGCGCGGGGCGTCGTCTTCGGCCGGAACGTGGTGGGGGCGCGCAGCCCCGAGCGGTTCCTCGACGCGCTGCAGGACGTCGTGAAGCGCGGCCTCGACCCGGCTGCCGCGGCGCGGAAGCACGACCTCGCCTGAGCGGGTGACCCGGATGCGCCTCGTCGCCGGCCTGGACGTCGGGACGACCGCGGTCAAGGCGGGCGTCCTCGCGGAGGATGGCCGTCTCCTGTCCGTGGCGGCCGAGGAGTACGCCCTGGACCACCCTGCGCCCGACCGAGCGGAGCTGGACGCGCGCACCTACCGGACCGCCGCGCGGGCGGCGATGCGGCGTGCGCTGGCCGCGCCCGGCGTGGACCCCGGCGCGGTGGTCGCGATCGGCGTCTCGAGCCAGGGGGAGACGGTCGTCCCGGTGGACGCCCGCGGCCGCGCCGTGGGACCGGCGCTCGTCTGGCTCGACAACCGCGCGGTCGCCGAGGCCAGGATGATCGAGGAGCGGCTCGGCGAGGCCGCGGTCTACGACGCCACGGGCGTCCCGACCGTGGTCCCCACCTGGACCGCGTGCAAGATCCTCTGGCTGCGCCGGAACGAGCCGTCGGTCTTCGCTGCGGCCGACCGGTTCCTCCTCGTGGAGGACCTGACCATCCAGTGGCTCACTGGTCGGGCCATCTCCGAGGGCGGGGTCGCGTGCTCCTCGCTGCTCTTCGACATCAGGAGCCACGACTGGTGGGAGCCGATGCTCGACGTGGTCGGCATCGGGCGGGACCGCCTCCCGGAGCTGGTCCGGCCGGGCGAGGTCGCGGGCGCGCTCACGGCCGCGGCCGCAGAGGAGGTCGGGCTGCGCCCCGGCGTGGCGGTCGTGGCGGGCGGGATGGACCAGGGGGCGGGCGCCGTCGGCGTCGGCAACGTCGGACCCGGGGTCGTCTCCGAGAGCACCGGCGGCGCCCTCACCGTCCAGGCGTCCGTCGACCGCCACGGGCAGGACCCCACGCGGCGGACCCCCGTCTACGTCCACTCCGCGCCGGGCCGGTACCTGTACTGCCCGGTCTGCCCCACCGGCGGGATGGCCCTGACGTGGTTCCGCGACCGGTTCGGCGGGGAGGAGCTGGCGCGCGCCGCCGCGGAACGCGTGGACGCGTACGACCTGCTCACGGCGCAGGCCGCAGCGGTCCCGGCGGGCGCGGAGGGCCTCACGTTCCTGCCGCACCTCATGGGCGCGTTCAGCCCGGAGTACGAGCCGGAGGCGCGGGGCGCCCTGTACGGCCTCACGCTGCGGCACGGGAAGGGGCACGTGATCCGGGCGATCCTCGAGGGCGTCGCGTTCATGCTCCGCCGCAACCTCGAGCTGCTCGAGGCGGCGGGGGCGCCGGCGGCGGAGATCCGCTCGCACGGCGGGGGCGCGCGGAGCGTCCTGTGGAACGAGATCAAGGCGAACGTCTGCGACAGGCCGGTCGTGACCCTCGAGGGCGAGGATGCCGCCATCCGCGGCGACGCCATGCTCGCGGGGGTCGCGACGGGGGTCTTCGCGGACCTCGACGCCGCGGTGGCGGCCGCCGTCGCCACCCGGGACCGGTACGCACCCGACCCGCGCCAGCAGGCGGCGTACGCGGAGGCGTACCGTCGCTACGTCACGTACTTCGACGCGGTGCGGCCGATGTTCGAGCCGGAGCCGGGCTGAGCGGCGCGCGATGCCACGCTCACCACGCATGCGCCATGACGGATTGGATGAACACACGCAAGACGGGAGGTCCGCGGTGACGACGAAGGCGAAGATCGGCGTCCTGGTCATGGCGCTGCTCGAGGACGACTACAACAAGACCGCGCACATGCGGCCGGCGGCCACTGTCGCCGCGCAGGAGATCGCCGACGCGCTCGCCGAGTACGGCGATGTCGTCCACGCGGGACTCGTGGAGGAGGAGCACCAGGCCGCGGCCGCCGCGAAGCTCTTCAACGCCGAGGACGTCGACATCATCGTCGCCTGCGAGCTGGCCTACACGAAGGGCGTCGTCCCGGCGCGCTGCTTCCTCGACACCACCGCCCCCGTCCTCGTGTGGAACACGCAGAAGATCCGGCGCCTCGACGAGAAGGACGGCTTCGACGTCGTGATGCTCAACTCCGGCATGGCCGGGATGCCGGAGCTGACCGCCGTCCTCATCCGGACGGGCCGCCCGTTCACGATGGTGACCAGCCACTGGGACGACCAGGACGGCCGCCGTCGCGTCCGCGAGACGATCCAGGCCGCAGCCATACGCCGCCGGCTCAACGAGGCGCGCGTCGCCCTCGTCGGTCATCACTTCGAAGGGATGACCGACCTCATGTTCGACGGCCTCTCCCTGCGCCAGGACATCGGGCCGGTCGTGTGGCCGCTCGAGCCCGAGAAGATCGCCGTCCGCATGGGCGAGATCCCCCAGGCGGACGTGGACGCGCTGGTCGCCGCCGAGAGCGCGAAGTACGCCGTCGAGATGGAGCCGGCGCTCTTCGAGCGGTCGTGCCGGCTCGCGCTCGCGATCGAGTCCGTCACCCGCGAGCAGAAGTTCGATGCCTTCTGCGCCTTCGACCAGGTCTGGCTGACCGACCCGCGCGTGGGCATCATCCCGAGCTACGGCACCGGGCGGCTGTGCGAGATCGGCATCCCCGCGGCTCCCGAGGGCGACGTGAACACGGCCGTCGCCCAACTCATCCTCCAGGAGCTCGCCGGCACCGCGACCACGCTCGAGAACTACGTCATCGACTTCGACAACGAGGCGGTGATGTTCAGCCACGACGGCCACGGCAACCCGGCGATGGGGACCCCGGGCGCGGTGAAGGTCAAGCATTCGATCTACTACCACGGCGTCCACGGCTTCGGGGCGGGCTTCGAGTACGCGTACGAACCCGGCCCGATCACCAACCTGGCGCTCGTCACCGTCGGCGAGGGCCGCTGGCGGTTCGTCATCTCCGAGGGCGAGCTGCTGCCGTTCCCGCCGCGCGAGATCTCCGCGCCCCAGACGCTCTTCCGCCACGACAGCCTGCCGATCGCCGAGTGGTGCGACGCGTGGTGCCAGGCCGGCGCCACCCACCACATGGGCGCGGCCCGCGGCCGTTGGACGAGCCAGCTCCTCGCGCTCGCCGATATGCTCGGCATCGAGGCGGTCGTCGTGTGAGCGAGGCCCGGGACGGGGGCGCGGCCGGTGCCGCGCCCCGACCCTCCATCCGGCCGCCCGTCTTCGAGATGGGGCTGAAGGGCTACACGTACGGCGCCGATGCGGTCCGCCTGGCCGTCGCCGCGGACCGCCTGGCCGAGGGCCTTGGGGTCACGGTCGTCTTCGACCCGCAGCACGTGGACATCCCGGCCGTCGCGCGCGCGACGCGGCACATCCTCGTCTTCGCCCAGCACATGGACCCGATCGCCGTGGGACGCGGCGCCGGCTGGATCCTGCCGGAGGCACTCAGGGAGGCCGGGGCTGTCGGCACCCTGCTCAACCACGCCGAGCACCGCCTCACGCTCGCCGACATCGCGGCCACCGTCCGGCGCGCCCGCGATCTCGGGATGGCGACCGTCGTCTGTGCCGACTCTCCCGAGGAGGCGGCCGCGGTCGCGATGCTGGGCCCCGACGTGGTCCTCGCCGAGCCTCCCGACCTGATCGCGACGGGGCGGTCGGCGGCCACGGTGATCCCCTGGTTCGTCGAACGCGCCGTGGCGGCCGTCCATGCCGTGGACCCGGCGATCCGCGTGATGTGCGGGGCCGGCGTGCGGACCCCCGAGGACGCCGCGCGGATGATCCGGCTGGGCGTGGATGGGACCGGATCCACGAGCGCGATCCTGCGGTCGGAGGACCCGGTCGCCACGATGACCGCGATGATCGAGGCGGTCCACGCCGCCTGGAACGAGAGGACGCACACGGCATGACCGCTCACCACGCCACCGCCGGGGTCCGGAGCCACCTCCACAAGCCGCAGTTCCACGACGTGACCGCGGCGGCGGCCGACGCCGTGGCGGCGTCCGGCGTGCGGCTGGGCACGCTCACCGTCTACTCCCAGCACACGACGTGCAGCGTGATCATCCAGGAGGAGTCGCACGACCGGCTCTACGACGGGACCGAGCACCTGCTCCAGGACATGCTCGACCGGCTGGAGATCGTGGCTCCGACCTGCCGGCGGGAGGGCCAGTACCTCCACCCGGGCCCCAAGCACATCGCCCACGCGACGGAGAACCTCGGCGAGGAGGCCGTCTGGAGCCTCAACACGGACGCGCACATCCGGTCGGGACTGATCGGGCGGTCGGAGGCGATCCCGGTCGTGGACGGGCGGATGGAGCTCGGCGAGTTCGGCAGGATCTACTTCGTGGACTTCGACGGCGTCCGCGAACGCGACCGCATCGTGCACTTCATGGTGGTCGGCGAGTAGCGGCTCCCGCCGGGGCGGTGCGCGCCCGGGTCCGCGGGATCCCGACCGAGGCGGGGCCGGGCGGGCCGAGGCGGGCCGGTGTCCCTGTCCCTCAGCCCGCGGCCGGTGGGCCGTTGACGATCGAGCCCGCGGGCGGCGTCGTGCGGCCGGGTCCCCATGCCTCGGGTCCGCAGATGAACGGCCGCGCCCGCGGCGGCGCGAGGGCACCGGGGTCCGCGAGGGCCCGGTCGAGCCAGGCGTGCACGTCCGCGAACGTCCGCCACGGCACGTAGTCGATGCCCGCCGCCTCGCAGACCCCCACGAGGTCGTCCTTCGCGATGATCGTGTCCGCGTGCGCCGCCGCGTACCGATCCGTGAAGCCGTCGCCGACGAACGCGACGTGATGCCCGCGGGCCTGGTACGCGCGGACCCGCTCGCGCTTGCAGGTCCCGCACACGTGGCACGCGGGATGTCCGAAGGGGAACTCGATCCGCGGGTGATCGCCCCCCGGCCAGGTCATGCGGGAGGTCGCCACGGGCATCCCCTCCACCCCAAGGCGCTCGAGGTTGCGACTCACGTAGAAGCCGAAGCCGTCGCTCACGACCTCGAGCGCGACGCCCGCGGCGCGCGCCCGCTCGACGAACGGGACGAAGGACGGATCGTGCGGCTGCCGATCGGCGGTCGCGAGGACCGGCGCCGGATCCGCCGGCAGGAGCGGCATGAACAGCTCGAGGTTCTCGCGCGACCCCATCAGGCCGGCGACGT
This sequence comes from Chloroflexota bacterium, assembly GCA_029778235.1. GTDB lineage: Bacteria > Chloroflexota > Limnocylindria > Limnocylindrales > CSP1-4 > CAIYQJ01. The sequence goes on along the minus strand of JAKOQS010000212.1, from coordinate 19,378 downwards.
AGGCGTCGTCGATCTCCTTCCAGCCGGGCCGGACGGAGTCCTCCTTCATGATCTCGTCGCTGATCGCCGTCAGGCAGATCGTGCTGTCGTAGTCCATCAGGACGGCGAGCGACACGCGCCCGCCCGCATCGCCGGTCACGATCGCGAGGATAGCGGGCGGCGTGGCCGCAGCGCGGCGAGCAGGCCCCCGTCGCGGCGGGCGAGGAGGATGCCGACGACGATCACGGCGCCGCCGACGATCTCGCCCGGGCGGATCGGCTCGCCGAGCGCGAGCGCCCCGAGGACGACCGCGAGCGGCGGCAGCAGGAACTGGTAGTTGGCGAGGCGGATGGGGCCCAGCGAGGGCACGGCCCGCATCACCAGCACCTGGGAGAGCGCGACCGCGAGCAGGCCGGAGAAGAGGACCGCCAGGATCGGACCGGGCGCCGCGAAGCTGCCCGGATCGCGGGCGATGTCCGCGACGCCGAACGGAACGAGCCAGAGGGCGCCGAAGGTGATGCCCCAGGCCGCCGACGCGGCCGGCCGCACGCGCGAGAACAGCGGCGTCCCCACCGCCACGTACAGCGCCCAGCAGACGGCGGCGCCGAGGGTCAGCAGGTCGCCCGTGCCCACCTCGCCGAGCGAGAGCCCGGCCCCCGACGCGATCACGAGCGCCACGCCGGCGAGGGCGACCAGGGCCCCGGCGCCCTTGTTCCACGTGAACCGGTCCACGCCGATCGCCGCGGCCACGATCGCGATGATCGCGGGCGAGGCGCCGATGATGAGGGCCGAGTCGCCGGCCGTGGTGGTCGTGAGGGCCGTCCCCCACAGCACCTGGTAGAGGGAGAAGCCGATCGCTCCGAGGCCCGCCATCGCGACCATGTCCCTGCGCTTCAGGAGCACCGGGCCGTCCCCCAGCCGGAGGAAGGCGAGCAGGACCGCCGACCCGATCACGAGCCGGAGGAAGTTGAACCCGACCGGCGAGACGGCGCCCACGGCGGCCTTCACGACCACGTAGTTCGCCGACCAGATGAGCATGACGAGGAGGACGCCGACCTCGGCGACCCTGCGGTCGACGATCGGGTGCGGCGCGGCCGCCGCGATCGCGGGCGGAACGGCGAGGTCGGGCTCGGCTCCGAGCCCGACCTCCGGGGCTGCCTCGTCTGCGGGCGACGCCGCCCGCGCTGCTTCGCTCGTCAGACGCCTTCCTGCTCGAGCTCGAGGGCCTCCTCGTCGGCCTCCTCGGTGAGCTTCAGCCAGATGAAGAGCCCGGCGAGCACGACGAGGGGCACGACCACGAGGAGCGCGGTGAGGATCGCCAGCGCGATCCCGAGGAGCTTCACGACCTTCATGCGTCAGGCCTCCTGGTCTCGACGGCCGTCCAGGCCGGGTCTCACGCGGGCCCGCCTCCTCCATCGCCGGTCGGCGTCCGGAGGGCCGGGCCTCTCGCGATCAGGTCCGCGATGTCCTCGCGGGTGAACTCGATCAGCTCGTGCGCGCCACCGGACGGCCCGCCTGCGAGGATCCGGACGACGAACGCGCCACCCTGCTCGAAGAAGAAGATGTCGCGCGGACGCCGTTCGTCGAGGAACCGGCCGATGACGCGGAACGCCTGCTCATAGTAGCCCGACCGCTGCCAGTCCGGCGCGGTCGCGCCCGTGCCGCGGCGGGACACGCCCTCCTCCACGAACCGCGCCAGGTCGTCCTCGAGGAATGTGAGCGTGATCTTGGACTCCCGTCCGAGATGCTCGGTCAGCGTCGTGCCCACGATCGCCTCGGTGGCGAGCGCCTGCACGATGAAGCCCTCCGGCAGCTCGACGAGGAGCACCTCGCGGGCCGCCCGGGCGTCGAGGACGGCCCCGATCGACCGCAGCACCTCCTCGAAGTCCTGCCGCGGACTGCCCTCATAGATCCGCATCGCCTTCCTCCCCGCCCGGACGCGCGACTCGAGTGTAAAGAGGCGCCGTGCCGTGGACAAGGCGTCAGCCGGCGCATCCGGGGCGCAGGGGCACCGACGCGGGCAGACCCGGGTCCCGGCGACGGGCGGCTCACCTCGCGCTCAGCTGCCCGCCGAGAGCGTGATCGCCCCGTTCGACGTCTCGATGATCAGCGTGGTCCCCCCGCCGCCGCCCGCGGTCCCGGTGAGCCGGTCGTCGGTCGCCGAGCCGCCCGACACGGCGAAGTCGGACTGGATCCGCGCGTTGGACGTCTGGGCGTCGACCGAGAACGCCGCACCGGGCGGGAGCGTGACGTCGACCGCCGAGTTCGACGTCCGCAGGCGGCTGGTGCCGGCGCCGAGCGATCCGCCGAAGGTGATCCTTCCGTTCGAGGTCCGGGCCTCGACGACGGCGTCCGCGGCCTGGATGTCGATCGCGCCGTTCGAGGTCTCGAGCGTGAGGAGCCCCGCGCCCTGCGTGACGGCGACCTTCCCGTTGCTCGTCTTCACGCGGAGAGCCTGCATGGGGCCCGTGGCCTCGACGGAGGCGTTCGACGTGTCGGCCACGGCGGTCCCGGTGATGCCGGAGATCGCGATCGAACCGTTCGAGGTCCGGAGCATGAGGACCGACCCGGCGGGGACGGAGACGACGGCGGACGCGCCGCGGCGGTCGGGGCTGTCGGGGTTCGGCGTGTACACGGCGCGGAGCACTGCCTTGTCGCCCTCGGTCGCGAGGGTCACATCGATCTTCTGGGCGTCGGCGAGCGCCGCCGCTTCGTCCGGGCCGGTCCCCGTCCGCGTGACGGTCGCGCTCACGGCCCCGGCCGGGCCCGCCCGCACGTCGATCGTGCCGTTGAACATCTCGACCTCGATCTGGGTCGCGTCGGTGGCCAGCGACTTCTCGACCGTGTCGCTCGCCTGGCGGGCGAGGGGCGTCCCGGTGCAGGCGGCGAGGGCGACGAGGACGGCGACGGCGGTGGCCGCGACGACGGCGACGGGCGTCCCGCCGCGGTGCGGGCGGCGATGCGATGAGCTCACGAGCGGACCTCCGGTCGGAGAGGCGCCAGCGCGACGGCGATCCGAGCCGCCACGCGCGCGTCGTTGACGATGAGCGCGGTGTTCGCGCGGATCGACGCGCCATCGGTGATGGCCGCGACCCGCGCCAGGAGCCACGGCGTGAGCGCCGGCCCGTGGACGCCGGCAGCGTCCGCCTCTGCGGTCGCCCGTGCGATGGCGGCGCGCGCGACCTCGAGCGGCAGCTCGTCGGCCGCCGGGACGGGCGCGCAGAGGAGCACGCCCGATCCGAGGCCGAGGCGGTCGTGCGCCGCCACCAGGCGTGCGGCCTCGGCCTCGTCGGCGACGGACGCGGGCGCGGGGATCCCGCTGCGGCGCGAGTAGAAGCCGGGCATCTCGTCCGTGCCGATCGCGACGACCGGGACTCCCTGCGTCTCGAGGTACTCGAGGGTGAGCGGGACGTCCAGGATCGCCTTGGGGCCCGCGCAGACGACGGCGACCGGTGTCCGTGCGAGCTCGCCCAGGTCGGACGAGACGTCGAGGGTGGCCTCGCCGGCACCGCCGAACGCTCCGCGGTGCACGCCGCCGATCCCGCCGGTGGCGAAGAGCCGGATCCCGGCCGCGGCGGCGGCGAGCATCGTCGCGCTGACCGTGGTCCCAGCCCAGCCGCCGGCGACGAGCGACGCGGCGAGGGTCGGGCGGCTGGCCTTCCGCGCGCCGCGTACCGTAGCGAGCGACTCCATCTCGGTCGGACCCAGGCCCACGAGGACGCGCCCGTCCCGGATCGCGACCGTCGCAGGCGTCGCGCCCTCGGCGCGGACGGCCTCCTCCGCGGCGCGGGCGACCTCGAGGTTCGCCGGGTACGGGAGGCCGTGCGTGACGAGCGTCGACTCCAGCGCGACGACCGGCCCGCCGGACGCCAGCGCGTCGGCGACCGGCCCGGAGAGGTCGAGGAACGCGGCGATCCCCTCCGCCGCGGATGTAGCGGTCATGTCGCTAGGGTACGCCGCGGGGCAGGCCGGGAGGCGGGCGCGGTACGCTGGGCCCGCGTTCCGCGAGGCCCAGGAGGACCCCATGGCCGAAGTGACCAGCCGTCGGGCGCGTCGCCCGGTGCAGCCCGAGACGGTGCGGCGCCAGGTCGTCGTCGAGGATCACGCGATCGCGCCCGACGGGGGATCCGCGGTCGTCGTGCGACGCTCCGTCCACGGCATCACGTACCGGTCGCACCTCTGGCTCGTGCCGCTCGGCGGCGGCGCGGCACGCGGCGGGGTCCGGCGCCCGGGCCGTTCGGCCGCAGGCTCCACCGGCCGGCCGCGGCAGCTCACCGCCGGCGCGGTGCGGGACACCGCCCCGCGCATCTCGCCCGACGGTCGCAGCCTCCTCTTCCTCCGCTCGTGGCCCGGCGACCCGGACAGGCCGACCGCGATGGTCGTCCTCTCGCTGGACGGCGGCGAGCCGTGGACGCTCCTCGCACCGTCGCACGGCGTCTCCGACATCGCCTGGTCGCCCGACGGGCGGCGCGTGGCATTCGCGGCGCCGGGCGACGAGCGGCGATTCGCCGTGGGCCCGGACGTCAAGGGGAAGGAGCCGGTCGCACGCCGGATCGGCCGGCTCGACTGGCGCCTCGACGACGTCGGGTTCCTCGACCGCTGGGACCACCTCTGGGTGGTCGCCGCGCGCGAGGGCGCGACGGCGCGCCGGCTCACCCGGGGCGACTGGGGCGTCGCCCGACCCGCGTGGTCGCCCGACGGGCGCGAGATCGCGTTCCTCGCGGACATGGGCGACGATGCCGACCTCCACCCGCGGCGGATCGCCCACGCCGTCCCGGCGACGGGTGGCGCGTCACGGGTCCTCGTCGACCTCCCCGGCGGCATCACGGCGGTCGCGTGGTCGCCCGACGGCCGGCTCGTCGCGTGCACGGGCGTCGACGTTCCCGACCCGTTCGACGACGTGATGCCCGGGATCTTCGTCGCCCCCGCGGACGGCTCGTGGGCCCCCGTTCCGCTCGCCCCGCACCTCGACCGTCCGATCGGCGCCTGGCAGGACACGGACCTCAACGGCTGGGCCGCCGACTCGCGGTCCGGCCCGTGCTGGGACGGACCCGACCGGGTCGTCGCCCTCGTCACCGACCGGGGCCGCTGTGCGCCGTGGGCCTTCCCGGTGGATCCGGAGACGGGCAGGCCTGCCGGCCCGGCCGCTCCGCTCACCCGAGGCCCGGACGGCCGGCCCACGACCGCGGACGTCGCCGGGTGGACACTGTCCGTCGCCGCGGGCGTCGTCTCGTTGGTGACGACGATCGGCGACACGCCCCAGGACCTCGCGACGGTCGACCGCCGCGGCCGCATCCGCCGGCGCACGACCCTGGGCTCCGCCTGGCGGCGCGGCATGCTCGTCCCCGAGATGCGCCGCCTGGATGCGCCTGGCCCGGGCGGGCCGATCGAGTGCTGGCTGGCGTCGCCGCCCGGGGCGGGCTCGGCGGCCCTCGCGACCATCGTGGACGTCCACGGCGGGCCGCTCGGCGCGTGGGCGCCCGCACCCGCGCTGGAGGTCCACATGCTCGTCGGACGCGGCTACCGCGTCCTCCTGCCGAACGTCCGCGGCTCCACGAGCTACGGCGCCGACTGGATCCGCCCGCAGCTGGGCGCGTGGGGCGGGCCGGACGCGGCCGACGTCCACGCGGCGGCGGACCACGTGGTCTCCCTCGGGCTCGCGGACCCGCACCGGCTCGGAATCCTGGGGCTCTCCTACGGCGGCTTCCTGGTGAACTGGCTCGCCGCCACCTCGGACCGGTTCCGGGCGGCGGTCAGCGACGGTGGCGTCACCAACCAGGTCTCGGCATGGGCGAACAGCGACACCGGCGCCGAGTACTGCCGGGCCGCCCGGATGGGCGACCCGCTGAGCGCGGAGGGCATGGAGATGCTGTGGCGCCAGTCCCCGCTCGCGCACGTCGCGGATCTCCGGACGCCCATCCTGATCATCCAGGCGGACGCGGACCGGCGATGTCCCCCGGCTGACGCGGAGCAGCTGTTCACGGCGCTGCGGGTCCTCGGCCGGACGGCCGAGTACGTGCTCTACCCGGAGGAGTCGCACACCTTCCACATCACGGGCAGGCCGGACCGGCGAGTGGACAGGATGCGCCGGATGCTCGACTGGTTCGACAGGTTCGTGACCGGCTGAGCGACCGCCGGGAGGCGGGGGCGCGGGGTCATCGGAGCCCGGGGCCGGCACGACGGCAGGACGCGGAGCGTCGTATACGCACCTCCCCCGACTACCCACGGCCGCGTATCGCACCTAGCCTGACGACGAGGCTGGAGGCCGACCCCGAGGACGCCTTGGCCTTGCGCATCCTGACGGGCACAGCAGCGATGCGATCCGACCGGCGCCCCGCGCGTCCCCCTCGCGCAGGGCGCCGGTCCGCATCAGGCGGGCCGGATCGGCGGCCGGCCGGTCATCCCAGGCCGGGCGCTGACCGCCAGCCCGGGACGCGTCGCGCGCCCAGACCCCTTGCGCCTCCTGTGCGCGCAGCCTCGGGCGCGCTCGCCGCGGACGCCCGGGGCGCGCCCGAGGTGGACGCCCGCGAGAGGCACGTGCGTGACCCGTCAGCCGAGGTCCAGCTCCGCGATGCCGGCCCGCAGGTGGCGCCCGGCCGCGCGGTTCCCCGCGGCAGCGCCCGCGCGGAGCGCGACGGCCGCGGACGAGCCGCGGCGGAGGCCGGCGACCCACCCTACGAGGAACCCCGCGTCGAACGCGTCCCCGGCACCGGTCGTGTCGGCGGCGGCGACGGGCCGCGTCGCGACGTCGAACCGGAGCCGCCCGGCCCGCTCGAGGACCGTCGCGCCGCGCGCCCCGCGCTTGACAACGATCGCCGGCGCGAGGCGCAGGAGCGGCGACGGATCGCGGCGGCCGAGGAGGCGCGCGGCCTCGTCCTCGGTCGCGATGAGGACGTCAGGTGCCGCGCGCTCGAGCAGGGCGAGGGCGGCATCGCGGCCACCCGCGAGCAGGGGCGCGGACGAGGCGAGGTCGATCGTGACGCGCGCCCCCGCGGCGCGGGCGAGCCCGATCGCGGCGAGGCCGGCCTCGCCCAGCGGCCGCCCAAGGAGGGAGTAGGCGGGGAGATGGAGCACGTCGGCGCCGCGGAACCACGCCGCGCGGAGCATCGCCGCCGCGAGAAGCTGCGCCGCGCCGCGGTCGGCGACGAACGAACGCTCGCCATCGGGCTCCACGACGATGCCGATGCGGGCGGTCCGTGCCCCCGCGACGCGAACGGCATGCACGCGGACGCCGTCGGCGGTGAGGGCCGCGACGAGGGCGGAGCCCAGCCTGTCGCGACCGACGGCGCAGACGAGGGCGCCCTCGGCGCCGAGCCGCGCCACCCAGCTCGCCGTGTTGGCCGCCGAGCCGCCACGGCGGAGCGCCACCTGCCCGGGCACGTCGGTCGCGCGCTCGAGCGGCCGCGACGGCACGAGCACGACGTCGGCGGTCAGGTCGCCGAGCACCACGATCCGGGGCGGGACGGCCCGCCTCTCCGGGAGGCGCGGGCGCGGCCGGCCGGCGGCTGGATCCGGCGCCGCGCGCAGGGCGGACCGGCGCGCGGGAGGAAGGGCGGGGGACGATCGGGGCGGGACGGAACGGTCCACGTCGTGAGCATACGGAGGCGTCCCGTAGAATGCTCGCGAGGCCCGCGGGCGGCCGCCCCCGTCCCGCCGCGGCCATGTCCGATCGGATCGCCCGCCCTTCGGCGCCGGGGGCATCGCTGGAGCCGTACCCGCATGGCCCTGACGGAGCAGCAGCTCGACCGACTGGCGATCGACACCATCCGGACGCTCGCGATCGACGCCGTCCAGGAGGCCAACTCGGGCCACCCCGGCGCCCCCATGGGCATGGCGCCGATGGCCTACGTCCTGTGGACCAGATTCCTGCGCCACGCGCCCACCCACCCCGACTGGCCCGATCGTGACCGGTTCGTCCTGTCCTCCGGTCACGCGAGCATGCTGCTGTACGGGCTCCTGCACCTGACGGGCTACCAGGTCACGCTCGAGGACCTCCGCCGCTTCCGCCAGTGGGGCTCGATCACGCCCGGCCACCCGGAGTGGGGGCTCACGCCGGGCGTCGAGGCGACCACCGGTCCGCTCGGCCAGGGGTTCGCGAACGGCATCGGGATGGCGATCGCGGAGCGCCGCCTTGCCGCGGAGTTCGTGCGCGACGGACACCCGGTCGTGGACCATCGGGTCTTCGGCATCGTCAGCGACGGCGACCTCCAGGAGGGCGTGGCTGCCGAGGCGGCCTCGCTCGCCGGGCATCTCCGGCTGGGCCGGGTCGTCTACCTCTGGGACGACAACGGGATCCAGCTCGACGGGCCCACGCGGATGGCCACCAGCGAGGACGTGCTCGCGCGCTTCGCCGCCTACGGGTGGCACACGAGCCGGGTGGAGGACGGGACGGACGTCGCCGCGATCGAGGCCGCGGTGACGGCGGCCGTTGCCGACCCACGGCCCAGCCTCGTCGCGGTCAGGACCCACATCGGATTCGGATCGCCGAACAAGCAGGACAGCCAGAAGGCGCACGGCGCCCCGCTCGGCGCCGACGAGGTCCGCCTCACCAAGAAGGCGTACGGCTGGGACCCGGACGCCTCGTTCCGCGTGCCGGACGAGGTGGCCGGCTACATGTCGCGCGCCATCCTCTTCGGCGAGGAGCTGGTGGGCGCGTGGGAGCGCCGGATGGCGGCCTACCGGGCCGCCTTCCCCGACCTCGCGCGCGAGCTGGAGCGCCGGCTCGACGGCGCGCTGCCGGCCGACTGGCGATCGGCCCTTCCGAGCTACGACGCCGGCGACGGGATGGCGACCCGGAACGCGAGCCAGCAGGTGATCAACGCCCTCGCGCCGGCCGTCCCGGAGCTCTTCGGCGGCTCCGCCGACCTGTCGGAGTCGAACCTGACGGACGTCAAGGGCGGCGGCGACTTCACCGCCGAGACCGCGGGGCGCAACGTGCGCTTCGGGGTGCGCGAGCACGCGATGGGCGCCATCGCCAACGGCATCGCGTACCACGGCGGACTGATCCCCTACGTGGGCACGTTCCTCACGTTCAGCGACTACATGCGCGGCTCCGTGCGGGTGGCGGCCCTGTCGAGCCTGCACGTCGTCTACGTCTGGACGCACGACTCCGTGGGCCTGGGCGAGGACGGCCCCACGCACCAGCCGGTCGAGCAGGTCGCAGCGCTGCGCGCGATGCCCGACCTCTGGGTGCTTCGTCCGGCCGACGCGAACGAGACCGCCGCGGCCTGGGCCGTGGCGCTCGCGCGCCACGACGGCCCGGTGGCGCTCGCCCTGACGCGCCAGAAGGTGCCCACGCTCGCCACGACGGCCGAGCGCGCGGCCGCCGGGGTCGCCCGCGGCGGCTACGTCGTCCACGACGAGCCGCCCGCGCCCGGCGGCGCGGGCGCGGCCCCGGACCTCGTGTACGTGGCGACCGGCTCGGAGGTGCACCTCGCCATCGCCGCGGCGCAGGCGCTCGCGTCCGAGGGGATCAGGGCACGGGTCGTGAGCCTCCCGTCGTGGGAGCTCTTCGCCGCGCAGGGCGCCGCGTACCGCGAGTCCGTCCTCCCGGCGGCAGCGCGCCGCCGGGTGACCGTGGAGGCCGGCGTGACCCTCGGCTGGGACCGCTGGGCGGGCGAGGAAGGGGCCATCGTCGGCCTGGACCGATTCGGGACGTCGGCGCCCGGCCCCGAGGTGATGGAGCGCTTCGGGTTCACCGCCGAGCGCCTCTCCGAGATCGGCCGGGCCGTGGTGCGCGACGGCCTGCGCGGACGCGTGGCGCTCCCCGCGGGCGCGGACCCGCACCCACGAGGCGGGCGCGCCTGACGGGGCGCCCGATCGACGGGAGGGGACGGGCGGAGACGGGCAGGAGGCGGACGATGCGGATCGGATTCGCGGCGGACCACGCGGGCGCGGACCTCAAGCGGACGCTCATCGACCGGCTGAGCGCCTCCGGGCACGAGCTGGTGGACCTCGGCGGCGACGGGACCGACCGCGACGACGACTACCCGGACTACGCACGCCTCCTGGGCCACGCGGTCCGCAACGGGACCGTGGACCGCGGGATCCTCGTCTGCGGCAGCGGCGTCGGCGCGTCCGTGGCCGCCAGCAAGATCAGGGGGGTACGGGCGGCCGTCTGCCACGACCCGTACTCGGCACGCCAGGGGGTCGAGCACGACGACATGAACGTGCTCTGCCTGGGGGGCCGGGTGATCGGCGTGGAGGTCGCCACCGACTGTGCCCGCGCCTTCGTGGACGCGAGGTTCTCCGGCGAGCCGCGCCATCTCCGGCGCCTCTCGAAGGTCCTCGCCATCGAGGAGGAGGGCTGACGGCCCGGCGATCCCCATCGCCGCACGTGGGCGGGATGGTCGCCCCCTCGCGCTCGTCGGACGACCTCCGTAGACTGGTCGACGCACCACCCACGCGATGACGGCGCCCGGCCGCGCACCGATCGGCGTCCTGCCGGCCGGACGGCCCGGCCGGCGCGGGCGCACCGGAGGACGAGATGGACCAGAGCGCAGGAGGCGGATCGCGCGGGGCCGACGCGCGCCTCCCCCACACCGACCTCGAGGCAGCGTTCGCGGCGGCCTCCGCCCGGGCCCGCGAGCAGGAGTGGGCCCGCCGGCTCTTCGAGAAGGACACGTCCCTCTGGACGGCCGACGCGACGGTCGCCGCGAAGATCTCCGACCGCCTCGGCTGGCTTGACGCGCCGGCGGACTTCACCGAGCGGATCGCGTCGCTGGAGGCCTTCGGGGACGCCATCCGCGACAGCGGCTTCACGGCCGCCCTCGTCGCCGGGATGGGCGGCAGCAGCCTGGCACCCCAGGTCTTCGCCAGCCTCTTCCCGGACGTCCCCGACTACCTCCGGATCGTCGCGCTCGACTCCACGGATCCCGCGGCCGTCACGGGGACGTTCGGCGCGCTCGATCCCGACGCCACGCTCGTCATCGTCGCGACGAAGTCCGGCACGACGACCGAGACCGTCGCGTTCCGGTCGTACGCGTGGCACGTCTTCCACGACGCCCTCAAGCGGGAGCACCGGGGCCGGCGCGACCTCGTCGGCGCCTACTTCGTCGCCATCACGGACGAGGGCAGGCCCTACGAGTCCTTCCCCGACGTCGTGGACTGGCGTGAGGCGTTCCTGAACCCCACGTCGGTCGGCGGCAGGTACTCGGCGCTGACGTACGTCGGTCTCGTCCCCGCCTCGCTGCTGGGCGTGGACCTCGATCCGCTCCTCGACGGCGCACGCCGGATGCTCGAGGACTGTCGCCTGGACGACCCGGCGGAGAACCCTGGACTCGCCCTGGGCCTCCTGCTGGGGACGCTCGCCCGGGCCGGCCGCGACAAGCTCACGCTGGTCATGGACCCGGCGATCGCCGCGCTGGGCCCCTGGATCGAGCAGCTCGTGGCCGAGAGCACCGGCAAGGGCGGCGTCGGCATCGTGCCGGTCGTCGACGAGCCCCTCGGCACCGTGGGCACGTACGCCCACGATCGCGTCTTCGTGCGCGTCCGGCTGGCCGGGTCGCCCGAGGGCGAGCGCACCCCCGACGGCCTGGACTCCGACGCACTCGTGGACGCCCTGGCGGAAGCCGGGCACCCGGTCGTCCGCATCGACGTCGAGGACCCCATCGACGTCGGGGCGGAGTTCGTCCGGTGGGAGGTCGCCACGGCCGTCGCCGGCGCCGTGCTCGGCATCGATCCCTTCGACGAGCCGAACGTGACCGAGTCGAAGGACAACACGCGCCGCGAGCTCGAGCGCGAGCAGTGGGGCGAGACGGGCCATCGCGCCGAGCCGATCGCCCGCGGCGAGGGGCTGACGCTCCACGGCGACACGCCGCTGCGGCTGACCGCCGGGGACGGGACGGTGGACGGTGAGATGCGCCGCCACGTGGCGCGGATCCGGCCGGATGCCTACCTCGCCCTGCAGGCGTTCGTCGCGTCCACGCCGGAACGGGACGCGCGCCTCGCGTCGATCCGCCGCCTCCTCCGCGACCGGACGCGCCGCGCCACCACGGCGGGCTACGGGCCGCGGTTCCTCCACTCCACCGGCCAGCTGCACAAGGGCGGCGCGCCGATCGGCTGGTTCCTCCAGCTGACCGCCGACCATCCGGTCGATGCGCCGGTCCCCGACGCCCCGTACACCTTCGGGCGCCTGATCGACGCCCAGGCCGCGGGGGACTTCCAGGCGCTCGAGGACCACGACCTGCCCGTTCTGCGGGTCCACCTGGGCGAGGACGTGGACGCGGGGCTGGCGTCGCTCGAACGGGTCCTCGCGCGGACGCTCGATCAGGAGGCGTGACCATGGACGTGGGCTTCATCGGCCTCGGGCGCATGGGCGCGAACATGGCGCGCCGGCTGTTCCGGTCGGGCCACCGCGTCGTCGTCTACAACCGGACCGTCGAGAAGGCGCGCGAGCTCGCCGCCGAGGGCGCCGAGGCGGCTGCCACGATCCCCGAGCTCGTGGCCGCTCTGCCCGCGCCGCGTGTGGTGTTCACGATGGTCCCGGCCGGCGACGCGACCGAGGCCCAGGTCGCCGAGCTGCTCGCCGACCTCTCTCCGGGCGACGTGATCGTGGACGGCGGCAACGCGAACTGGAAGGACTCCGTGCGGCGGCACGCCGCGTGCGCGGAGAAGGGGATCGGGTTCGTGGACGCCGGGGTCTCCGGCGGCATCTGGGGCCTCGCCAACGGCTACGCGATCATGGCCGGCGGCGAGCCCGCCGCGGTCGCCCTCGCCGAGCCCGCGTTCCGCTCGCTCGCGCCCGAGGGCGGCTACCTCCACGTGGGCGGGCCGGGGGCCGGCCACTACGTGAAGATGATCCACAACGGGATCGAGTACGGGCTGATGCAGGCGTACGCGGAGGGGTTCGAGATCATGCACGCGGGACCGTACCCGCTCGACCTCGCCGCGATCGCCGAGATGTGGATGCACGGGTCGGTCGTCCGCTCCTGGCTCCTGGAGCTCGCGGTCCGCGCGCTCCGTCCCGACCAGGACCTGCGCGACATCCGCGGCTGGGTGGCCGACTCGGGCGAGGGTCGCTGGACGGTCCAGGAGGCGCTCGACCGCGACGTCCCGGCCCCCGTCATCACGCTCGCGCTCCAGGCCCGCCTGCGGTCGCGGCAGGACGAGAGCTACGGCGCGAAGCTCCTGGCCGCCCTCCGCAACGAGTTCGGCGGCCACGCGGTGAAGACCGAGTGACCGACGGGCCGACGACGCCCCGGGGGCCGCGCGACCGGCCCCTCCCGATCCGCGAGGAGCGGCTCGCGGCCATCGGGCGGCGCCGTCGGGCGCCCCGGCCCGAGAGGAACCCGCTGCGCGCCGGGCTCCGCCTCGAGCGGATGCCCGACCCGGTCGCCCTCGTGCTGTTCGGCGCCACGGGCGACCTGGCGCACCGCAAGGTCTTCCCCGCGCTCTACCAGCTCTGGCGGTCGGCGCTGCTCCCCCTCGACGTCCGGATCGTGGCGATGGGTCGCAAGCCCTACGACGACGCCACGTTCCGGGAGGGGGTGCGGGGGGCGCTCGACGCCCACGCCCGCGTGCAGCCCGTGGACGAGGACACGTGGGCCACGTTCGCCGACCGGATCGAGTACCTCCGCGGCGACCTCGACGCGGACGCGACCTACGACGCGCTCGCGGCGCGCCTGGAGGCCTCCGATCGCGACCACGGGACCCGCGGGAACCGGCTCTTCTACCTGGCGACCCCCGCATCGGCGTTCGCGCCGATCGTCCAGCAGCTCGGGCGGGTGGGGCTGGACCGGGAGGTCTCCGGCGACGGGTGGCGCCGGATCGTCATCGAGAAGCCGTTCGGCCGCGACCTCGAGTCGGCGAAGCGGCTCAACCGCGAGGTGGCGAAGGTCTTCCGCGAGGCGCAGGTCTACCGGATCGACCACTACCTCGGGAAGGAGACGGTCAGGAACCTGCTCGTCTTCCGCTTCGCGAACCTGATCTTCGAGCCGCTCTGGAACCGGCGGTACGTGGACCACGTGCAGATCACGGTCGCCGAGTCGATCGGGGTGGAGCGGCGCGGGGCCTTCTACGAGGAGACGGGCGCGACGCGCGACATCCTCCAGAACCACCTGCTCCAGCTCCTCGCGCTGGTGGCGATGGAGCCGCCCGCGACGTTCGACGCGAACGCCCTGCGCGACGAGAAGGTGAAGGTTCTCCGCGCCGTGGTCCCGATCACGGGTGCGGACGTCGCCCGCGACGTCGTGCGCGGGCAGTACGGGCCCGGCTGGGTCGAGGGCGAGCCGGTCGCGGGCTACCGCGAGGAGGAGGGCGTGGACCCGCTCTCCGAGACGGAGACGTTCGTCGCGGCACGCCTGGCGATCGACGACTGGCGATGGGCGGGCGTCCCGTTCTACCTCCGCACGGGCAAGCGGCTGCCGAAGCGTGCGACGGAGATCGCGATCGTCTTCCGGCAGGTCCCCCACGCGCTCTTCCGCGGCTCCCGGTCCGACCCGGAGCCGGACCTGCTGGCCCTGCGGATCCAGCCCGACGAGGGGATCCTCCTGCGGTTCGGCGCCAAGGTGCCCGGCCTCGACGTGGACGTCCGCGCCGTGAACATGGACTTCGGCTACGGGACGTCCTTCAGCATCGACTCGCCCGACGCGTACGAGACGCTGATGCTCGACGCACTGCTCGGCGACCAGTCCCTCTTCACACGGGCGGACGAGGTGGAGGAGGCGTGGCGGATCGTCACGCCGATCGTGGACGCGTGGATCGGCGGACCGCCTCCCGAGTTCCCCGACCACGCCGCCGGGACGTGGGGCCCCCGGGCGGCGGAGTCGCTCCTGGACCGGGACGGCCGCCGCTGGCGCCGGATCTGAGCGCCGGCCGTGGACGCGACCGCTCCCCTCCTCCAGGACATGACCCCCGGCGTCCTCGCCTGGTCGGCGAAGGCCACGAGCGTCGCCGACATCGAGCGGGCTCTTGGCCGGATCTGGGCCGTCGCCCCGGATGCGGCGGTGGGCCCGGACGGGGAGCGGCACGTCGTGGCGCGGACGAGCGTCCTGAACTTCGTGGCGGTCGCGGGATCCCAGGAGGCGGCTGCGCGCGTCCTCGCAGCGGTCGGCTCGCTCACGGGCCGACACCCGTCGCGCACGATCGTGGTCGAGCCGCGCGACGTGGAGGGCCCGCGACGCATCGAGGCCGAGGTGACGGCCAGCTGCATGCTCCCGCGCGGGGCGGGTGCGGCGATCTGCACCGAGACGGTCAGGCTTCGCGCCGGCGGCGACGCCGGCCGCCACCTCGCGTCCATCGTCCCCCCGCTCCTGGTCCACGACCTCCCGGTGACGCTCTGGTGGCCGGAGGACGTCCCGTTCCATCGCGCCGACTTCACGGCGCTGCTCACCCATGCCGTGCAGGCGGATCGCCTCGTCGTGGACGGCTCGGCCTGGCGCGGCGACGGCCTCGCGGGCGTGCGCGGGCTGGCGCACGTGCAGGCTGCATCGGGGATCGCGATCTCCGACTTCGCGCTGATGCGACAGTCGCGCTGGCGCGACGCGCTCGCGTCCGCGTTCGACGGGCCGGACCTGCTGCCGTACCTGGGCGCGATCCGCAGCATCTCCGTCGAGTACGCGGCCTCGCGGACCGACCCGGCGGGCACGAACGTCGTGCGGCCCTTGTACCACGCCGCCTGGATCGGGTCGCGCCTGGGATGGTCCGCCACGGGACCGCTCGTCGTCGGCCCGGGCGGGCGCCGGACGGCAGTGCTCCGGCGCGCGCGCGGGCACGTGGACCTCTCGCTCGTGCCCGTCCCGTCCGACCAGCCCGGCGGGGCGACCACGCGGGTGCGGATCGTCGCGGAGCGCCGCGGGTCGCGCCTCGACGTGGAGATCATGGGCCGCGCGGAGGCGGTCATCGTCCGCTTCTCCCGCGATGGCGGCGCGACGGTCGAGCGCGTCCACCATGCCGTCCGGCGGACGGACGCGGACCTCCTGGCCGAGGCGGTGGAGAGCGGCGGGCGGGATCGGCTCACGAGCGAGGCGATCCGGCTGGCCGGTGAGATCGCGGCCCGGGCCGAGGCGGGCGCGTGAGGGGCGATCGCGAGCCTGTGGCGGCGGGGGCGGACCGATGAGCCGCGCGGCCGCGGCCCGGCACGGCCTCTCGGGGCGTGGCGTGACGGGCGACCCGGGAGAGCCGGACGTGGTCGTCCTGGCCGACCCGGCGGCGACGGGGGCGGCGGCGGCGGAACGGATCGCGGCCGCGGCCAGCAAGGCCGTCGCGCGCCGGGGACGCGCGGACGTCGCGACGACCGGCGGGTCGACGCCCGCGGCCGTCTACCGCGCGCTCGCGGCGGAGCCGCTTCGCTCGGCCGTCCCGTGGGCGGACCTCCACCTCTGGTTCGGCGACGACCGGTTCGTCGCCCGCCACCACGCGGACTCGAACGTCGGTCCCGTCGACGCGGTGCTGTTCGGGCGCGACGGCGGACCCGGCTCACCGCTCCCCCACCCGAACGTGCACCCCTGGCCGGTGGACGCGGTGCTGGCCGCCGGCGGCACGGCCGCGGACTGCGCCGCCGCGTACGCCGACCAGATGCGCGCGACCCTTCCGATCGACGCGGCGGGCCGGCCCGTCTTCGACGTCGTCCTGGTGGGGATCGGGCCCGACGGGCACCTGCTGTCGGTCTTCCCGAGCAGCCCCGCGTTCGACGCGATGGGGTGGACACTCGCGGTCCCCGCTCCGTCCCACGTGGGCCCCCATGTGGCCCGGGTGACGTGCACGCCCCTCGTCCTCGACGCGGCCCCGGTCCTCCTCGCGATCGCGCACGGGGCCGCGAAGGCCGATGTGGTGGCGCGCATCCTCGGGGGGCCACGTGAGGAGCGGTCATTGCCCGCGCAGCGGGCGCGCCGCGCAGGCGCCACGTGGCTGCTCGACGCGGCTGCGGCCGCGGGCCTGGGTGGGCGGGGGGCCCGCGGGTGAGTCGCCGATGGCCGCGAGGCGCGCGAGGGCCGCGGGGGCCGTCGAAGTCCCGACGCGCCGTCGCGCACGGCTGGATGGGGGTCGTCGCCGCGCTCTGCGCCGTGACGGTCGCGGCCATCGCGGCGGGTCCGGCGGCCGCGGGGGGTCCGGTCGACGCGGCGGGGGCGGTCGTCGCGGCGGGCCCGGCCGCAGGATCGGGGCCCACGGCGGCGCTCGGTCCGTGGCGGCCGGACGGGCCGACCCGGACGATCATGGAGGCCGTCACGCCCCTCGGCTCGATGGTCACGTCGCTCCTGGCGCAGGGCCCGCTCGGCGTGCGCCGGAGCAGCGACGGCGGCCGGACGTGGGCGGCGCCGGCGGGCCTGCCCGCCCGGGCCGCGGACGCCGGCCCCGGCTCGTCGGTCCTCGCGGTCCTCGCGACCGAGCGCGATCGCGCCTGGCTCGCGGTGACCGGCGCGCCGTCGATCGCACTGGCGGGCGACGCCGAGGCGAACGAGGTGGCCGGCCCGATCCTGCACGTCTCGGCGGACGCAGGCGCGACGTGGGCCCCGGTGCCGGGTGACGGGCTCGCCGGGCGGATCGTCTTCGACATGGTCGCCGTGCCGGTCCGCGGGGGCGAACCCGTGCTGCTGGCCGCCGATGCGACCGCGGGGATCCTGCGGAGCGAGGACGGCGGCCGGACCTTCACGTCCGGCGTCCGCGGCATCGCCGTCGACCCCGACATCGGCGGGATCGTCGTCGGCGGCCTCGCGGCCGGGACCGAGCCCGGCGTCGCGTTCGCGGCCACGACCGGCGCGATCTGGCGCACGGGCGACGCGGGCCTGACCTGGCAGGCGGCCTGCATCGGCAGCGAGGCGCTCCCATGTGGGCGGCCGTTCGTCGCGCCGGGCGACCCGTCGCTCGTGATCGGCGCGGGCTTCGGCGGCGTCGTGCGGAGCGTGGACGGAGGTCTCACGTGGGCGCGCGTCGGGACGTCGTCGCTCCCGGGGCCGGAGGACGGCGGCATCGACGTGATCGCGTTCAGCACGGACGATCCGCCCGTGGCGTGGGCCTCCGGCCCGCGGGGTGTCTTCCGCTCCACGGACGGCGGCGAGGAATGGGCCGCGTGGGACGGCGGACTGGGCGAGCCGAGCGTCGCGGCGAGCGACCGCGTGGCGATCGACCCTGGCGCCCGGGCGCGCGGCTGGCGCATCCACGGTCTCGCGTTCTTCGCCACCGACGACGGCGGCCGGACGTGGACGGAGCTTCCCGGGCCCGATGCCGCTGGCATCGCGGCGTACGCGGCGCTGGTGGACGCCGAAGGGACGCACCTTGTCGGCGCCGCCGACGGCATCGTCCTGCGGGCCGAGCGCCGATGGGAGACGACGCGCGCGGACGCCATCGCCACCGACCTCGCCGTCGCCCCGCCCGGTGCGGGCCCACCGGGTGCTCCGAGCCCCGCGCCCAGCGACCCCGCCGGACCCGGCAGGCCCGATCCCGACGAGGAAGGGGCCGGCCCGGAGATCGTGTACGCGACGACCTATGGCGCGGGCGTCCTGCGCTCCGACGACGGGGGCGCCACGTGGGCGGACTGGTCTCGGGGCCTGCCACGGGCCCCGGCGTGGGCGATCCTGCCGGGACGGGCCGAGAGCGGCCGCGTCGTGGCTGCCGGCGATGCGGGGATCTTCGAACGGGACGTGACGGCGCCGGCCTGGGCTCGCCTCGGCATCGGGCTCCCCGACGCGGCGGCCCGGACGCTGGTCCGCCTCGCCGACGGCTCCCTCCTGGCGGGACTGGAGACGCGGGGCGTCTGGCGCCTGGCGCGGGGGATCGACGAGTGGCGGCCCGTCGGGCTGGACGGCCGATCGATCCTCTCGCTCGCGACGGCGTCCGCGGACGGCCGCGTCCTCCTCGCCGCGACCGACCGACGAGGCCTCTGGCGGTCCGCGGACGGCGGCCGGACGTGGCGGAGGACCGCGTCCACGCGCGCATCCGCGTCGGTCGCGTGGGACCCGGTCACCGGCCTCGCCATCCTGGCGACGGGGTCCAGCGTGCTGGCGTCGGCGGATGCCGGCCTGACGTGGCGGCCGGCCGCGGCTGGCCTCACGGCCGCGGACCGCGACCGGCCGTGGGCGCGGAGCACGACGAGGGTCGCTGCCGTCCCGGGCGGCGGGTTCGTCCTCGCGACCCTGGGCGGGACGTGGGTCGCCCGGCCGGAGGCTGCTCCGTGAGGCGGGGCGACGCTGCCGCCGGCCCGCCGCGAGCGGTCGGCTCTCCGCGAGCCGGACGGGGGCGGCCCGGCACACGCGAGCGGTCGCGCACCGGCGCGAGGTCGCGCGCCCTGCCGCTCGCGGCCGCGATCCTCGTCGCTCTCGTCGTGGCGGGCACCGGGGCCCCCGCCGGCGCGTACGCGGTGGCCACGCTCGGGCCGAGGGCCGCCGGCGGCGGGCGCGGGGCCGGCCCGGCGGTCGGCGCGATCGTCACGCGGGGGTACGACCTCGGGCGCGTGCCGCTCTCG
>JAKOQS010000211.1 GCA_029778235.1 Chloroflexota bacterium | reverse complement strand
TCGACCTGCTCGCTCCGGACAAGGCCCTCGTCCTCCAGCTGCGCGAGCGTCGGGTAGATGGAGCCCGCGCTCGGGCGCCAGCGGCCACCGCTCCGCGCCTCGAGCTCGCCGATCACCTGGTAGCCGTGCATCGGCTGGTCCGCGAGGACCGCGAGGATCGCCACGCGGATGTCGCCGCGCCGGGCCATCCGCCCGCGTCCCCAGCCGGGCCCGCCGGGCCAGCCCCACCCGGGGCCGCGCCGGTGGCGCGGCCTGCGAGCGCGAGGATCGCCGAACGCGCCCGGGCCGCGGTCGTCGGCGTGGTGATGGCGGGAGCGTGCGTGCCCTCCCGCCGGTCGGTCGTCCATCCTGGGCGACCGGAAGTCGTCGAACACGTGTCGTGTTCCTCCGTGCTTTCGCGCGCGATCTACGCTGTTGCGCAGCATCGGCGCGACATCACGATATATCGCGTTAGTATGCCTGTCAACCCATTGATCCAGGTGACCCGTATGCCCGACTCCCGCGCTCGACCCGGATGACCCGAGGCGGGGATACTCGCCGCATGCGGGTCGCCGACGGGGTCGAGAAGGTCGAGGGGACGCGCGTCGGCAACGCCTACCTCTGCCTCGGCGAGGACGGCGTGCTGGTCGTCGACACCGGGATGCCCGGCAACGCGGGTCGGATCCTCCGCGCGATCGAGCGGCTCGACCGCGGCCCGCGCGACGTCCGCGTGATCGTCCTCACGCACTGGCACCCCGACCACATCGGCAGCGCCGCGGCGCTCCAGCGCGCGACCGGCGCCCCGGTGGCGATCGGCGCGTTCGACGCGCCAGTGCTCGCGGGGCACGGGCTGCCGGCGAGGGGCCGGCGCGCGATGCGGCTGATCCTGGCGATCCTGCGGATCCACGCGATCGAGCCCGACCTGGTGCTGCGGACGGGCGACGGGGTCGGTGGATGGGAGGTCGTGGACGTCCCGGGCCACACCGCGGGCAGCATCGCCCTCCGCCGCGGCGACGGGGTCGTCATCACGGGCGACGCTCTCCTCGGCGACGGGCACGGCCGGCTCCGTGGCCCGGACCCCGGGCTCAGCCTGGATCCCGCGCAGGCGCGCGCGTCGGCCCGGTCGATCGTCGCCCTCGGGCCGAGCCTGGTCCTCCCGGGCCACGGATCGCCGGTGCGGAGTCCCCGACCGACCGATCCGGCGCTGGCCGAGCCCGGCCGCTGATCCAGTCCGGGGGTCCGGCTTGCCGGCGCATTCGGGGGATCGAGATACGCCACCCATGTATGGCATCATGGGTGGCATGGAGAAGACCACCGTCTACCTCACGGCCGAGCAGAAGGCCGCGCTCGCGCGGGCCGCAGCCGCCGAGGGCCGGAGCGAGGCACGGCTCATCCGAGCCGGCATCGACGTGGTCACGGCCGGGCACCGGGCTTCCGAGGCCCCGGCAGCGCTCGGGGGCGGGCCTGCGGACGTGCCCACCGCTCCGCACCCGGCGGTCGGGACTCCGCCGCCGCCGTCGAGCGCGCCACCGGCCGCACACGCGCGCCCGCGCTGGCTGGCGCGCGACGCCTTCCTCAGCGCGATCCTCCGCCACCAGGCCGACCCCGGGCTCGGCCGCGAGCTCCGCGAGCTCGCCCCCGACACGACCGACGACGCACCCATCCGGTGACGGCCCGATGAGCGACGGCCTCGCGGACACCAGCGTCTTCATCGCCCGCGAGTCGGGCCGGCCCGTGCGCGTCGACGCCCTGCCCGATCGCCTCGCCGTCTCGGTCGTCACCATCGGCGAGCTCCGCGCGGGCGTCCTCGCGGCCACGGACCTCGCGACGCGGGACCGACGCCTCGCGACGCTCACGGCCGCGCTCATCCTGGAGCCCGTGCCGGTGGACGAAGAGGTGGCGAGCGCGTGGGCACGCCTCCGGGTCTCGCTGCGCGACGCGGGCCTGCGGATGGCCGTCAACGACTCGTGGATCGCCGCGACCGCGCTCGCCCTGGGCGTGCCGGTCGTCACCCAGGACGACGACTACGTGGAGGTGCCGGGCCTGTCCGTCATCCACGTCTGATCCCCCGAGGCAGGCACCGGGTGCGGGACGGGCCGCGGCGCGGGCCGGGTCAGTCGGCGGGGCGGGTCGATCGCAGGCGAGTCGGCACTCGGCTCCACGCACTCGCCGGGCTCGTCGCCACCGCGATCCCCAGGAGCACCAGGAGGCCGCCGAGCAGCTGGAGCGGGGCGGGCCGCTCGGCGAGGAGCACGGCGGCGAGGATCGTCGCCGTGATCGGGTTGAGGAGCAGGAACGCGGCCGACCGCGCGGCGGGGATGAGCCGGACGCTCGCGACCATGAGCACCGGACCGAGCGCTGCGACGACCGCCATCCAGCAGATCGCCAGGAGCGGCTCGAGCGAGAGGGAACTCGGCCACAGCGATGCCGGGTCGACCACGAGGACGAACCCGCCCAGGACCACCGCCGAGAGCGAGCCCGCGGCGAGCGCGACGTCCACGCCATCGAGCCGGTAGCGCGCCGACCACCGGCGCGCGAGCACCAGGTAGACGGCGAACGAGACGGCCGCGAGCAGGCCCCACGCCATCCCCCCGGCGTCCGCGCCCGCGGGGTCGAGCTCGGCGAGGAGCGCAGTGCCGACCAGCGCCAGGCCCAGGCCCGAGATCGAGCGGGCGGACAGCCGCTCGGGCAGGAAGAGTGGGGCGATGACGGCCGCCAGCACGGCGTACAGGCCGG
>JAKOQS010000210.1 GCA_029778235.1 Chloroflexota bacterium | reverse complement strand
GTCGATGTCGCTCGGGCAGGTCTGGCACCGGCCCAGGGTTCGCTCGGGCGGGGTGACGAGCGCCTTGCGGCACACGCGGCACGTCGCAGGCCCGGTACGCGACCGTTCGCTGCGCTGCTTGCCGCTGCCGCGCCGGCTGACGCCGCCCGCCGGAGCAGGACCGCCGCCGACGGACGGGAGGGCGGCGAGGAACCGGCTCACGTTGCGGGTGGCCCGACCGCCGGGCTGACGAGACCGCGCCCACGACAGGTGCAGGCGGTCGGCCGCGCGGGTGATCGCGACGTACGTGAGCCGCCGCTCCTCCTCCACCTGCTCGGGTGTCTCCGCGTACAGCAGCGGCAGCAGCCCGTCGCTGCACCCGACGACGAAGACGACCCGCCACTCCAGGCCCTTGGCCGAGTGGATCGACGCGAGCGTCACGGCGTCGGCGACCGGGGCGTGGGACACCGATGCGCGCGCGTCGAGCTCGGCGACGAAGTCGGACAGGGTCGGGTCCCCCGGCAGCTCGTCGGCCAGCGCGACGAGCGCGGCGAGCGACTCCCATCGCTCGCGGACCGCCCCGGTGGTCCGCGGCGGCTCGGCCGTCCAGCCGGCCGCGCCGAGCACGGCGCGCACCTCGTCAGCGAGCGGGCCGCCCCCGCCACCCGCGCGTGCCGCGCCACGCAGCCGGGTGATGCCCTCGCGGACCTCCGGCCGCTCGAAGTACCGCTCCGTGCCGCGCAGCTGAGCCGCGATGCCGAGATCGGACAGCGCCGACTCCAGCTCGGCCGACTGCGCGTTGACACGGAACAGGACCGCGATGTCCCGGCCGGGCACGCCGTCGTCGAGGTAGCGGCGGATGCGCGCCGCGACCTGCTGGGCCTCCTCCACGTCGTCGGCCCACGAGCGCACCTCGACCGCCTCGCCGGCGGGACGCTGCGACACCAGCCGCAGCTCGGCGGCCGAGGAGCCGGCCGCCGCGGTCCCGCGGTCGCGCGCGGCGATCACCCGGTTGGCCAGCTCGACGACCTGCGGCGTGCACCGGTAGCAGCGGACGAGGCGGACCTCGGTCGCATCGGCGAACGCGTCCCGGAAGCCGGTCAGGTACGCCGGGCTCGCCCCCGTGAACGAGTAGATCGTCTGGTTCGCGTCACCGACGACGCACACGTCGTCGCGGTCTCCCAGCCACAAGGTCAGGAGCCGGTGCTGCAGCGGGTTGACGTCCTGGAACTCGTCCACGGTGAACCAGCGGTACGTCGACCGCACCTCGTCGGCGATGTCCGGGCGTTCGCCCAGGGCGCCGGCGGTCACCAGCAGCACGTCCTCGAAGTCCAGGAGCGAGCGGGCGTCCTTGGCCCGTTCGTACGCCTCCTGCACGGCAGCGAGCTGCTCGGGCTCGACGGAGAGGGTCCGGCCGGCCTGGGTCGCCCCCGCGGCCAGCCGCGCGCCGGACAGGAAGTTGACCTTGGCCCACTCCAGGTCCGACGCGAGGTCCCGCACGGTGGCCGTGTCGGTCGGCAGCCGGCAGCGGCTGGCCGCCTCAGCGACCAGGCGGGACTTGCTCGGCAGCAGCTCGGGGAACGCGCCGGACGACAGCCGCGGCCAGAAGTAGCGAAGCTGGCGCAGGGCCGCCGCGTGGAACGTCCGTACCTGGACGCCGTCGACGCCGAGGGCGCGCAGCCGTCCGCGCATCTCCCCCGCGGCCCGCGTGGTGAAGGTCACCGCCAGCGTGCGCCGCGGATCGTGCGCGCCGGTCCGGGCGCCGTGGGCGATGCGGTGGGTGATCGCGCGCGTCTTGCCGGTGCCGGCGCCGGCCAGGACGACGACCGGCCCGTGC
>JAKOQS010000209.1 GCA_029778235.1 Chloroflexota bacterium | reverse complement strand
CGGATCCGGCCGCTGTCGCGCGGGCGGGCGCGGCATTCGCCGAGGGACTCGTTGCCGCCGGGATCGCGGCTGTCGGCAAGCACTTCCCGGGCCACGGCGAGACGACGGTGGACTCGCACACGACGCTGCCCGTGGTCACCGCGTCGCTCGCGACGCTTCGCCGGCGGGCGCTCCCGCCGTTCGCGGCGGCGGTGGACGCGGCCATCCCCGCGATCATGCTCGGTCATCTGCAGGTCGATGCGATCGACCCCTCCCGTCCGTCCTCGCTCTCGCACAGGACGATCGAGCTCCTGCGAGAGGAGCTCGGCTTCACCGGTCTCGTGATGACCGACGACCTCTACATGGGCGGGCTCGCAGAACGGTGGGGTGTGCCCGAGGCGGTCGTCCTCGCCCTCCGCGCGGGCGTGGACATGCCGCTCCTGTCCACCTCACAGGACCTGCCGAAGATCGTCGCCGCGATCGGTGCGGCGGTCGCAGACGGGTCACTCCCGGAGTCGCGCCTCGACGAGGCGTTCCTCCGCGTCGAGCGCTTCAAGGGCGTCGATCGCTGGGCCGCCTGCGCGCCCTGACGGCCGCAGGTGCTCGCCATCCCGCTCCTCCGTCGCGCCGCGGGCCGCTGAGCCCGGCCGCCGTCCCGCGTCGCAGGTCCCGCGCAGCCTCGCGCCGCGCCGCCGCGGGCCGTGCCCCGCTAGCCGCCGTCGCCCCGGTCGGCCCTCCCGCCCCCAGCCTCGCCCCGGACGAGGATGTAGAAGCTGTAGCCGAGCGTCACGAGGAACGCCGTGATCGCGAGCCCCGGGATGAACCCGAGGTTCTCGGCCACCGTCGGCTGGAGCGCGACGACCGCGAGGATCGCGGTGCCGATGAGCTGACCGACGACGATCATCCCGGTGGACAGGCGTCGTCCGGCCGAGTTGATCTGTGCGAGCTGCTTGCCCAGGTCGGAGGTGTCGATCTCGACCACGAGCTTGCCCTTCCCGAACTGGTCGATCCAGCTCCAGGCCGCGGCCTCCAGCGTGGGCGCCCGGCGCAGGAGCTCCTTGCCGACTTCGACCGCCTTCGCCTGGGCGACCTCGCGGATCCTGTCGGTCGTGAGGTTCGCGAGTAGGGCATCGCGCGCCTCGCCGATCGCGGCGTCCGCGATGTCGATGCTCGGGGCGAGGATCGCGGCGGTCTCGGTGGCCTGGATGATCGCCTTGATCGCCATCGTGAGGTTCGCGTCCAGGCGCAGGCCGTTGCCGTAGACGGTCGAGAGCATCGAGGCGAGCCCTGTCGCGATGTCCGGGTGCTCGCTGTACTTGAGGAACTGGCGGAGCTGCCGGTCGAGCGCCGTCCGGAACGTCTTCTCGTCGAACGCGGGGGTCTTGCGGCTCAGGCGGATGACGACGGTCGCGACGCTGTCGAAGTCGTTGCTCTTGAGCGAGTAGATGAGGTCGAGCAGGTCGGTCCGCTGCTGCTGGTCGAGTTCGCCGACGAGGCCGCAGTCGATGAACACGATCCGCCCGGTCTCGGGGACGACGAACAGGTTGCCCGGATGGGGATCGCCGTGGAAGAAGCCGTCGATGAGGACCTGCTTGATGAGGGCCCGGATGAACGCGACCCCGAGGGCCTGCCGGTCCAGCCCCGCCGCCTCGAGCCGCGCGACGTCGCTGATCTTGATGCCCCGGATGAACTCCATCGTGAGGACGCGCTCGCCCGAGAGGTCGCCGTACACGTTCGGCACGCCGACGTTGGGGAACTTCGCCATCCCCTCCTGCAGGCGCTTCGCCTGGTAGGCCTCGTTGCGGTAGTCGAGCTCCCGCAGGACGCCGGTCGCGAACTCCGTGACGATCGCGCGGATGTCGATCGCCCGGGCGAAGGCGAGGCGGCGCTCCGCGAACTTGGAGAGCTCCTGCATGACGCCGAGGTCGGCCTTCGTCATCGCCACGATCTCGGGTCGCTGGACCTTCACCGCGACCTCGGTGCCGTCGTGGAGCGTCGCCTTGTGGACCTGGGCGGTGGAGGCCGCGGCGAAGGGCTCCTGCTCGATCGAGGCGTAGACCTGGTCGGGCGGGCGCCCGAGCTGCTTCGTGATGATCTGCGCCGCCTCGGGCCACGG